>DATIVG010000296.1:0-3573 GCA_035466075.1 Nodosilinea sp. | reverse complement strand
CGGTCTTGCCGCGCACGTAGCCATCCCGGTAGGCCAGTTCGTCCCGGGTGACGGGGCGAGCATTAACAGAGTTTTGAAAATCTCGATTGTTGGGGTCAACGTTTTGAGTAGACATGTTTTATCGTCCTCTCGATGGTGAGCGCCTGGGCAAGGGCTAAGGCCTCTTTACCAGCGCTAGTTTGAACTTTGCTCACCATAACAACGCCGATAAAGCCAAAGCCTCTACCGCAGCGGAGGGTCACCGGGCTGAGATCGAGGCAGCCCCGCGTCTATCCAGGGGAAGACGGCCCCTTCGCCGCCCTACCGACCCTGGGTGACGTTGTAGAGCTGGTAGCGCTCTTCAATTAGCCGATCGACATCGGCCGCGGCCAGGCGTTTGACGTAGTTGAGCTTGATCTCTTCGAGAAAATCGACCACCAGGGCCTCAATTTCTTCGACATTCTCGTTTTCCTTCAGCTGCGCTTTGAAGGTGGCGCCGAGCTTTTCGACCAGGGCCTGGGTGAGGTCGCCCCCCGAGCGACTTTCCAACGATCCCTTCATCGCGCCGTAGAGGTTGGCCGAGAGCTGAGAGACCACTTGCTCGGCCACCTGGTCGGGCAGGTGGCCAATGCCCGGCAGTTGGCGAAACCCCTGGTAGCCGGGGGCCCGATCAAAGGCCTGGGTCACGGTGTGTTTGAGCAGGGCATCGACCTCGGGCTTAACTTCGGGCAGCACATTGTAGACCGTGAGCGCCGCCAGCCGTTGGGCAATCACCTCCAGCTCGTTGACGCCGCCCACCTCGATATAGCGCCGCGAACTGGGCTCGAGCAGGGCCTGGGCCACACTGCCGTCGCGCACCAGCGACTGCGCTTGGTCGATCAGGCGCAGCACCACCATTTCGGTAATTTCGACCGCCACCTGGCTGATCAAAAACCGGCTAATGCTGTTTTGAATCGGGTCGAGATTGATTAAATTTGACTGGTTTACTCGAATGGTGACGGGAATCAGGCGAGACAGCGCCAGCCAGGGCAGCCGCAGGGCGCTGAAGGGCACAATCAGCAGCAGGTCGTACCAGCGCCACAGGATGGCGTCGCGCCAGGTAAAGTTTTTGTAGCGGCGATCGAGAAAAACGCTGCGGGCCAGCAGCTCTACGGCAAACAGCAGGCTAAACCACAGGTCGATGCGCCAAAACAGGTCAACAAACCCCCCATGCACAGCGGTGCGACGAAAGAAATTGGTGTTGACCAGCGGTCTGATTTCGCCGTCAAAAAAGGCAATCTCGTCACGAAAGCCAGCGCTGCTGAGGTGATCAAAGCTCCAAAACGCCGTAAAGGCGTCGGTGGCCGAGTCTTCACCCATGCGATCGCGCAGGCTGTTTTTAATCCGCTCCAGATTGCCCGAGCGGTTTGCCAGCTGAAACGGGTTTTCGGTGATCATCGCCGCACTCTGCTGCTGCAAGTCAGCCAAGATCGCCTGGGCTTCAGGGGAGGTCAGCCCCGTTTGCGCCACCTGCTGCTCCAGATCGTCAACGGTGGCCAGGTAGTTGGCCGTAAACCGGTGGGGCTCAATGCCCTTAAAGGTTTCGCCGTACCAGGTCGTCACCCGAGGCAAAAACCGCAGGTACTGATCCCGCAGGGGAATATAGCTCAGATCGCCAATCACCAGCGCCAGGTTGAGCAGCGCCACCCCCGCCATCAGTCGCTCAAACCAGAGCGATTTGGCCCGGCGGGCATCAAATTTAGAAAATTCGCGGCGGTTAGCCGACTTGCGGGGGCGAGATAGGGCAGCCATAGTCGCGGGCCTAAAAGCATTCCTCTGCAACAATGCCTGGTATTCGGTGTTTTGTCATCCTCACAGGGTGGGGCTGGCCCAGATTCGCTACCATCGTAGTTAACATTTGTTCACAAACTCAGTGACTACCCCTGCCATGACCGCTGCTGTCTCTTCTCCCCAGCCCATCGATACCCAGGGCAACACCTGGCTCTGGCGCGACCAGGCCATTCACTACGTCGTGGCCGGAGCCCCCCGTGAAGATCGCCCGCCGCTACTGCTGGTGCACGGCTTTGGGGCCTCCACCGACCACTGGCGCAAAAACATCCAGGGGCTCCAGGCCGACTTTCAGGTCTGGGCCATCGATCTGCTGGGGTTTGGTCGCTCCGCCAAGCCCGCCTGGCAGTACAGCGGCGACCTGTGGCAGGCCCAGCTCCACGACTTCATCACCGAGGTGATCGGTCGCCCGGCGGTGCTGGCGGGCAACTCCCTGGGGGGCTACGCGTCCCTGTGTGTGGCGGCCAACCATCCCGAGTCCGCCGCCGGGCTGGTGCTGCTCAACAGCGCCGGGCCGTTTTCTAGCCCGGCCCAAACACCGCCGCCCCCGCCCAACCCGATCGCCAAAGCCATTCAAGCCCTCATGCTCCAGCCGCTGCCCAGCTGGCTGCTGTTTCAGTACGTGCGCCAGCCCGCCACCATTCGCCGCACCCTGCGCCAGGTGTATCTGGATAAAACCGCCATTACCGATCAGCTGGTGGAAGACATTCGCCGCCCGGCCCTCGATCCCGGTGCCCCCCAGGTGTTTGCCTCGGTGTTCAAATCCCGCCAGGGCGAGAAGGTAGACGCGCTGCTGCAAAAGCTGACCTGCCCCCTGCTGATGCTCTGGGGCGAAGGCGACCCCTGGATGAACTGCCGCCAGAAAGGAGCACAGTTTAGGGAGCACTACCCGACGCTGACGGAGCACTACCTGCAAGCGGGCCACTGCCCCCACGACGAGGTGCCCGACCAGGTGAACGGACTACTGCGCGACTGGGTGCTGGAGCAGGGGAACGGGTGAGGATGAGGCTCGGAACTCAGATCAAAAGTTTGGGGTTTGGGGTTCGAGCCTTCAGAGGCTGTTCAGCCGAGCGAATCTCGATCTGGCATAGGGCAATCGCAGCCGCGAGGGCCGCCACGGTGAGTCGGTTGCTCCAGACTCTGGGGTTGGCGATGGGGCCGAGGAGGGTAAAGTCTTGCCCATTGTAAAACCGCAGCAAGGCAATGCTGATCAGCGGCTAGGGCTCTAGCTGTGCCTGTAGTACAGGCAGGTCGTCTTTGAGAAACACGGCCATGCGGCCCAGGTGGGCGGTGCCAGCGCGGTCGTAGGCAATCTCTTGCCAGTAGGCAAACCGCTCGCCCTCGCGCAGTTCTCCCCGCAGCACCAGGTTTTGCCCTGGGGCAGGGCGAGCGCCTCGCTCCGGATAGCGCAGCAGCACCGTCGCCTGGCGGTAATCGTTAAATATTTCCTGCCCGTAGATGGCCCGCAGAGACTCATCTAGACGGTCGCCGGTGATCGGGTTGGCGTGGTCGGCCAGGGCAAACCGCTCGGTGCGAATCTGGCGGCGGTTTTCGTCGGGGCTGACCCCGCTGACAGGAAAAACCGAGGCCTGAAAGGTCAACCGCTGCCCCGGCGCAACCAGGCGGTTGATAGTGAGGCGCTCGTGGGGGGCGGGGCGCAGGGTGGGGTTGTTGCGAATCCACGATTCGGCCAGGGTGACGGTTTGCCCCGGCAGGGCTCCAGCTGGGGGAGCGGCGAGGGTGACGGCGGTGAGCGCCAGCGCCCCA
>DATIVG010000295.1:0-18220 GCA_035466075.1 Nodosilinea sp. | reverse complement strand
AGACTCCGCTCGGGTCGATGGCTACAACACCGTTCAAATGCTGTGGCGCATCGTGCTGCCCATGACCC
Source organism: Nodosilinea sp. (assembly GCA_035466075.1). Lineage (GTDB taxonomy): Bacteria > Cyanobacteriota > Cyanobacteriia > Phormidesmidales > Phormidesmidaceae > Nodosilinea. The sequence goes on along the minus strand of DATIVG010000295.1, from coordinate 18,152 downwards.
TGCCCGCCCTGGTCACCACCGGCATTTTGGCCTTCATCTTCGCCTGGAACGAGTACCTGTTTGCCCTCACCTTTATGACCAGCGAAGCCAAGAAAACCATCCCCGTCGCCGCCGCCCAGCTCGGCGGCACCACCCTGTTTGAGGTGCCCTACGGCCCCCTGGCCGCCGCCACCGTCGTCGGCACCCTACCCCTGGTGCTGCTGGTGCTGTTCTTCCAGCGCCGCATCGTGCAGGGGCTGACCTCCGGCTCGGTGAAAGGCTAGGCAAAACTTTTGAATTCAAAACTCAACATTCAACATTCAAAACTCAACATTCAAACCGCTTCTCCCACTCCCCTACTCCCCCAAAGACCATGGCTAAACTCGAACTTCAAAACCTCACCAAAGCCTACAGCCGCGAGATTGTGCCGGTGAAGCAGCTCAACCTGGCGGTGGAAGACAACGAGTTTTTGACCCTGGTGGGGCCATCGGGCTGCGGCAAATCGACCATTTTGCGGCTGATTGCCGGGCTCGATCAGCCGACGGAGGGGCGCGTGATGATTGGCGATCGCGATGTCAGCCCGCTGCCGCCGGGCGATCGCAACATTGCCATGGTGTTTCAGAGCTACGCCCTCTACCCCCACATGACCGTGCGCGACAACATTGCCTCGGGGCTCAAAATGCGCCACCTGCCGGCGGGCGACATTCAAAAACGGGTGCAGGAGGCCTCGGAGGTGCTGGGCCTCGACCCGCTGCTCGATCGCAAGCCCGCCAAGCTCTCCGGGGGGCAGCGGCAGCGGGTGGCCCTGGCCCGCGCCCTGGTGCGCAACCCCGACGTGTTTTTGCTCGACGAGCCCCTCAGCAACCTCGATGCCCTGCTGCGGGAGCAGGTGCGGGCCGACCTGAAGCAAATTTTTGCTGACCAAAAGTCGCCCATTGTCTACGTCACCCATGACCAGACCGAGGCCATGACCCTCTCCACCAAGGTGGCGGTGCTGAGCCAGGGGCACCTGCAACAGCTGGGCCACCCCCACGAGATCTACAAAACCCCGGCCAATCGGTTTGTGGCCAGCTTTATCGGCAGCCCCCAGATGAACCTGATGCCCCTGGAGCGCAGCGGCCAGGCGGTGGCCCTGGGTGACTTTGCGGTGCCGCTGCCGGGGCACATACAGGCTAAATCGGTGATTTTGGGCATTCGCCCTGAGCATCTGCGGCTGCCCCGCGAGGGCGATGCCCACACCGTCAGCGGTCGCGTGTTTTTGGTGGAAAACCTGGGCATGAGCGACCTGGTCAGCCTGCGGGTGCAGGGCGACCCCAGCCTCACCCTGCGGGCGCTGCTGCCCGCCGATGCCACCTGGAGCCGGGAAAACCTGACCCTGGCCCTGCCGCCCGCAGCGCTCCACTGGTTTGATGGCGACACCGAGCAGCGGCTGGGGGAGTAATGGTTGGGCCCTGAGCCAGCTCTGGCCCAAAACTCGGGGTAAGGTAGGAACGGTGATGGCCTCAGGTTTGCCCCATGCTGCCTACTCTGCAAAACGCCTATCAGTACGCGCTGGAAAATAGCGATCGCATCTTTACAGCCCTTCAACAACACCTGCTGCTGGTGGCGGTACCGCTGGCGATCGGCCTACTGGTGGGGCTGCCCCTGGGGTTGTGGAGTGCGCGATCGCGCCTGATCTCCACCGTCATGCTCAACGCTTTCAACGCCCTGCGGGTGATTCCCAGTTTGGCGGTGCTGTTTTTGGCGGTGCCGGTGCTGGGGCTGAGCTTTTGGTCGGCGGTGCTGGCCCTGACGCTGCTGGTGATGCCGCCGATTTTAATCAGCACCGACGTGGCCTTTCGCACCATTAGCCCCGCCATTCGCGAAGCGGCCACCGGCATGGGCATGCCCCCCGCCGACATTCTCAAAACCGTCGAAATCCCCCTGGCCCTGCCCGTGGTGATTGCCGGTATCAAAACCGCCACCGTGGAGGTGATCGCCAGCGCCACCCTGGCCGCCTTTGTCGGAGCGGGCGGGCTGGGTGCCTTTATTGTGCTGGGGTTTGCCGCCTACGACCCGGCGATTTTGCTGGTGGGAGCCGTGCCCGTGGCCCTCCTCGCCCTGCTGGCAGAGCTGGGCCTGAGCGCCCTACAGCGAGCCGCCCAACCGCCAGTCGCTTAACCCCCTCCCCCCTACACCGGGTGAAAGAAAAACGCCGCCCCCAAAATGGCAAAGGTAGACAGCAGCAGCACCCCCTCCAGCCAGTTGGAGCGGCCATCGAGGCTGATCAGGTTGGCAAACAGCACCGCGATCACCACCGCAATCACCTCAAACAGGCCAAAGTTAAGGTCCATGGGCTGGTCGATGAAATAGCCGATGATTACCAGGATCGGCGCTACCAGCAGGGCTACCAGCAGGCTCGACCCCATCGAGATCGACACCGCCAAATCCATGTTGTCTTTCATGGCCACGCGCACAGCGGTGACATACTCGGCCGCCCCGCCCACCAGCGGCAGCAAAATCACCCCGGTAAACAGGGCCGTAAACCCCAGGCTGGTGGCGGCTTCTTCCACCGCGCCCACAAAAATCTCAGACTCAATGGCCACACCCACCGTGGCGGCAAACAACACCCCCACCCAGAGCCACACATTGGGCTTGTGGTGTTCCTCCTGGGCTTCGCCTTCCAGGTCGGTGACGCCCACATCGTAGAGATAGCTGTGGGTCTTGAGCGAAAATAGCAGCGTCAGCCCGTAGACCACAATCATGATTGCCGCCACCGTCAGCGACAGCTGGCTAATGGTTTTGGGCTCCACAATATTGCTGGTGTTGATCACCATGGCGGGCAGCACAATGGCCACCACCGCCAGGCTCATCGTCGAGCCGTTGATGCGGGCGACGGTCTGGTTAAAGGTTTGCTCCTTGTAGCGCAGCCCCCCGGCCAGCATGGAGAGGCCCATGACCAGCAGCAGGTTGGCCAAAATAGACCCGGTGATGCTGGCCTTAACAATGTCGATCAGGCCCGCCTTGAGCGCTACCAGGGCGATGATCAGCTCGGTGGCGTTGCCAAAGACGGCGTTGATCAAACCGCCAATGGTGGGGCCGGTGACCACCGCCAGCTCTTCGGTGGCGGTGCTCAGCCAGATCGCCAGCGGCACAATCGCCAGGGCCGACAGCCCAAATACCGTCAGGGCTCCCCACTCCAACCGTTCAGCCGCAATGGAAATGGGGATGAACAGCAACAGACCCAGGGAGATAATGTTTTTTATCGACATAAATAACCCGATCAAGGCGTAGGTGGGCAGGGTTGGCGCTCTGGAGGCGCAGGTTAGTTTTAGCCGCTGGCAGCAGGGGATAATTATGGCTGAGCGGCTGACCTAGGGTACGCTATTTTTCTGCCCATTGTCGGCTGCCTGCTGATTCTATGCAATCCTCTCCACCGCTTTGAGGTAATGGTGGAATTGGATGGCGTGACGGTGCTGTCGGGTTGCCGCGCCGAGAGCTAGGACCAGCGCCCATTGCGATCAGAAAGTTTGACCGCAAAGCCCACGCCAAGCTGCTCCGTGGAGAGAAGATTTGCAGGCTAGAGGATTTCAGAACTGGTTTAACCCTGGGCGCCGTCTCCCTATGAAAAAGCCCCCGGAGGCTAATCCTGGGGCTGGTGTGGTGTTTAGAATGGTTCAATTGTACTTTATGGGGCCTGCCGGTGGCCATCGCTGCCGCCCGATGACCGATGGACGCCAGCCAGCGGAGCGTTACGTCTAGAATGAGTCTGACTCAGGCGCGGTAGGAGTAGGCCATTGGTACAGTTCTCTCAGCCCCAGCAGGCGTCTTCGCTACAGCAGCTCAAGCGGGTGTTGGGCAGCCTCAGGGCCTACCCCTGGTTGAGCCTGGGGGCCTTGGCCAGTGCGCTGCTGCTGGTGGCGGCCTATGCGGCGACCCCCCAGCTGTTTCGTTGGGCCATTGACCAGGGCATTGCCGAAAATAATTTGACGGTGGTGCTTCAGAGCGGGGTGGGGCTGGTGATAGCGGCTTTGGCGCGGGGGCTGTTTAACTTTGGCCAAAGTTTTTGTGCCGAGGCCATGTCTCAGAGCGTGGTGTACGACCTGCGCAACCGCATTTTTAGCAAGATTCAGCGGCTGAGCTTTAGCTACCACGATCAGGCGCAGACCTCCCAGCTGCTGACCCGGGTGACCAGCGACATTGAGCAGGTGCGCACGTTTTTGAGTACCAGTCTGGTGCAGGTGATCAGCGGCGTGGTGACGCTGGTGGCCATCGCGACGATTTTGCTGGTGATGAACTGGCGGCTGGCGCTGATCAGCCTGACGGTGGTGCCGATGGCGGGATGGCTGATGGCGCGGTTTTTTAGCCGCAACAATCTGCTGTTTCGCCAGGTGCAGGAGCAGCTGAGCGACCTGAACGGGGTGTTGCAGGAAAATTTGCTGGGGGTGAGGGTGGTGAAGGCCTTTGTGCGGGAGGAGGTGGAGCGCGATCGCTACGCCCGCCTCAACGATGGTCTGGTGGCGGCCAACCTGAAGACGATTTTGGCGATTCGCAATACCTTTCCGTTCATCTTTTTGGTGAGCAACCTGGTGATTGTGGCGGTGGTGGGCTACGGCGGTGCGGCGGTGGTGGCGGGGCGCTTTTCGGTAGGGGAGCTGGTGGCGTTTAACACCTATCTGCTGCTGATTTTGCAGCCGATTTTGCTGATTGGCTTTGCGGCTCCGGCGATTGCCCAGGCGGCGTCTTCGGCGGAGCGGGTCTACGAAGTGCTGGACGCCGAAATTGAAATTAGGGATCGCCCCCACTCGGTGCCGTTTACAACCTGCGGGGGCCGAATCACGTTTGAAAATGTGTCGTTTCGCTATCCGGGGGCGACGACTCCGGCCCTCTGCGAGATTTCGTTTGAAACTAAGCCCGATGAGCTGATCGCTATTTTGGGGATGACCGGCTCGGGCAAGAGCAGTGTGACCAACCTGATTCCCCGCTTCTATGATGTGACGGCGGGGGCGGTGCGCATCGATGGCCGCGATGTGCGCGACTTTACCCTGGAGAGTTTGCGATCGCACATCAGCACCGTGTTCCAGGAGACCACTCTGTTTTCGGGCACCATCTTCTCCAACATCACCTACGCCAAGCCCGAGGCCACCCTAGAGCAGGTGGTCGCAGCCGCCCAGGCCGCCCAGATCCACGACTTTGTCATGACCCTGCCCGAGGGCTACGACACCCTGGTGGGCGAGCGCGGGGTGGGCCTCTCGGGCGGCCAAAAGCAGCGTATTGCCATCGCCCGCACCCTGCTCACCGACTACAAAGTGTTGATTCTCGACGACAGCACCTCCGCCGTCGATGCCCAAACCGCCGCCCAAATTCAGGCCGCCCTGGATGACCTGATGCGCCGCCGCACCTGCACCGCCTTTGTAGTCGCCCAGCGGATCAGCACCGTGCGCACCGCCGACCGCATTTTGCTAATGGATAAAGGGCGGCTGGTGGCCCAGGGCACCCACGAGCACCTGATGGCCACCAGCCCCCTCTACGGCGCGATTTTAGAGTCGCAGGTGGGCGCTACTCCGGTGCTGACGTAGTCTTTTTGCAATTAGCCTACTAAACTGCTCATTCACTAAAGGCCCGCTATGGAACAGGAGATTTGCAAGAGCAGGGAGCTTCGCTCTGCTAGCCGCTTGGATGTCATCGACCGGATTCGCCAGCGCTGGGAAACCTTACCCGTTACGACCTCAGATGACCTGGATCGGTGGCGAACCGTGGAACGCTGGGGTGGTGACCTGGGACGCCAGGATGCAGCGCAAATTTCCCCGTAGAGTCGTGTCCCCGCCGGACTGTTTGGCCAACTTAGAAAACCGCTAGAAAAGAAAATCGCTAGAAAGCCGCTAATCCCCATGTCCTCAGCCCAGCCTGTCGCGTCAACCGACTCCAAGCCCAAACTCTCGACGATGGGTCGGTTTTTGCACTACTTTGCCCCCTACCGCGCCGAGCTGCCCGTGGCGCTGCTGCTGGTCGCCATTGGGGCGACCACCCAGGCGATCGGGCCGCTGCTGATTGGCTGGTCGATCGACAACTTGATCTTGGCGGGCAACCTGCGGGGCCTGGGGTGGATGCTGGTGGTTCTGACGGCGATCTATGTGGTGGGGGTGTGGGCGATTCGGGGGCAGATTTTGCGCATGGGCGCCATTGTGCAGAAGCTGCTGGGGCAGCTGCGGCAGGATATTTTCGACAAAATTCAGAGCCTGCCGGTGAGCTTTTTCGACCGCAGCGAGGCGGGCGATCTGATGAGCCGCCTGCTCAACGATGTGAATACGGTGAATCAGGCCTTTGGCCTCACCATTCCCCAGGTGCTGGGCCAGACCTTTAGTTTGGTGGGCATTATCATCGCCATGCTGTCGATCAACCTCCAGCTGGGGCTGCTGAGCAACCTGGTGGTACCGCTGATGATCTTTACTACCGGGTTTTTCTCCCGCTGGGCGAGAAGCCGCTTTCGCCTCACCCGCCAGACCATTGGCGACCTGTCGGCCAAGCTGGAGGAAGACATTGGCAGCGTGCGTGAGGCCCAGGCCTTTAACCGCACCGAGCTCAACATTGAGGAATTTGACAGCCTCAATGCGGCCAACCGCCGGGCCAATGTGCAGGCGGTGGCGGTGACGGCGGCGTTTTTGCCCTCCATCGACTTTCTCAATACCCTGGCGACCGCTGGGGTGATGGCCTACGGCGGCTACCTGGCGGTGACGGGGGTGATGACGGTGGGCACGGTGACGGCCTTTGTGCTCTACGTGCAGCAGTTTTTTCGGCCCATTCAGATTCTCAGTCAGTTTTATACCCAGGCCCAGTCGGCGCTGGCGGGGCTCGACCGGATTTTTTTGCTGCTGGATGAGCCCGCTACCCTGCAGGATGCCCCCAACGCCAGGGCGATGCCGGCCATTGCCGGGGAGGTGCGGTTTGAGGCGGTGGGGTTTGGCTACAGCCCCCACCAGCGGGTGCTAAAGGAGGTGAATCTCTGCGCCCAGCCGGGGCAGATGATTGCGCTGGTGGGGCCGACCGGGGCGGGCAAGAGCACGATCATTAACCTGATCATGCGGTTTTACGACGTGTCGGAAGGGGCGGTGCGCATCGACGGCGTCGATGTGCGAACGGTGACCCAGGCCAGTCTGCGCCGCCAGATCGGCATTGTGCTGCAGGACAACCTGCTGTTTAGCGGCACCGTGGCCGAAAACATTGCCTTTGGGGTGCCCGAGGCCAGCCAGGCTGAAATTGAGGCGGCGGCCCAGGCGGCGAATGTGCATGAGTTTATTACGTCGCTGCCCCAGGGCTACAGCACCCGGCTGGGGGAGCGGGGCACGCCCCTCAGCCAGGGCCAGCGGCAGCTGGTGAGCATTGCCCGAGCGGTGCTGATCGACCCGCGCATTTTGCTGCTGGATGAGGCCACCAGCAGCATCGATACGCGCACCGAGGGGCTGGTGAAAGATGCGATCGCAGCCCTCCTGCACAACCGCACCAGCTTTGTGATTGCCCACCGCCTCAGCACCGTGACCCAGGCCGACCAGGTGCTGGTGATTCAGCAGGGCGACATTGTCGAGCAGGGCACCCACGTCGAGCTGATGGCCCGCCAGGGCATCTACGCCAACCTCTACGGCCTCCAGCTGGGCACCGCCTAGCCCCCAGAGTTGCCCCTAGAGCGCCGCCAGCCCCTACTCTGGGGCCAGCAGCCGCAGCATTTGCTCCTGGCTCAGCACGTTGCCCACCACCCGCCGCACCGGGGCCGGGGCGGTCTGAATCAGGGTGGGGGTAGCCGAAATATGCTCCGCCTCCGCCTGGTCGGGGTGGAGCGTCACGTCGATCACTTGCAGGGTGTAGGCCGTCGCCAGGGACGACTCTAGGGTGGTGTGCAGCAGCCGCAGCATTTGCTCGGTGGCGGCGGTGTCGGTCCCCCGCACAAACAGCTTAAAGCTGTGGGGCTGCAAAAACAGATCCTGGCTGGCTGCCGGTGGCGGGGCGGGGGCAGCGGTCGCCACCGTCGGTGCGGCGCTAGTCTGCTCGACGCACATCACCAAATCGTGGCATTCCCACAGCTGGGGAAAGGTCGGCCGGTAGGACTCAATCAGGGCCACCGAGCATTCTTCGGCCTGGCTGTAGTTGGGCTGCCATTGCAGGTTGCCCAGGTCAAACAGCGCATTGAGCAGGGGCTGATAGCGCAGCGCTCGGGGGTAGGCCTCGGCCACGGTGACCGGCTGCTGGGTGGTGGTCTGCACCCAGCGGTCTACGGTGGCGGTAAAGCAGGGCAGCAAAAAATAGGGCGGCTCGGCCAGCCCCAGGTGGCTCTGGAGCGCCGCGCACAGGTCGATGTGCCAGTGGGCGCGTTTTTGCTGATCGAGGCAGTAGACGCAGTCGCCCCCAGGGGTAAACAGGGCAATGCCCTTAAAGCTGGTGGCGACTGGGGCAACCATGGCAGGGCTAGACACGGCCCCGCAGCATCTGGGCCATCTCGTTTTGCTTCGGCGACATCTCCAGCGCCGTCTCCTCGGTGATCCGCCCCGACTCGTAGAGGGCGTAGAGCGACTGGTTCATGGTGCACATGCCGTCAAAGTTACACTTGGGAATCAGCGCCTCGACCTCGTCGAGCTGGCCCCGCAGAATGTAGTCTTTGATGGCGTCGGTGTTGATCAAGATGTCGTGGAAGGCGGCCCGCTTGCCGTCGGTGGTGCGGCAGAGGCCCTGGGCAATCACCGCCACCAGCGACTCCGCCAGCGACACCCGCACCGGCGCCTGCTGCTCAGGCTCAAACAGGTTGAGAATCCGCTCTACGGTTTTAACGGCGCTGTTGGTGTGCAGGGTGCCCATGACCAGGTGACCGGTTTGGGCCGCTTTGAGGGCGGTGTTGACGGTCTCTTTGTCCCGCATTTCACCGACCAGAATGATGTCGGGGTCTTCCCGCAGGGAGGCCTTGAGGGCGTTGTCAAACTTTTGGGTGTGCATGCCCACCTCCCGCTGCTTGATCAGCGATCGCCGACTCGTGTGCACAAACTCCACCGGGTCTTCAATGGTGATGATGTTTTTGGGCATCTCGGTGTTGACGTAGTCAATCATCGCCGCCATGGTGGTCGATTTACCGGAGCCGGTCGGGCCGGTAACCAGCACCAGCCCCTTGTGGTAATGGCACACATCTCGAAAGATGCCCGAGAAGCCCAGCTGGTCGAGGGTGAGAATTTTCACCGGAATCAAACGCAGCACCATGGAGGGGCCGCGCAGGGTGTCAAAGATGTTGATCCGAATGCGGGTGAAGTCGTACTGGGCGGCGCCGTCAAAGTCGAGGGTTTGGCGAAACTCTTGAATCTCGTCGGGCTTGAGAATCTCTTCGAGCCAGCCGTAGAAGGTGGCCTCGTCGGTCACCGGATACTCGGTGGACGCAATCTCGCCGCGATCGCGGAACCGAGGCACCTCTCCCACGCCCAGGTGAATGTCAGAAAAGCCTTTGTCGAACGCCTCTTTGACAATTTTTTCGAGGGTGAGACCCCCGTTGACCTTGGGTGTGTCGGCGGCGCGGGGCATGGGCGGCGGCGCGGCGGGTCGGTGGCTGGCCTGGCCGGGGGCCGGAGCTGCGGCCTGGCCGGGGGGTGGGGCAGCCGCCTGACCGGGGGCCGGTCGCGCGGCGGGTGGGGCCCCGGCGGGCTGGCCACCGGCGGCTTGAGCGGCCGCCTGGCCCGCGGCCCGTGCGGCCGCCTGGGCCCGTGCCTGGGCCGTCATCTGAGCCTGGGCAGCCGCCGACTGAGGGGGACGGGGCGGCGGCGGTGGTGCGGGTTGGGCCCCAGGGGCATTGGGTGACTCAGCCATAAAAGGGTTCTCCATGTTGGACTCGACAGCGACAGGTACGACAGCCGGGTAAACACGGCGCGCCGCTAGTCTACCCGTGGAATACAGTCAGGTTGCCCACATCGGGTTGAGAAGTTAGCCATTGGTGGTGGGGGTGCGATCGCGCCTCCCCACCCAGTCCGCAACACCGTTGAAGACCGGCTATAACCCCCGAGTATACGCTATGTTTTTGGCGGCAGCCTGCCCTCCCCTAGCTCATCAGCGTGCGCCCCAGCAGATGCCCGTGGCTAAACACCGACCGCATCAACCCCAGGCGCACCGGGTTGGGGGCGCGGCCAAACAGCCCGATCATGGCCTGCACCACCTCTGGCAGCGTCTTACTATCGGCCAAAAACCCGGCCCAATCGTCGGTCGGCAGACTAAAGAAAGCAGTAAAAAACTGGTGCAGCTGGGGAGCATCAAAGGCCATCAGGTTTTCCAGCCCAAACAGGTAGAGGTAGTGCTTGCGCACCCGCTCAGCGGGCCACAGCGCCTGCCAGGCCAGGCTGGCCGCCAGTATCGGCGTGGTTTGGGGAGTCGCTAGGGCGGCGGCAATCGCCGCCGCCAGCCCCGGCCCCCGCCGCAGCAGCGCCCCCACCATATAGCCCGACGCCGGGTGCACCATGCTGGCCGCCCCGCCAAACCCCACCGTTCGCCCAGAGAAATCCGGCAGCGGCTGATTCATCGGAAACAGACAGTGCTCCACATGGTGGGTTTCCTTCACCTCCACCCCTCGATAGCGCAGGCGCTCGTGCAGTCGAGCCTTGAGCGCCGCCATAGTCACCGCTGGCTGGTGGGCCAGGGAGGTCTCCTCCACAAAGAACACCCCATCCCCCAGATCCATCCCGTAGAGAAAGGTGGGCGGAGCCCGGCGCTCGGTCGGGCTGAGGTGGTCGTCGCGGTAGTCCATCAGCACCATTTGCCGGGGGCAAATAGGCGGCTCAGAAAACCGCCCGACAATGCCGTAGGCCGCCTGAAAGGCCAACGCCTGGGTCGCCGCCCGCTGTACAAAGGGGGAGTGATGTCCCGTCGCATCCACCACCAGGCGGGCAGAGCAGGTCTCCCCAGAGTCTGTGGTCACCTGGCTGTGGGTGGCAAAATGTTCAATGCTGACGGCCTTCCCCCGCTGCCAGGCCACCTGGCCGCGCGCTGCCTGGGCCAGCCAGCGGCTCTGCAGCCGGTCTTTGTCAATCAGCCCATACTCCCGGTGCAGCGGCAGCGACCCGCTGTTGACGTTCACCACGCAGTCTTTCCAGCGATGGGCCAGAAAGGCCTCCAGACCCAGATCCTCTAGCTCATCGACCCAGATGCCGTAGGTGTTGGGCCAGGGGTCCTCCGGATCGGTAGGGGTCAGCCCCTGCACCGCCAGCCCCGCCTCGGCCAGAGCCGCCACCAGCAATAGCCCCGCGGGCCCCGCGCCAATAACCAACACGTCGTGCATGAACGGCCCACTACCCTACATCGCTACATCGCTCCCGGTGACCCCATCTTACAAAGATTGCGGCCAAGATTGCGGCCCTGGGGGGAGCCCGACCGCACTTCCTCCGCCTGCTCAGCCACTTCAGTCTCTCCTTATCCTCCCGTTATCTGCCCGGTGTATCATCAGAGGCGATTTATCCTCGCGTCTTGGCCCATGGCGAATCTGGCGACCAACCCCAATGTACTGGCTACGGTGGTGGGCCTTGTCGCCCTGGCTCTGGCCCCCCTGGCCTTTGTGCTCTGGTTTTTCTACACCCGCGACAAGCTCAACCCAGAGCCCCGGGGGCTGGTGCTGAAGATGTTTGGCCTGGGGCTGCTGGGGTTTATACCGGTATTTTTGGTGCGGCAGGTGGTGCCCCTACCCGCCTGGTTCATGGCGGTGGTGGTGGTGCCGGTGCTGGCCGAGCTGGTCAAGTTCTGGGTGGTCAAAGCCGGGGTGTACGACCATCCCGAGTTTGACGAACCAGTAGATGGCCTAATTTTTGCGGCGGCGGCGGGCCTCGGGTTTGCCACCCTGGAGGTGGTTGGCTCTGTGCTCTACGCCTACTTCAACGTCGCCAAGCTGGGGCTGCCGGGGGCTGCCGTCGATGCCTCCGCCTGGACGGCAGTGCTGGCGATGTTTGCCCTGCGGGGGCTGCTGAGCGGGCCTGGCCATGCCCTGTGGTCGTCCCTGTGGGGCTATGGCCTGGGCCTGGCCAAATTTTCTCCCGCCGGGCAGGGGAGCGGGCTGGTGCGCAATGGGCTGCTGGCGGCCATGCTCTCCCACGCCGCCTTCAACGCCCTGGCTCTGGAATCAAGCTGGTGGCTCAACCGCGTGGGTTTGGTGCTGGTGATAGCAGCGCTGTGGTTTGTGGTCATGCGCTGCCTGCGCTACGCCCTGGCCCTCTCGCCCCAGGGTGACGCCCTCTAAGCGGTTGGGTCAAAGACTCTGGCTCAAGGGCTGGCCTGCCATCAATACTGCAAGAGCACGGTGATCGGCACATCGGGCAGCTTGGCGCGCCCCTCCAGGCCGACGAGCTCAATGACAAACCCAAACCCGGCCACGGTGCAGCCGGTCTGCTCGACCAGCTCGGCGGTGGCGGCGGCGGTGCCTCCGGTGGCGATCAGGTCATCAATGATCAGCACTCTACTGCCCGGACTAAAGGCATCCTGGTGCAGCTCGATGGTGTCGTTGCCGTACTCCAGGGCGTAGCTGGCGGTGTGAACGGCGGCAGGCAGCTTGCCGGGTTTGCGCACCGGGGCAAACCCGACTCCCATTTTGTAGGCCAGGGGCATGCCAAAGATAAACCCCCGCGACTCAATACCCACGATGTAGTCAGGGCGGTAGTCGGTCACCTGCTCGGCAAAGGCGTCGATGCTGTACTGCATGGCGGTGGGGTTGCCCAGCAGCGGCGTAATGTCGCGAAAGAGAATGCCGGGTTTGGGAAAGTCAGGAATGTCGCGGATGTGGGCTTTGAGATCCATCGGGGATGCAGGGTCAAGGGCGTTGATATGGTATCACCGCCTTGTGGTAGAAAAATTGTCGAACCAGCCGCGTTTCCAGAAATAGTAGATTTGCAGGGCAGCGATTACCGCCATCACGGCCAGGCAGATCAGGTAGCCCCAGTACCACCCTAGCTCTGGCATGTTGAAGGGCGATTTTTCGGTGTTGAAGTTCATGCCGTAGACGCCAGCGATGAAGGTGAGCGGTATGAAGATCGAGGAGATTACCGTCAGCAGCTTCATCACTTCGTTCATGCGGTTGTTGATGGAGGAGAGGTAGACATCCATCAGGCTGGAGGCGATTTCGCGGTAGTTTTCGATGATGTCGACCACCTGCACAATGTGGTCGTAGACGTCTTGCAGGTAGACGCGCACCTCCTGGCAGATCAGATTGTCGCTATCGCGGATCAGGCCATTGATGACGCTGCGCTGGGGCCAAATGTAGCGGCGCAGCTTCATCAGCGCCCGGCGCATGCGGTGAATTTTTTTGATGGTGGCATTGGTAGGGTTGGCCACCACCTCTTCTTCAAGATTTTCGAGGGTTTCGCCAATTACCTCGAGCACGGGGAAAAAGCTATCGACGATGGTGTCGAGCAGGGCATAGGCCAGGTAGTCGGCCCCCTGGGTGCGAATGGTGCCGGTGCCGCGCCGGATGCGATCGCGCACTGGATTAAACGAATCCCACTCGGGTTCTTCCTGGAAGGTGACCAGAAAGCCATTGCCCATGACGAAGCTGACCTGCTCACTGCCCACCCCAGAGCCGGTTGCTTTGGGCTGCACCATCTGCATGATGATCAGAATCTTGTCGTCGTAAAAGTCGATTTTGGGGCGGTGGGGCACATTGACGATGTCTTCGAGCATTAGCGGGTGGAGGTCAAAGGTCTGACCGATCTGCAGCAGAATGGCTTCGCTGCCCAAGCCTCGGGCGTCGAGCCAGGTAACGCTTTCGGGCTGGCCTAGGGCTTCGCACTCCACCGGGTGATCGATGGTGGCAGCGTGCACGGCATCGGGGCCATAGTCCATCAAATACAGCTCGGTGGGCAGGGCATCGTCGGGAATGCTCAGCGTGCCGGGGAGCGTGCCGGGGGTCGAATAGCTGAAGTCAACCAGTCTCTTTCTGCCCTCGTGGGGCAAGGTGTTGAGGGAGTTGGAAGCTGTTGCCCTCAGCGCCTCGGTGTCGGCTGGCCCGGCCCATGACTGGTCGGCTTGGTCGGTCGAGGAGGGTGGGATGGCCCCTGGGTTGGGTGTGCGGCGCGACATGGTTCTAGCTCCCAAAGATTTCACCACATAAAGCATAGGGGCACAGCCGTAACTGTGCCCCTAGGGGTTAATCATTTATTCAGAGTAGTCGCGATGCAGGCTACATCATGCCCATGCCGCCCATGCCACCCATGCCGCCCATGCCGCCCATGCCGCCCATGCCACCCATGCCGCCCATGCCGGGATCGCCAGCGGGAGAGGGGGGCTCGGGAATTTCGGCGACCAGGGCTTCGGTGGTGAGCACCAGACCGGCGATGGAGGCGGCGTCTTGCAGGCCAGAGCGCACCACCTTAGCCGGGTCGATGATACCGGCCTGAATCAGGTCTTCGTAGGCGCCGGTGAGGGCGTTGTAGCCCATGGGAAAGCTCATTGCCTTCACCTTTTCGACGATCACTGCGCCTTCCTGACCGGCGTTGTCGGCAATCTGCCGCAGGGGAGCTTCGATCGCCCGCATGACGATATCGACCCCGATGGCTTCCTCGGCGGTGAGCGAGGCCTTGAGGGCCTCTAGCTTGGGTGCCAGGTGCAGCAGGGTGGCACCGCCGCCGGGGACGATGCCTTCTTCGACGGCGGCCTTGGTGGCGCTGAGGGCGTCTTCAATGCGCAGCTTGCGGTCCTTGAGCTCGGTTTCGGTGGCGGCCCCGACTTTGATGACGGCGACGCCCCCGGCCAGCTTGGCCAGCCGCTCGGAGAGCTTTTCTTTGTCGTAGTCGGAGTCGGTGCGCTCTAGCTCCTGGCGAATCTGGGCGATGCGCTTGTCGATGTCAGCTTTGTTACCCGCCTCGGACACCAGGGTGGTGGTGTCTTTGGTAATGGTGACTTTGCTGGCGGTGCCCAGCATCGCTAGGTCGGCGGTGTCGAGGCTGAGGCCGACTTCTTCGGAGATCACCTGACCGCCGGTGAGCACCGCGATATCCTGGAGCATGGCCTTGCGGCGATCGCCAAAACTGGGGGCCTTGATGGCGGCTACGTTGAGCACACCGCGGGCCTTGTTGACCACCAGAGTGGCCAGGGCCTCGCCCTCAATGTCTTCGGCGATGATCAGCAGAGGGGCACCGTCGCGGGCGACGCGCTCTAGCACCGACACCAGATCTTGGATGGAGCCGATTTTTTTGTCGGTGATCAGCACGCGGGCGTTGTCAAGCTCGGTCACCATGCGCTCTTGGTCGGTGACGAAGTAGGGGGAAATGTAGCCGCGGTCGAACTGCATGCCTTCTACGACATCGAGTTCGGTGTAGAGAGACTTGGACTCTTCGACGGTGATGACGCCGTCCTTGGTGACTTTGTCCATGGCTTCGGCGATCATTTGGCCGATTTCTTCGTCACTGCCAGCGGAGACGGTGGCTACCTGGGCAATGGTGGCGCTGCCTTCGACGGGCTTGGCCACGGCGGCGATTTCGCTGACCAGGGTGGCGACGGCTTTGTCGATACCGCGGCGGAGGCTGACGGGGTTGGTACCGGCGGCGACGTTTCTAAGGCCTTCTTTGACGATGGCCTGGGCCAGCACGGTGGCGGTGGTGGTGCCGTCACCGGCTAGATCTTTGGTTTTGGAGGCCACTTCTTGCATGAGGCGGGCGCCCAGGTTCTCGAAGGGGTCTTCGAGGTCGATCTCTTTGGCGATGGTGATGCCGTCGTTAACGATTTGCGGGGCGCCGTACTTTTTCTCAAGAACGACGTTGCGACCCCTGGGGCCGAGGGTGATTTTAACGGCGTCAGCTAAGGCGTTGACGCCTTTCTCGAGGGCCTGCCGCGACGCCTCATCAAAGGAAATTCTTTTTGCCATGTCCTGTCTTTCAGCTCTCCAGAGACAAACTTAGCACTCGCTGGGCCAGAGTGCTAACCTGGCCTAGATTACCGCTGGGGCGTGCGGTCGGTAAGTCGCAATAACCGATCCTTCACCGGCAGGGCCAGGGGGGTAGGGCTGACTGGGCGCGGCCCGGCGGTGATCGGTGGCGGGATTGGGGAACAATAGCGCGGTGCTAGCGGTCTTGTAACTCAGGTCTTGTAACTTAGACGACAGGGCTGTGCAAGCTTTCAGTGCATTTACTGGTTCGCCAGCAGTTTAGTGCTCTAGCTCTCTTCCGGGCGCTGGGCTGCTGGCCTGACTCCACTGAATTATCGACCGGGAGCGTTCTGATTTAAGAGCGTTTCTGATGGTACCGATCTTTCTGCCGTTGGCCTCCGAGGGATCTATCTCCGAGTGAATTGGGGATTGTCTGGCTGCGGCTAGAGGCGAAACGGATTGTTTTGTCTTAGAACACATATCTACTTGCTACTTAAGGACATAATTTTGATGAGCACGCTATTCAATATTTCTGCTAAAACGACTGCGCTGGCTGCTTTGGGCAGTGTGGCGGTCGCTGGGCTGGGGCTGCCCGCCCAGGCTCAGAATGCTCAGTTTACCGATGTGGGGGCCAACTATTGGGCGCGCCCCTTCATTGAGAGTTTGGCGGCTGAGCAGGTGATTGCCGGGTTCCCCGACGGCAGCTTTCGCCCTGACCAGCCGGTGACTCGGGCCCAGTTTGCCGCGATTGTGCGCAATGCGTTTAATGAGCCCCGCGCGCGCACGGCACCCCGCTTTGCCGATGTGTCGAACAGCTACTGGGCCAATGCTGCGATCGCAGATGCCTACAGCCAGGGCTTTCTCTCGGGCTACCCCAACGGGTCTTTCCAGCCTGAGACCCAGATTCCTCGGGTGCAGGCGCTGGTGGCCCTGGCCAACGGCCTCAACTACAACCCCCAGGGCTCGATCAACCAGGCCCTGGGCCAGTACCGCGACGCGGGCCAGATTCCTGGCTATGGCGAGGGCCCCGTGGCCGCCGCCACCGAAAACCGCCTGGTGGTGAACTACCCCAACGTCGATGTGCTGCAACCCGAGCGCACCGCCACCCGCGCTGACGTGGCGGCCTTTATCTACCAGGCGCTGGTGGCCCAGGGCCGCATGCCCGCGCTCCAGTCGGGGCTGAGCGCCAGCAACTACATTGTCGGCTATGCGGGCTCGGGTACCCCCGCCCCCGGCAACACCGCCAGCTCGCCCCGGCTGGTGCCCAATGGCACTCGCCTCAACGTGCGCTACCCCAACGCCGATGTCGATATTGTGGTGGCCCCCGGCCAGACCGTGGCCACCAGCCTGCAAACCACCCAGTCGATTCTCAACGGCCAGGGCCAGGTGTTGATTCCGGTGGGCAGTACGGTGCAGGGCCGGATTGTGCCGGTGGAAATTCGCGGGTCTTCGGTGACGGCGGCCAAGTTTGTGGCCGACACCCTGACCGTCAATGGCCGCACCTACACGGTCAATGCTGAGTCAAGTGCGATCGCAGCCACCAACAGCGTCAACAACGGCACCCTGCAAGGGGCGCTGATCACCGGCGCGGCCGAGTCGATTTTGGGCTCTATTCTCGGCAACGGCAACCTGGGCTCCGTGATCGGTTCCGTTATCACCGGCGACAACCAGGTCACCTCCCAGAGCTCGGTGGTGGTGATTCGCCCCAGCGACCTCGACCTCACCCTGCGCTCTGAGTTCACTGTGGACAATATCGCCAGCAACTAGCGGCCAGCGGCTAGCCCAGGTGAATCGCCAGCCACAGGCAGGGCGGTTCGCCACTGGTGAAGTCCACCCGATGGCGGCGGTGAGCCGGTATCAGCACATAGTCACCCGGGCCTAGGGCCATCGCAGTGCCATCCTCATAGCTGAGGGTGGCACTGCCCGTTAGCAGCACCACCCATTCTGCCTGGGGCTGGTCGTACCACTGGCCGGGGGGCGTGGTTTGCCCGCTCGACACAATCCGCTCCACCCGCAGGTGGGGCGTTTCGAGCAGGGGGGTGAAGGTCTCGGTCGCCGGTAGCGGCTGGGGCAGCTGAAACAGGTTGCCGTCGGCGGGGGCGATGGCCAAACCCCTAGCCCACCGAGCAGCCGTCTTGGTCGCAGGTGACGGTGGTGGTCAGGGCGCTCTCGGGCACCACTGTAAACCCGCCCACGCTCACGCCCGTGATGCCGTACTGGTCGCGCAGCACCTGGTTGAAGCTGGCAATAATGTCGGGCAGCTGCTGCTCTAGCACGGAGCGCACGCGACCGGCCTCGGGGGGCGGGCTGCCAACGGTTTCTACAGGCATAGGTTTAA
>DATIVG010000294.1:0-3086 GCA_035466075.1 Nodosilinea sp. | reverse complement strand
CCGTTTCCGGGCCCCGACCGTTGGTGGTCTGCCCCAGGGCTTGCAGCGTATGGCCCGTCGCCTGGCCCGTCGCCTGGAACCGTTGACCGGTGGCCTGCCCCAGGGCCTGGAGGGCACTGCCCGTGATCTGAGCGGTGGCCTGAAGCTGATCGCTGGCGCTCTGGCCCAGCCGGTGGAGACGATCGCCCGTCACCTGGGCCCCCTCCTGGAGCTGGTCGCCCGCGGTGTGCATCGCGCCCCGCCATCCGCCCACCTGTGCTTCCATCAGCTGGGCGGTCGCGGCGGGCACAAAGGCCACATCGCGGCCAATCTTGAGGGTATCCATGGCGGGCACAAAAGACCGCCCCGAGTAGGCATCGGCAAACAGCCCCCCCGACACCTCGTAGCCCTCGACCTTGCCGCTGGTCTCATCAAAGTAGAGATCTACAATTACCCCCAGGTCGCGACCATCCACAGTGAGAATGCGGGTGCCCTTGAGAATCGTGTTGTGGTGCAAAATGGGGCCGATATCAGGCCGCCTATGGGCATTGGCAATCGCCCCCCGAGACGAGGTAATCACCGCATCGGCCCCAATCGCCCGCACATCGCCGAGCAATAGCACCTGAGCCCACCTAAACCAGCCCGCCTCCTGCACCAAAAACCCCAGCAGCTGATGGCTTTCCTGGTCAAAAATCAGATCTTTCACCACGTCAAACTTTTCCCCAGCGTCGTAGGAGACGATGGCTTTACCGATCACGTCTCTACCTTTGAACATGGCGAAAAAGTCCTTCTTTAGATAGGTGCTAATTAAATGAGTTTTGATTGGTAAGAGCTGCTCCTTTTTACGGGAGGCTTGATCGGGAAACGGATGAAACGCTACGGATGAAATGTTCTTGAGAGAATCCAGGGGATTGAATCTTCTCCATGGCCAAACTTGCTTATGCACAGGATATTGATCCCCACTGCCCCCCTATCCAATGGGGGCAGGTTGTCTTAGGTGCGATCGCGCCCCAAAGACGACTGCTCAAAGGGCGACTGCTCATTGCCAAACCCAGGGATGACATTGATCACGCCGAGGTACTCCAAAGACCCGGCGGCGGCGATCGCCAGGAGCAAAACCAGCGTCACATACCAGCTATCGTTTGACTGTCTACCAATCAGGCGGGGCATAGTTGTTCTCCCTCTCAGGTTTGCGTTTTTTTGATTTTGCGATGAAAAATGTGATTAAAAAACTGGCCCATACAAGCCCAGATCGGGAACTGTAAATCCTCCCAAAGACATAACTTTGGTCAGATCGCCGCTAAACTTAGATTGGGTTGACTAGCAGCTATATAAATTATGCCGCAGCAGGGGTGAAACCACTGCTTTAGTCCTGTTTGAATTGATTGATTTAGTTGAGAACGTAGTAAATTTCCTCAATTCTCTAACTTTCGGTCTGCCCATTTTCCCGCCTCGCGGGAGCAGGCTGTCTACCCCCAGGTTTTTGCTATTCACTGGGGATCCTGATCGTTCCAGGCGTTGCCAATACTGTCTGCATAGGCCCCGATTTGGCAGACTCTGATTTGGCAATAGTTGAGCCACCCAGTAAGATTAACTGACAGACCAGGGAGCGCCCTCAGGAGGCTTAACTTTTGATTGAATCGGCAAAGTTAAGTAAACGGTGGGATTCCCTCAACGCTAGCTTTTGGTTTGTGCCCTCGCTCATGGTGGGGCTAGCCATCGGGCTGTCATTTTTTACCATTGGCCTCGACCACCGGCTAGAGTCCAACCTCCTCACCGAGGTGAGCTGGGTGTATTCCCTGGGGCCGAGCGGGTCGCGGGCGGTGCTATCTGCGATCGCAGGTTCCATGGTGAGCGTGGCCACCACCGCATTTTCCATCACCATTGTGGCGCTACAGCTGGCCTCCTCTCAGTTTGGGCCGCGTCTGCTGCGCAATTTCATGCAAGATACCGGCAACCAGGTGGTGCTGGGCACCTTTATTTCCACCTTTGTGTACTGCCTGCTGGTGCTGCGCACGGTCAATGAGTCAGAGGGCCAGGAGTTTGTGCCCCACCTAGCCGTGACCTGCGCCATTGGTTTAGCGATTGCCAGCATCGGCGTGCTAATTTACTTTCTGCACCACGCCGCCTCATCCATTCAGGTCGATAACATCATCCAAGCCGTTGGCGAAGACTTAGAGCAGGCCATCCAGCGGCTGTTTCCTGAAACCACCGAGCACAGCTCCCCAAACCAGCCAGAAGCAGCCACCGCCATCGATATCCCCACCGATTTTGACCGCCAATCCTACCCCGTCAATGCCAGGTGTGACGGCTATCTTCAGGCCCTCGACGATGGCCAACTCATGCAGATTGCCGCCGAGAATAATCTCATTATTCGAGTGCAGTCGCGCGCCGGTCGATTTGTGGTGCAGGGTGGCGAACTGGCGCGGGTGTTCCCCAAGGGCAAAGTCAACAAGCCCCTAAAATCCCAAATTGATGGGGCCTTTGTGCTCGGCTCTAAGCGCACCAACCAGCAAGACTTAGAATTTTCCATCAACCAGATCGTTGAAATTGCAGTGCGAGCCCTGTCGCCAGGCATTAATGATCCGTTTACGGCCATTCGCTGCATCGATCAAATCAGCGCCACCCTGTGCTGTCTGGCTCGGCGTGACATTCCCTCGCCCTACCGCTATGACGACCAAAACCAGCTGCGATTGTCGATGCCATCCCTGACGTTTGTCGATATCACCGATGCCGCCTTTAACCAAATTCGGCAGTACGGGCAGTCGAGCGTGGCGGTGACCATCCGGCTGCTAGAGGCAATCGCAGTCATTGCCCCCTTCACCTACCGACCCGCCGATCGTGCCGCCCTCCAGCGCCAGGCCCAGATGATTGAGCGGGGCAGCCAAACGGCTATCGCTGAAGAACTCGACCGCCAAGATATCAAAGCGCAATATCTAGAAGCGATCCGTGCGATCGAGCAGCTTTAAGAGGATGTTTGAAAAGTCCTATTTCTTGTAGCAGAAGTGGAGATCCCCCTAAATCCCCCTTAAAAAGGGGGACTTTTACCCCCCTTTTTAAGGGGGGCAGGGGGGATCAGCAGGTGACTAAAGCTATATCGACTCACT
>DATIVG010000293.1:0-2587 GCA_035466075.1 Nodosilinea sp. | reverse complement strand
TGGTCTTGGCCCTGGGCGCGCTGCTGGCCCGGTTTTGGTTGGCAGACTGGCTGCGCCCCTTTGAGGAAAGCTGCCTGCTGACCCTCAAGGCAGGGGCCACCCCCGCCCTAGACCGCAATATGACGGCCATTACCTGGCTAGCCCAGGGGGAGATTACCATCCCGCTGCTGGTGGTGGTCGGCGGCATTTTGGTCTACCGCAATGAGGCGGCGGCGGTGCTGGTGTTGGCCGTGGGGCTGGCCGGGTCCTGGCTGCTCAACGGCATTTTTAAGTCATTTTTTCGGCGGCAGAGGCCCGACCTGTGGGAGTCGTCTAAACGCCCGCTGGACTATAGCTTTCCGAGCGGTCACGCGATGAGCGCTATTTCGTTCTACGGCCTGTTGGCGGCGCTGACGACGGCCTTTCTAGGCGTGCCCTTTGGCCTCACCGCTGGCGCGGCGGTGGCCCTGGCCCTGGGGGTGGGGGTGAGTCGCCTGTACCTGGGGGTGCATTGGCCCAGCGATGTGCTGAGCGGCTGGGTGGCCGGGGGCATTTGGCTAGGGGCCTGCCTGCAGGGGCTGGTCAATATCGGCGGCATCTAGGCTGATCGCGCTGGGGCTGGCGTCATTGGGGCTGGCGTCATTGGGGCTGGCGTCATCGGCGCTAAAGCGGGCTAGCAGGTCGGGGGTGGGCACGCAGACCTGGAGGGCGTTGGGCACCACCTCCACCAGCACCGGCGTGGTGCCCAGGTGTTCGCCATCGGCATGCACATCCAGGGGCGGGTAGCTGACCACTTCGATGGTGGTGGCCTGGTGCATTTTGAGCCGGGCGTGGGGCAGGTGGTTGCCCCGCATAGCGGCAAAAAAGTGGCGAAAATGCTCCCACTTGGAGGGCCGATCGAGGTAGATCAAGTCGAGTTTGCCGTCGTTCATTTGGGCCTCGGGGGCCAGGGCAAACTCAACGCCGTAGCGGGGGCTGTTGCAGATGTTGACTTGCAGGGCGCGGCTGCGGATGCGTCTGCCGTCGAAGCGGAGCACCAGGCGGTGTTGGCGAAATTGCAGGAAGGTTTTGAGCCCGGACAGGAAGCTCTTGAGGGCCGCCCAGAGGTTGTTTTTCATACCCTCTTTGACCTCGTCGCCGCGGGGAAAGAGGGTGGCCTCTAGGCCGATGCCGACCACTTCCATGAAGTAGTGGTGGTTGGCTTTGCCCAGGTCGATGGGGCGGCGCTCGCCCTCGGCCAGCACCTGAATGGCCTGGCTGAGATCGGTGGGAATGGCGAGGCTGGCGGCGATGTTGTTGCGGGTGCCCTGGGGAATGATGCCCAGGGTGGTTTTGGTGTGGGCCAGGCCGCGGGCGACGGCCTCAATGGTGCCATCTCCCCCGGCCACGATAACGAGATCCACTCCGGCCTTGGCGGCGGCGGCGGCCAGCCCCTGGCCGTCTTCGTCAGGGGTGGTGGTGCAGACTTCGGCGGTGATGCCCTGCCGCGCTAGGGCGCTAGATAGCTCAGGCAGGAGCTGGTCATTGTCGCTGGGGCCAGCGGTGGGATTGACGATCAGGAGGGTGCTCATAGGTATCAGGGTAGGGGCTCAGGCCCCAAACGGGTGAGTGGGTAAACCTGACACCGGGGCGGCGATGGCAAAGACATCGCCTGAGTAAAACCCCTGCTGAATCTCTTTCTGGCTCAGCCCTACGGAGGCGGTGGTGACGTAGAGGGTGGAGAGGTTGGGGCCGCCAAAGGTGGGGCAGGTGGGGCGACTGACCGGCAGCGACACCCGGCCCAGGGCCTCGCCCTGGGGGCTAAAGCAGGCGACGGCCCAGCCGTCCCACAGGGCGGTCCAGATGTTGCCGTCGGCGTCGATGGCCAGCCCGTCGGGCTCGACGGGCTCGTCGCCCAGGTCGATGGCGACGGTGCGATCGCAGATCTCCCCACTCTCGCCATCAAACCGATAGGCGTAGATTTTGCGCTGGGGCGAATCGGTCAGGTAAAAGGTGCCGCCGTCGGGGCTCCAGCCCAGCCCGTTGGAGATGGTCAGCCCCGTTTCCATGGTGCGCACGGTGCCGTCGGGGTCGTAGCGGTAGAGGGCCGCCTGCCCCGGATGCTCCGGGCTCATGGTGCCAATCCAAAACCGGCCCTGGGGGTCGCATTTGCCGTCGTTAAAACGGGTGCCAGGGGTATCGAAGTGCAGCGCGTGCAGGGTTTCCACCTGGCCCGAGGTGAGATCGAGACTGGCGATGCGGTTGCCCATTGCCACCAGCAGTTGCTCACCCGCCCTCAGGGCCAGGGCGCTGCCCACATCCCCCACTTCCCAATGGCAGTCGTCGCCGCTGCTGGGCTCAAACACATGCACCCGGTGGTTGAGGATATCGACCCAGTAGAGCACCTGCTTAGCGCCATCCCACAGGGGGCCTTCCCCCAGACGAGCGCGGGCGTGGAGCACGTTTTGGGCGAGTAGCTCAGGCAGCGGGGCGTTGGGCATGGCGGGGGCACCGGGAGGGTTGAGGTGGGCTGTTTACATTCAGGGTCGCATAGCGGGCCGGGGGGCACGTCTGTCTAAGAGCAGAGGCGGGGTGTCATTAGCATTAGCACGGGGGGGTTAAGGGGATG
>DATIVG010000292.1:0-37574 GCA_035466075.1 Nodosilinea sp. | reverse complement strand
TGGCATTCGCCACCTGTACCTGATTACCTCTGACTACCACATGGCTCGTGCCCAGGCGATCGCCACCCTAGTCCTCGGCAGTCGGGGAATCACGATTACTCCTGTGTCCATCCCCAGCAAAAACTTCGTCCCCGAATCTTCCCTCCGTATTTTGCGCGACACCGGGCGATCGCTGCTTTGGCTCACCACAGGCCGCACCGGAGCCAGCCTCAATCCTCGCTATTCTTAAACCCGCTACGACAGGCCCAGCTACGATAGAAATCAATGGCATGTCGGCGTTGTTGGGCGCAGTAGCAGTGGCGTCATAGGCTCTACCGCAGGTCATAGCCAAACAAATTGGGGTCCACATCGCCCAAGTTCAAATCATCTAACCCATACTCCGCCCAGCGACCATCCACCAGGGTTGCCGTATCGGGGTCGGGGGTGAGCTCCTCACTCCAGGGTCGGTCGGTTTCGGGGTAGACCTTCGTCGTCGCATCAATGCCCATGCGGCTGCCTAATCCCGGTTTTTCAGTGGCAAAGTCAAGCTTGTCAAACGGGTTGTTGGGCAAAATAAACACATCCCGCACCGGGTCCACCTTAGAGGTCACCGCCCACATCACCTGGCGGGGGTCGCGAATGTTGATCGCCTTGTCAACCACAATCACAAACTTGGTATAGCTAAACTGCGGCAGCGCCGACCAAAAGGCCAGCGCCGCCCGCTTGGCCTGGCCGGGGTATGCCTTGTCGATGGAGAGCACCGCTGCCTTGTAGCTCAACCCCTCCATCGGCAGGAAAAAGTCCTGAATCTCCGGTACCTGCTGGCGCAGGATGGGGTTGTAAACTCGGTTGAGGGCAATCGCCATCATGGCGTCTTCCTTGGGGGGGCGACCGCTAAAGGTGGTCATGTAAATCGGGTTTTTGCGGTGGGTCACACAGTGAAACCGCAGCAGCGGTGCGGCCTCATTCACGCCACCGTAGTAGCCAATGTGGTCACCCGCCGGGCCATCCACGGCGGTGTCACCGGGGGTAATGGTGCCTTCCAGCACGATTTCGGCATCGGCGGGCACCTCCAAGTCCACGGTTTTGCACTTGGCCAGGTTGAGCCCCTTGCCGGCGTAGAGCCCAGCAAACAGCCATTCCGAGAGGTCAATGGGCAAGGGGGTGGCGGCCGCCATGATCACCAGGGGATGCACGCCAATCGCCACGGCGACCTCCAGCTTTTGGCCCCGCTCAGCGGCCTTGCGCAGGTGGCGGCTACAGCCCCGCACCGAGAGCCACTGCACGGTGGCCGTACGACTTGACTGCAACTGAAGCCGATACACTCCCACGTTGGGGATGTTGGTTTCGGGATCTTTGGTAATCATCAGCCCCAGGGTAATCACCTTGTCGGCATCGCCGGGGTAGACCCGCAGCAGGGGCATCTGGGTCAGGTCTACGGCGTCGTCCTTGAGCACCACCTGCTGGCAGGCGGGCAGCAGATCCCGCATGGGCTTGGCTTTAATCACGTCAAATAGGGCTTTTCCGAGGCTGACCGCCTGGGAAAACTGTTTGGGCGGGCGGGGTTGGTACAGCAGCGCCAGCTTTTCGCCCAGGGTCTCTAGCTCGGCGGGGTGCTCCATACCCATGGCCCAGCACACCCGCTCCACGGTGCCCAGTACGTTAATGGCCAGGGGCATGGTTGCCCCCTGCACATTCTCAAAGAGCAGGGCGGGCCCGCCCCCCAGCAGCAGTCGATTGGCAATTTCAGCAACTTCTAAGTCTGGGCTGACAGAGGCGGTAATGCGGCGCAGCTGCCCCCGCTGCTCTAGGAGGTTGAGAAACTGCTGTAGGTCGTTTGCCATGGTGAGCGACGTTTTGTAAATGAGTATGAAGGGGTCTCTTCATTATGGTGGAGATGGGGCCCTGGCTGGGCAACAATGCCTTGGCTTTGCCCCCCTGGGGTAGTGCAGGTAGCATGCCCTGGGGCCGCATTTCTGCCAAGATGACATGGTTTGACTCTACGATTTACTGCTTACCCTGCTTTCACCTGTAAGGATTGACCGGCTCAATGAATAGGCGCAACCCCCGTTTTTGTAATCGCTGGGCGAGCCCAGCGGTCTGGCCCCTGGCCCTGGGTGCCCTGGCCCTCTCTGCCTGCGGCAACCGCCTCGACAACACCGCCGTAGAGGCCGCCATTCAGGCCGATATTGAGCGCCAGGGGCGGCGGCTGTCGCTGCTGGCGGTGCGCTGCCCCACCGATGTCACGCGCCAGGCGGGGGCCTATTTTCGCTGTGTGGGGGAGCTCGACCCTGAGGGCACGTTTACCATCAATGTCACCCAGCAGGACGACCAGGGCAATGTCACCTGGGAGGTACCCAACTCGAAGGTGATGCTCAACTTGCCCAAGGTGGAGGAAACCATTCAGCAGGGGCTGTCTGAGGTCTACGGGCGGCGGGCGCTGATCGATTGCGGCACTGCCACGTACCGGGTCAATCAGCCGGGGGATCGATTTCAGTGTCAGGTGGTGGGCGGCCTCGAAACGGGGGGAGGATCCCTGGAGTCGGTGCTGGTGAGCATTGACCCCGATGGCGATCTCAGCTGGCAAGAGCTGCAGCCGACGCCGGTGGCGACTCTGTCGGGGGCGGCAGCGGCCGCTGCCCCAGGGGCACCCGGACAGGCCCAGCCCGCCGCCGCTCAACCGGCAGCCCCGCAGGCCGCCGGGGCCCCGACCCCCAAGACCGCTGCGGTGACTGGGCCCACGGGCCGGGTGATTAACCGTCCCTACATCCCTGGCGATAACGATTAATCAGGGAATACTGGGAAAAGACGAAAGCGGCGTTAATCTTTTCTTAAGTGGTCAATTCCTGTTTTTTAATCTGTGCGACAACGCCGTTCGATAGGCTTATCGTGGTAGAAAGACCGACCAGTAAAACCAACTCAACCTTAGTCCTGGGCTATGACAACTGTTCTTGATTTTTTGGTGAAGGGTGGGCCGGTAATGGTGCCCATTGTGGGCTGCTCGGTGCTGACCGTCGCCACCGCCCTGGAGCGGGCCCTGTTTTGGACCCAGCTACTGCGGCGCGAAGACCAGGTGGTCAACGATGTGCTCGACGCCTCGCGCCGCGATCTGAGCCAGGCAGCTGCGATCGCAGCCCAGGCCCAAGACCTACCCATCGGTCGGTTTTTGCTGGCGCCCCTGCGCCTCAAGCAGCCCTCCCCCGACACCTTTCGCCTGGCGATGGAAACCGCTGGCGACCGCGAGTTTGTCAAAATGCGCAAGGGCGACAAAATTCTTGAAACCATTGTTGCCGTTGCCCCCTTGCTCGGCCTGCTGGGCACCGTCACCGGCCTGATTGCCACCTTCGGCAACCTCAACATTGGCGGCGGCGGTACCGGCGAGCAGGCCAGCGCCGCCGCCGCCGGTATCGGTGAGGCGCTGATTACCACCGCCGCTGGCATGGTGGTCGCCATTCTGGCCCTGCTGGTGTTTCGGGTGCTGGTGACCCTCCAGAGCCAGCAGGTCGATTACTTTTCCGACGCTGGCAACGAGCTAGAGCTAATCTACCGACAGTACTGGTACGAGCCCACCGCCCTCAACCCAGACCAGACCCACCGGAGCGACCTGATCGGCACCATCGAGCGAGTTTAGCCCCCCATGCGCTTCAAAACCCAGGTTAGCCCCAACCCGCCCCAGGTCGATCTGGTGCCCATGCTCACCGTGATGATGGGCATCCTGGCGTTTTTCGTCATGGTCACCCTCACCCTGGGCAGCGAAAAGCTGATCGACGTCCAGCTGCCTGCCGAGCAGCCTGCCGACGGGCCGCCGCCGCTGCCCGCCGATCCGTTTATCGTAGAGCTGCTGGGCCCAGGGCAGGTGCAGCTCAACGGCCAGCCGGTCGACGTCGCCGACCTCAAGGGGCAAATGGCCGCCTATCTAGACCGCAACCCCGAAAATATTGTGTTTCTGCTGCCCGATCAGGATCTTCCCTACGAGCAGGTCATGCAGTTTTTAGGCGAGATGCGCTCCGTCGGCGGCAACCGCGTCTCGCTGGCCATCGAAGAATAGACCGCAGCCGGGGAACCCAATTCCCCCGCCGCCCCCACCCCCGGCCTCACCACAGGCCAGGGGACGGTCGCTACTTCTGTACCGACTGAAGCGCCAGCACTACCTCTCCGTCGTAGGGCTGAGTCTGCTGGGCGGTGAGGGAGTAAAACAGGGCCTCGTAGCGGTCAATGGCGCGCTTGGCTGAGTAATGCTCCAGGGCATACTGTCGGCCACGCTGGGCCAGGGCCGCCGCCTTCTGAGGCTGGTGGTAGAGATCTAAAATGCCGCGCACCAGCGCCGTGGGGTTTTCGGGCTCCACCACAATGCCACCACCGCTGGCCATGACCGCCTGGGCCGCAGTACCGTGGGCGGGCACCGAAGCCAAAATGGGCCGCCCACTGGCCAGCAGCACCTGGGTTTTAGAGGGCATGTTAAAGCCCACCACGCTGCGCTTTTGCAAAATCAAGCTGATGTCGGCGGCGGCGAGCATATCGGGCAGTTCGGGCCGGGCCACAAAGGGCAGCAGCGAAATATTGTCGAGCCCCAGCTCCCGGCGAAACGCTTCCAGGGCGGCGAGCTGCTTGCCTTCCCCCACAATCACCATCTGAATGTCAGGGTAGGCTGCCAGGGCCTGGGCGGCCCGCAGGGCAGTTCTCACCCCCTGGGTTTCGGCGATGTTGCCGGTGTAGAGCACCACAAACTTGTCTTGCAGGCCGTGGCGGCGGCGAAACTCACTGCTGGCCCTGGGGCGGGGGGCAATAAAATCGACATCGACCCAGTTGGAGATCAGGGTCATCTTGTCGTCGGCGACCCCCTTGGCCAGCAGGTTGTCGCGAAAGCCCTGGGCAATTACGCTGATGCGGGTGGCGTTGCGGTAGGCAAATTTTTCTAGGGCTTCAAATAGACGAATGCCCCAGGGGTTGCTGAGCAGCCCCGTTTGCACCGCCGCCTCGGGCAAAATATCTTGCAGGTTGAGCACGCTGGGGCACTGAAACAGCGTCTTGAGCAGAGCCACCGGCAGACAGGCGGGCAAAGACGGGCAGGTGTTGAGAATGATATCGGGACGCCAACCCGCCAGGGCCGGCCCCAGGCTGAGGGCGATAAAGCTCGACTCTAGCAGCAGCCGCCACAGCAGGCCGGGCCGGGGGTGGGTGAGCACAAAGCAGCGCTGAATGGTAACGCCGTGGCGCTCTTCGGTGGCGTATAGACGGCCTCGATACTCGGGGTAAATGGTGCGCTCTGGATAGTTTGGCATGGCGGTGACGACCCGCACCTGATGCCCCCTGGCGACTAGCCCCTCGGCCAACTCGGTCATCAGCGGCGCAATGCCGATGGGTTCGGGGTGGTAGTTGTAGGAATAAATTAGAATTCGCATGGGCAACGCCTGCCTAGAAAAGCAATCCAAACAATCTGGGCGGGGGCAGTTAACGGGAGCTTTATCAACCTTGGGGGGGCCGTAGCGGTTCTTGGCCCATAGAGCCGCAGGGGCTTTGGGAGATGGCGCCGTGACGGCTCCTCGAACATGGAATCGCTTGCTTCTACTAAACTGGAGACCAGGGGGGTGATCAGGGTAGTTTAGCCCAGGATTCACCAAAAATTGATGCATCCTTTTAGGGGTTGTTCGCGGCTTTAGCTGTCAACCTGGCCCAGGTCAACGCCTAGGGCAGTGGCTTTGCCAGCTATTTAGCCCTGGGGCGCAAGCCTCTCACTAGGGTCAGCATACCCAGGGGCAAGAGCCCGCTGAATGGGTAAATTCACAGAAAAATCCACCTACTATTTTGACAGGGCCCGGCTAAACAGCCCTGGAGTAAGCAATGGCCCGGCGGTGAACTATGGTTTGGAACCCCCTGAGACTGCTGAAAACCCTGGTTCACTTTGGCGTTGGCGGCCCCTTGACCAAGGGGCTGGGCGCGTTGCCAGGCCTGGTAAATACTGGACATGCCATGACTCAAATGCCGAGCTGTGAAGCGTTAGCCCCCTCACTGGGGTGGCCAGCGGTGGGGCTGCTGGGGGATGCTGACCGGGCCGACGCGCTGGTTGCCCCCCTGGCATCGTTAAATTACCGGCTCAGCTTACCCCTGGAGATCAGCGCTGGGGAACTGGTCAATGTACCGCTGGTGGTGGGGCCCAGGGCCCCTAGCCCCGCTGTGCTGCACCCCTGGCTGGAGCACCTGGGGCAGATGGCCTGCTATCAGGAGGCCACTCTGATAGATTTTCAGCAGGTGACGGCTGCGATCGCAGCCCTGTGGGGCAGCCTAGACGACGGCGTGATGGGTGGCGTCAGCGCCAGCCAGGTGCAGTGGCAGGCGGGGCTGCGGTTTGGCGGGCAGGTCTCGACGGCCAACGGCGGCGGGTTTGCCTCGGTGCGCACCCGCAATATCGAGCCGCCGCTCAATCTCAGCCAGTGGCAGGGCACCGTGCTTACCGCGCAGGGCGACGGCCAGCGCTACAAGTGGATTTTGCGCGACAGCCCCGGCTGGGACAGCCTGGCCTACTGTCGCTCCTTTGACACCCAGGCCGATTTGTCGACTATCACCAGAACACCGTTTCTCGATATGGTGGCCACCCGCCGCGCCCGCACGGTGCCGACGGCCAGCCCGCTCAACCCAGCGCAGCTGTACTCGATGCAGTTCATGCTGAGTAAGTTTGAGTACGACGGCGATCTCAACCCGGCCTTTCAGCCGGGGTCGTTTGAGCTGGTGGTGCAGCGCCTGGGGGTATATCGTCAGGCGCCCAGGCCCGTGGTGCTGCTGCCCGAGGGCGACGACACCCTGGGCACCAGCCTAGCGGCAGCGGGGCTGGTAGGGGCGATTCCCCAGGGCTCAGGATTTGTGGTGATAGGTGCTGACAACACACTGCCGCCGGAGGTAACCCCGGCGGCAGTGACGGCTATTTTTGAAGCTCTGTCGTGACAGTCCCTGGAATTCCCCAGAACTCCGGGAAAACCGGCTCTAATGCTCTGTCAAGCCTAAATTTGTAGGTTAGTTGGCGCGATAGCAGAACCCAACCAAACTATCGCTGGGGTTGGGTTACACTGCGTTTCACCCAACCTGCCAGAACCCCAATTTCTACTGTTGACGCTGCTCTAGTAGGCTGAGCGCATGTCGCCGCGTTCGGCGCGGGCGCTCTCTTTGGCCTTGGCGGCGCTCTTTTTGAGGGCTTCGAGCCGCTTGATGTAGCGATCGCGCTGGCGCTTTTTGGGGGTCTGCTCGATCAGGGTTTTGAGGGCGCTGCCCAGGCTCTTGTAGGCGTTGGGCAGGGTGTAGCCAAAGCGGGTGGCGATGGCGATGGCTCGCTCGTCGGCGTTGATGCTCTCTTGCAGGGTTTTTTGGTTGTTGTTGCGCTTGTAGAGCCGCCAGCCCGAGAAGCCGCACAGCCCCATGGCCAGCATCAGCAGCAGACCATCCTGCACCCACAGCTCGCCCACGGCACCGCCCAGGCCAATGGCCAGGGCCGCCATTTCCCAACCGTCGCGGGGAATGGTGTCGTTTTGAATGCGGCCCACCTCGTGCCAAAACAGCAGGTTGCGCTGGTCAAGGGCCAGCTGCTCCCACTTGATCAGATCGACTTGAATTTCGACCTGGTCTTTGCCCAGCTCTTCGCAGGTGATCAGCGGCGGGGTGACATCAATGGCCGATTCCACCGTCACCCAGCTCTGAAGTTCTGGGGGCAGCAGGCTTCTCAGACGGCGAAGCTCACCCATATCGGCGCGGGCAGTGGCGGTGGCGTACGAGGTCATGGAGATTAGGGGGTGAAAACTGCAAATCAAATTTATTAATAGATCCTACCTTAAACCCCATTAGTCAAGGGGCGGTTATCCGCTGGGTAGAAATCTTCGCGGTTTAGCCGGGGTGGGAGGTGCGATCGCGCCTCACCCTGCTGGAGCTCAGCGATGGCCCCATCCAGCAGCCCGTAGCCCGCCTCAACGCTGTCGATCTGGCAGAGCTGCTGGCGCAGCGGCGCGGCCCCCTCAAAGCCCTTTACATACCAGGCCATGTGCTTGCGGGCCTGGTGAATGCCCTTCTGCCCCTTGTACTGCCAGAGCAGGCCCAGGTGGTCGCGGGCGCAGCGCAGCCGCTCCAGGTGGGTGGGTGGGGTGGGCACCCGGCCCGTCTTCAAAAAGGTGTCGATTTCGCCCACCAAAAAGGGATTGCCCAGGGTGCCCCGCGAGCACATCACCCCATCGGCCCCGGTGGTCTCCAGACAGCGCAGGGCCGAGGCCACCGAAACAATGTCGCCGTTGGCAATCACCGGTATCGACAGGGCGGCCTTGACCCGGGCAATCCATTCCCAGCGGGCGGGGCCGTGGTAGCCCTGGCTGCGGGTGCGCCCGTGCAGGGTGAGCAGCTGCGCCCCGGCGGCCTCCAGGTGGCGGGCAAACTCGACCGCATTGATGTGGTCGTCATCCCAACCGATGCGGGTTTTGACCGTGACGGGCACCGCCACCGCCTCGGCCACGGTGCGCACGATGGCGGCGGCCACCTCAGGCTGGCGCAGCAGCGAGGAGCCGCCCCCTTTTTTGGTGATTTTGTTGACCGGGCAGCCCATGTTGATATCAATTGTTTTGGCCCCCTCGGCTACGGCCCGGCGGGCGGCGGCGGCCATGAAGTCGGGGCGGCAGTCAAACAGCTGAATGCTGATCGGCTGCTCCCCAGGGCCAATATCCATAATTTTGTCGAGCTGCTCGGCCCGACAGATGCCGACGGCCTGCACCATCTCGGTATAGAGCATGGAGTCGGGGGCGTAGCGGCGCACCAGCTGGCGAAAGGCCCGGTCGGTCACTCCGGACAGCGGCGCTTGCAACACCCGGCTGTGCAGGGTTACCGCACCAATGCGCAGCGGCTGGCTCAGCCGCCGCTGGAGATCTAGAGAAAGCGTAGCCATGGGGCAAATTAAGGGGTGGGGGGCGAGTGCCCCTGGGCTGATTCTATCGCCTCAGACCACAGACAGTAGCGGTTGCGACCGCTTTCCTTAGCGGCGTAGAGGGCCTGGTCGGCCTGCTTGATCAGCTGGTCGGTGGAGAGACTGAGGCTGGGCACCACGGTGGCGATGCCAAAGCTGAGGGTGACCTGGCCGTACAGTGACGACGCCTGGTTGGGCAGCGACAGGCGGGCAAGGTAGGTTTGCGCCTCAGAGGTGAGTGCGATCGCACCGGCGGCGGTGGTGTTGGGCAAAATCAGGGCAAACTCTTCGCCGCCGTAGCGGGCGGCCAGATCGGCGGGGCGTTTGGTCACCTGCCCCAGCAGCCGACCAATGGTGCGCAGACAGTCATCCCCGGCCAGGTGGCCATAGCTGTCGTTGTAGCCTTTGAAATAATCGACATCGGCCAGCACCAGGGTGAGGCTGCCCTGTTCCCGCTGTAGCCGCTGCCACTCCTGGGCCAGGTAGCGGTCAAACTCGCGGCGGTTGGCAATTTGGGTGAGCCCGTCCAGGTGGGCTAGCCGCTGCAGCTCGTCGTTGGCCACCTGGAGCTGCTGGTAGAGCCCCGCCTGGTGCAGAGCCTGGCTGAGCTGAAGGGCGACCTCCTCCACCAGCCGCAGATCGCTGGGCTCCCACCGGCCTTCGCCGGTTGTCTCTGGCGAAGCGGGGTGAGGACAGGCCCACAGCACCCCCTGCACCTGGCTGTCGGTGCGAATGGCGGTGGCCACGTAGGCCTCGTGGTCCTGCACCACGGGGTGGACAATGGGGGGCCGGGTTTCCATGGTATTGCCCAGGTACGGCGCCACCAAAACATTGCCGTCGAGCTGAAGCTGCTGCCGCAGCAGGTCGGTAATCGGCAGGGGCGGCAGGGGTGCCGTCAGGGCCGGATCTTGCACCGTGGCCATAAACGGGGTGGGTAAACTGGCCAGGGCATGGCGAATCAGGGTAATGCCGCAGTGGCGCAGGTTGAGGGCAGACCGCAGGTGCTCGACGGTGCAGGCCAGAATGTGCTGCACATCGAGGCTGGCGCGAATTTCATCCAAAATGTGGTTGAGCAGCATCTCCTGGCGGGCCTGGCGGCGCACCTGCTCAAACAGGCGGCTCTGCTGAATGGCGATCGCCAGGTGGGCCGCGATCTCTTGCAGCAGGCCAATTTCATCCGTCTGCCAGCGGCGGGGCTGATGGCACTGGTGCAAAATCAGCAGCCCCCACAGGTAGGGGGTTTGCCCCATCAGGTTGTGAATCACAGGAATCACCAGATTGGCCCTGATACCAAAGCCCAGCAGCATGTTGCGGTAGCACTGGCTGACTGGCCCCAGGGCCATCACATCGTTGATCTGCCCGACCCGACCCGTCCAGTAGGTGAGGGCGTGATCGCGATCAAAGCAGGCGTCTTCCACCTGCTGATGGAGAATGGACAGCGCTGGGTCGGCGGTGGCTTCGTGGGTGACGATGCCGCGCCCGTCGTTGCGAAATTGATAGATGACCACCCGGTCAGCCTGGGTTTGCTGCCGCACATCGCGCACCGCCGTGTGGAGAATGGTGTCGAGATCCAGGGAGTTGTGCAGCCGCTGGAGGCTAGCCTTGAGCAGCGGCAGCCTAGGGGAGTCGGGTGCGATCTCACCCGACTCCCCTAGACTACGAAGCTCCAGCTGGCGGGTTACCCGAGCCACCACATCCGCCCCATCAAAGGCCGCCTCTCGGGTCATCTCTGGGGTCGCCTCTGGGGTCGCCTCTGAGGGCCAGGTCACCGCTGGGGGCAGGGTCACATAGTCAACCCCGCCCGCCGCAAACACCTCAGCTCGGCTCTCAGGCGTATCAAACAGCCCGGCAAACACCACCGGCACCGTCGCCAGAGCCAGATCGGCCTTCATCTGCCGACAGAGCCCATAGCCCCCGCTCTGCGGTCCCGCCACCTGCACCACCACCAAGTCAGGCAAAACCTTCAGCAGCTCGGTCAAACTGCCTGCCTCAGACCCCACCTGGGTTTGATAGCCCGCCGCCCCCAGCGCCCCAGCCAGTCTGTCAGCCTGGTGCGGGGCCGCCTCAGTAATAAAAATAGTTGCTTGCTGACGCACTGCCATTGCTGTAACCATCTACCCAAGCCCCACCAGGTCTCAACCAGGCTGTAGACTGGCTGGTTGGCTCCCGGAACCGGCAACAGCAGCCAGGCGAGGCCGGCGGTCACCCTGGTTGCTCTGGTCAACGGGCCAGGGCTCGACAACAGACCCCACGACCTGGCGTCGCAACCACCCCAACACCTGTAGACCCTAGCTAACCTAACACAGGTTACCCATCCGCCCGGCTACAGTCGCCCCGTCAGCCAGTAGGTCATCATTTGGCCCCGGCCCTTCACCGCCACGTAGCCGCGCGGCTCAAACTGAAATCGATCCTTTAACTTTTCGTAAAGCTCCGGGGTGACCTGCACCCGCTGGGCTTCGCCCGTTGCCTCCATGCGGCTGGCCACATTCACCGTGTCGCCCCACAGGTCGTAGGCAAACTTGCGGCGGCCAATCACCCCGGCCACCACCGACCCTGTGTTAATACCCACCCGAATTTGAAAGGTCTTGCCGTCAGGTCGCGGAAACTGCTTAATGGCATCGCAAATGTCGAGGGCAAACTGGGCAATTCCTTCGGCATGGTCGTCGTTGGGGGTGGGCAACCCCCCGGCCACCATGTAGGCATCGCCAATGGTCTTGATTTTCTCTAGGTGGTGAAACTCAGCCAGCTGGTCAAACATCGAAAACACTTCGTTGAGCAGTTTGACCAACTGACGGGGGGTCATCTCGCTGGAGGCGGCGGTAAAGTCCACCAGATCGGCAAACAGCACGCTCACCTGATCCAGGCTTTCGGCAATGGTGCGGGCACCGCCCTTCAGCCGCTGGGCAATCCGGTAGGGCAAAATATTCACCAGCAGGCGATCGGCCTGCTGCCGCTGCTGGCGCAGCTCGGTCTCCATCTGGCGGCGTTCGCTAATGTCGTGAACAATGCCCTCGTAGTGCAAAAACCGACCTTCCTTATCCCACACCTTCCAGATGTCTTCGCTCACCCAAAAGGCGGTGCCATCCTTGCGAAACACCTCCGACTCGGCGTCGGTGATCTTGTCGAAGCGATTGAGGTAGACCACTAGCTCATCGCGCCGCTTGGGCTGGAGGTAGATTTGGCGGCTGATGTCTTCTACGATGGCCACCATGTCCTCGGCCGAGTCGTAGCCGTACAGCCGGGCCATGGAGGGGTTGACGCTCAGCAACTGGCCCCCCGCCGAAGCCTTAAAAATACCCACCGTGGCGTTTTCAAAAATGCTGCGGTAGTTCATCTCGGCGGCCACCAGGGCCTGCTCCATCTGGGTGCGCTCTCGCACCTCCTGGATCAGCAGGGCATTTTGCTGGCTCAGCTGCTGGCGCTGCTGGGCCAGGTGCAGCTGGTTTTGCACCCGCACCAACACCTCCTGGGTGGCAAAGGGCTTGGTAATGTAGTCCGTAGCCCCCGCCTGAAACGCCTTGACCTTATCGAGCGAATCCACCAGAGAGCTGAGCACAATCACCGGAATCTCGGCGGTCAGGGGGTTGTCCCGCAGGTGCTGACAGAGGGTGTAGCCGTCCATGTCGGGCAGCAGAATATCGAGCAGCACCAGACCGGGGCGGCGCT
The DNA here is from genome assembly GCA_035466075.1 of Nodosilinea sp. GTDB lineage: Bacteria > Cyanobacteriota > Cyanobacteriia > Phormidesmidales > Phormidesmidaceae > Nodosilinea. The sequence continues at coordinate 25,000 of DATIVG010000292.1, read as the reverse complement.
CTAGAATCAGATCGATCGCCTGCTGGCCACTTTCGGCGACCTGAATGCGGTACCCCTGCTGGCTCAGCAGCCGATGTAGCAGGCGCAGGGTCTCAGCGTCGTCGTCGACGATGACCAGATCAATGGCGGCGGGGGCATCATCCACAGCGCGGGGGTAAGGCGAGATTACAGGATTGGTTTAAGCATACGGGCATTAAGTCAAAAAGAGGCACCCGATCTCCCTGCTCGGCCTGGGCAAACGCCGTTATTTTAAGTGCCTTTACGGATGCTGGCGCTGCCTGAGCCCACCCGACCCTGGGCTCCACCCAGCCCAGGGCACCTCTCGGTCAGCGCACCTTCAGGGCACCGTCTAGGTTGCGGTAGCCGCTCACCAGGCCCTGGCGGAAGGTGACCTCGCCCTCGTCGAAGTGAAAGATCTCTTCGCAGCTGGTGTCGTTGCGGCTGATTGCCACCGGAGTTTTCCCCTGCACCCGCAGCACCTCGGTGCGGCTGGCCCCCAGGGACCACAGCGCCGGCACGGTTTGCCCAGGGGCCAGGGGCGGCAGCTGGAGCGCCATCTTGAGGTTGTTGTCGGCGTTTAGATAGCCGATCACCTGGCCGTTTTCAAACAGCACCGAGCTTTTGCCAAAGTAAAGGGTGGTGAATTGGTCGGAGGTGTAGGTTTCTTGACGGGTGGGGGTGCCCTGTAACTGCACCACGTCGGCCTCGGTGGAGCCTAGGGTCCAGGTGCCCTGGGTGGCCTGGGTTGACACCACGGTGTCGCCCTCGGCCAGCACCCGCAGGTTGCCTTCGGAGTTGTTGTACTGCTTGACGTAGCCATTGTGCATTTCTACGATGCTGTTGCCGTAGCGCAGGGTTTGCTGGCAGGCGGTCTGAAACTGCATGGTTTCGGAGGGGGGGCCCTGAATGGCCATGACCAGATCGCTGTCGGAGCCGACCGTCCAGTAGGTTTTGTTGGCCGGGGTGCGATGGGCGCGGGTGCTGACGTTGCTCTGGGAGTACTGCATGTTGCGTTCGTACTCGGCCACTTTGCTTTGGGCCAGGGTGCCGTTGGGGCTATTTTTAGGGACGGCCTGCATGTGGGTGACGGCCTGCTGCCACAGGAGGGTGACCTCGGCCCAGTCTTCGCTAAATTCGGCGGTTTGGGTGAGTTCGGCGGCGGCCATGGCCTGCTCGACCCCCTGGCGAAAGGGATCTTCGGCTGAGACGACCGGCGCAGCGGCGGGCCAGGACCAGGATCGATCGGCCGTGCCCAGGAGAATGTAACCGGCGGTGAGGCCCAGGCCAACGGAAAGGCCGATGGCTCCCCAGGTCAGCCGCTCCCGCAGGGTTTGGCCGGGTCGTTTGAGCTGGAAGGTGTAAAGCGTTTGGGGATTTTGTCCGTCTAGCTCGGGGTGGCTGTGTTTAGTCATGGTGGTTAGGAGGAGTAAACAACTCCAGGGGCACCAGCGGGCCAAACGGCCAGGGCAGAGGTGGCCTGGAGCTTCCGTAACGCAGGTCAAGCGGGGTGAGGTCGGGGGAGATCGTTGTTATCAATAGCGAAGTTTAAATAGCGAACGGTTGAATATCGTGCCGTGGGTTTGGCAACTAATATAAATATATTCAGCTAAATGGATGAAACTACGCTGACCCCATCACCCTATCGTGGGGAATTAGTCTACGATTTTAAGCTTTCTTTAGTTTACGGAAGCTTATTTAAACTGCCCCAGTCCCCCGGCGGTGCACCACGCTTACCTCACCTTTTCTTGACTAAGTTGTGGGGGACTAAGTTTCTTGGGGCCTGATTCTTTAGGCCAGATTCTTTGAGCCGGATGCTTTGAGCCTGAGTTTGCCTGTGGCTGAGTTTATGGATATGCCTGCCCCCCGTTGGGATCTGCCGCCGACGGATCGCTGCCCCGAGGAATGGATGGCGGCAACGGCGGCGGCGCTGCCGCCGGGGCTGGCGGCCCGGTGGCTGGCCCAGGTGCTGTGGCAGCGCCAGCTGTGTGATCTCGAAGATCTGGCGGGCTGGCTGAATCCGGCACTGTATCGACCGGCACCGGCCGCTGACTTTGGGGAGGAGGTTGCGATCGCAGTTACTCGCCTCACCCAGGCCATCGCCAGGGGCGAAAAAGTCGCCATCTGGGGCGACTTTGATGCCGATGGGGTGACCGCCACGGCGGTGCTGTGGGATGGCCTGGGGCAGTGGATTCCCAAGGGCGAGCGCCTCACCTATTTCATTCCCAACCGGCTGAGCGAGTCCCACGGTCTCTCCCAGCGCGGGCTTGACCAGCTGGCCCAGTGGGGGGCGACTTTGGTTGTCACCTGTGACACCGGCAGCACCAACGCCGCCGAGATCGCCTACGCCAGCGGCCTCGGCCTGGAGGTGATTGTCACCGACCACCACACCCTGCCCGAGGGCGACCTTGGCGCGGTAGCGCTGATTAACCCCCGCCGTCTGCCGCCCGACCATGCCCTGGCCACCCTGTCGGGGGTGGCGGTGGCCTACAAGCTGCTGGAGGGGCTCTACGCAGCGCTCGATCAGCGATTGGATAGGGCATTGGACAAGCCTGCGGCCCCGCCGCCGCAGCCCCTAGAGCATGTCCTCGACCTGGTGGCCATCGGCCTGATTGCCGACCTAGTTGAGCTGCGGGGCGACTGCCGCTACCTGGCCCAGGTGGGGCTTCAGCGCCTGCAACAGCAGACCCAGTCAGCCCCGCCCTACCCCCGACCGGGGCTGGCGGAGCTGCTGGCCCTCTGCAAGCGCACCGGCGACCGCCCCACCGATATTTCCTTTGGGCTGGGGCCGCGCATCAACGCGGTCAGCCGCATCCATGGCGATGCCAGCTTCTGTGTGGAGCTGTTGACCAGTGGCGACCGCCAGCGCACCAAGACCCTGGCCCACGAGGCCGAGCTGGCCAACACCCGCCGCAAAGCCCTCCAGCGCGATGTCTACGCCCAGGTGATGGCGCGGGTGGCCCAGGTCGATCTGGCCACCACCCGCTGCCTGGTGCTGGCCGACGAGCAGTGGCCGGTGGGGATTTTGGGGCTGGTGGCGGGTCAGGTGGCCCAGGCCCTGGGGCGGCCCACCCTGCTGCTGCGCATCGACCCGCCCCGTGAAGCGGGGGATGGAGCTGAGGGTGAAGCTGGCCGCCCGCAGCTGGCGCGGGGCTCGGCCCGGTCGGTGCCGGGGCTCGACCTCTACCGGCTGTTTCAGGCCCAGGCGAGTTTGCTGAGCGGGTTTGGCGGCCATCCCCTGGCGGCGGGGCTGACCCTGCCGGTGGCGCACATTGAGCTGCTGGCGGCGGCGCTCAACCGCATGGTGCGCGAGCAGCTGGGGGGCGATGGGGCACCTCAGCCCGTTTTGTCGATTGATCTCACGGTAACGGTAGCCGACCTGGGCCAGCCGCTGTTTCGAGAACTCAAGGGGCTGGAGCCCTGCGGCATGGGCAACCCGGTGCCCAAACTGCTGGTTCGCAATGCCTGGTTTCAGAATGTGTTTCACAAAAAATTGCGCGATCGCAACAACCAGACCGTCGGGTTTATCAAGACCCAGTTTGAGCTGTGGGATGACGCCGCCCAGGCGGGCTTCCCCGGCGAATGGTGGGGCCACTACCGCGACGAGCTGCCCCAGGGCCGCTGCGATGTGGTGGTAGAGCTAGACTTCAACAGCTACAACGGCTACCACATCAAGCTGGTCGCGGTGCGCCCGGTGCTGGCAGGGGCCGCCGGGGTAGCCGCCGGGATGACTGCCGGGCCAGCGCTGCCCATTCTCGACTGGCGGCAGGGGGTGCCGACCGCCGCCGAAGCCGCGCTCAGGGTAGACCGAGCCCCGGCCCAGTGGAGCGACTGGCAGGCCTGGCAGCAGCAGGCCGCCACCGCCGGGCTGCCCCTGGCGCTGGCCTTTGCCGCCGAGGTCGATGCCCTCACGCCGGTGGAGCTGTGGTCAGCGCTGGTGGGCATCGCCAAATACCTGACCCGCACGGGCATCGCCGTGACCCAGGCCCAGCTGATCGACCGGCTGCACCTCTCTGCCACCAGCCTGTCGTTGGGGCTGCGGGCGCTGGAGACCGCCGGGTTTGAGGTGGTGGCGCCAGATGCCGAAACCCTCACCCTGCGCATCGACCCCGACCGGGCCACCTCAGACCCCGTCTCAGACCCCGCCGCAATGCAGCGCTTTCTAGAGGCGCTGCAAGAGGAGCAGTTTCGCCGCCGCTACTTTGCCCAGGTACCGGTGGCGGCCCTGGCCCACGACTCAAATTCCTGGTAGGGTAGGCCTTGCCCTGGCTCGCCGCTCTGCCGGTGAATAGCCTTCTTCCCCTTACCATGACCAACTGGTTCTACCCGTTTCCGCCCCTGATCGAGGGCACGCTGCTGAAGCGCTACAAGCGTTTCTTTGCCGACATTGAGCTAGAGACCGGCGAAGTGATCACGGCCCACTGCCCCAACACCGGGCCAATGACCGGAGTCTGCCACATCGGCGGGCGAGTGCTGGTTTCCCACAGCACCGACCCCAAGCGCAAGCTGGCCTACACCTGGGAGCTGGCGGAGGTGCGCGACACGGTGCCCACCTGGGCGGGAGCCAACACGGCTTTGCCCAACCGGGTGGTGCGATCGCTCCTGGAGGCCCGGCAGCTGCCCGAGCTGGGCGACTACACCACCATTCGCCCGGAGGTGCGCTACGGCGGCGACGGCAAAAGCCGGATTGATTTTGTGATTGCCGGGGAGACTGGCTCGCCGACCTATATCGAAGTCAAAAATACCACCTGGGCGCAGGGCAGCCTGGCGCTGTTTCCCGATACGGTGACCACCCGCGGCCAAAAACACCTCCGGGAACTGACGGCGCTGATTCCCCAGGCCCAGGCGGTGATGCTGTATTTCATTAACCGGGGCGACTGCACCCGCTTTGCCCCGGGGGATGCGGCTGACCCCACCTACGGCCTGCTGCTGCGGGAGGCCGTGGCCAGGGGGGTGCAGGTGTTGCCCTGTCGGTTTGAGGTCACCCCGGCGGGCCTATGGTACCTGGGCCTGGCTGAGCTGGTTTTGCCCTAGGGCGGGCCGTGGCGTCTGGCTAAAAGCCCAACCCCATAGGCCTTGCCGCGCCCGACCCAGGCCAGGGGCCATAGCCGCTCATGACCAGCCCCTAGCGGGCAGAGTAGGTGAGCGATCGCCAGGCAAAGTGGGGGAGAGCCAGCATGCGCCGCCAGCGCCAGGGCTCTTTGTAGAGGCGGTAGAGCCATTCCAGATGGTGCTTGCACATCCACTCGGGGGCGCGCGACTTAACCCCCGCCCAGATATCAAAGCTGCCGCCGACGCCAATCCAAATGCTGTGGGGGCAGAGGTAGCGGTGATCGCGAATCCACAGCTCCTGGCGAGGAACCCCCATGCCCACCAAAATGACGCTGGGCTGGAGCTGCTCCAAGCGGCGCAAAAATTCGGGCTGGTCTTCGGGGCCCAGGTAGCCATGCTGGGTACCGACGAGGGTGAGCCCAGCCAGCTGCCGCTGCCAGTAGCGGCCCGCCCGATCGGCCACGCCCGGCACGCCGCCGTACATGAAGACCGTATCCTGGGGCGACAGACGGTGGAGCACGGTCGCAGCTAGCTCAATGCCGGGGGCTCGCTCGATGCGCTGGCCCTTGGTGCGAAAGTACAGCACCACCCCAGCGCCGTCGGGAATCACCAGTTCGGCGTTGACAATCACCTGGCGCAGGTCCGGGTTTTGGTCGGCCTGCATGGCCATCTCGGCGTTGAGGGTGACGACGTGGGCCCCCTGGCCCTGGCGATACCGGTCGACCAGCCAGCCGGCGTAGTCGGCTCGCCAATGGACTGGTAGGCCCATCACGCTTAAAGTTTCTGGGGTATTTGACTGGTCTGTCAACACCACACGCCTCTCCTCAACCCAAAAGCTCTACGGTGCAGCTGGTCTGGGGCGCTGGGCAATGGCCCTGTAGCCGTGCCAGGGAGCCGCGCTTTAACCGCTTTAACCATTAGAGACCATACCTCGAAATTGAATGCATGTGTTGCCTTTCTCAACAGTGCGGGTCAAGGCTTTACTTCCACTAGGCCAGGGCCTCTAGGGCCAGGCGGGCGCGGGCCTGCACCACGGGGGTTTCGTCGTGGTAGAGGGCTTGGTGCAGGGCATCTAAGATGGTCGGCATTTGGGTGTCTGGCTCCACTACCGCATTGGCGAGGCCCTGCAAGCTGGCCACCGCTGCGTAGCGGACGACCCATTCCGGATCGGTGGTGGCCTGGGTGAGCACGGCGAGCACGTCGGCCTGGGCGGGCCCGGCTTGGACGGGGGGAAGCTGGGCCCAAGCGATGGTGCCCAGGCCGCGGGTGGCGGCCCGGCGCACGCTGAGGGCAAAGTCTCCCTTGGCGGTATCGAGGAGCACGGGGAGGGCGCGGGGGTCGCCGATCAGCGCCACGGCGCGAATGGCCCAGGCGCGAGCCCCGTAGTTGTAGCCGTCGATCTGCTCTAGCAGGGCCGGGATGGCGGTTTGGCCCAGGGCCACCAGCCCATCGACCGCCGCAACGGCGGCACCGGGGTTGTTGTAGCCCAGCACGGTAATTAGGGTGGGAATGGCGGCGGGATCTTGGGCGGCGGCCAGACGGTTGACGGCCACCACCATAGCGCCCTTAGAATCGGCCGATTCAATGGCTTGAATAAGCTCTGCTGCTGTCGCACCCACGCCTAGCGATTCTCCATTACCAAAAGATTGATTGGGGGCGGCGGCCTACTCTTGCCCCGGTGCTGCCCCGGTACCGCCCCGGTTGTCGGCGGCGCTGTGATCTACAGTAGCTCATCCATGAGGGCCAGCACCTGACGAGCGGCGGCGGTGAGATCGCTCTGGGGAAAGCCCGACTGGCGCAGGTGGGTCTCCGCAATGCCCTGGAGGGCGATCAGCTTGAGGCTGTTTTCGGCCAGGGTGGCGGCGATGGGCTGGGCGGCGGGCAGGTAGCCAATGGCGCCGAGATCCATCATGGCGGAGCGCCGCAGCTGAAGGTTGGGGGCTTGCAGGCGATCGACTAGGCGATCGCCGTAGGTGGCATCGCCGGTGAGCTGGTAGAGGGCGCGGATGGCGGCGTTCTGCACCTGGGCTACCGGGTGCTCTACAAAGGGAAGAATGTCGGCCACGGCGTCGGTGGCACCCAGGCTGCCCAGGGCCTCAAGCACGGCGTTGTAGGGCTGCACCAGGTGGGGCTTGCCCGGCACCTCAACGGCGGCGGCGACACCGCCCGCCAGCATGACCCGCAGGGCGGGAATCGCCTGCGGGTCGCCCAGGGCCTCTAAGGCCTGGGCGGCGGACTCACGCACATAGTAGTCGTCGCAGCTGAGGCATTGGATCAAGGGGGGAACGACGGTGCGATCGCACAATTTCCCCAGCGCCCGAGCCGCATTGCGCCGCAGGGGATAGCCCCCATCGGGGGCGCGATCGCTCTCGTCGTCTAAGGCCGCCACCAGCGCCTCAATCGCCTCGGGCTCAGCCACGCGAAAGCGACCCAGCCACCAGGCCGCATAGTAGCGGAGCCCCGTATCGGCGGTCTGGCGCAGGTTAGCAATGGCCTGCTCTACCGTGAGAGATTCTCCCTGGGCATTGACCAGCTGCTGCGGATCCTGTGCCATAGCTCTGCGTCTCCAGCGTTTGCTCAGTCCAGCTAGTCAGCGGCCAGGGGCTGAATGCTGACGATTTTGCCGCCCAGGCGAGTAATGCGCTGCATTTCTTCGTTCATGCGGCTGTAGGGCACCTTGATAAACGTGCTGCCGCTCTGGCGGATGGGATAGTTGTTTTGATCGGTGACGTCGTTTTGACGCAGCCCCTCAACTTCGTAGAGAAAAATACGGTTGCCCGAGGGGGAAGTGGTCTGACTGCCAAAGGCGTTTTGAGCGAGCATGGGAAACTCTCCTGGTCGTTGCGAGATCTCGAATACGGCGGTGCTTGGGGGTAAACGGGCTGGACGAATGCTCAAGCACCCGTCCAGCCGCTATGGGGCCTAGAGACTGGCGACGGTAACGCTGGTCACCTTGCCGCCCATGGCGTTGATCTGCTGTAGCTTGGCCGACAGCTTCTCGTAGGGCACCAGGTACGACGTGTTAATGCGCCGCACCTTGGGGTAACGGGGCAGGTTGGCCCCCATCACCTCAATGCGGTAGACCTTGCCAGCGCCAGTGCCGTAGGGGGTCGAGCCGCCCAGAGCGAGGCTGGGGGTGGCCAGCTTGTTGGCCTGGGACGACCAGCCAGCGGCAGCGCTGGTGGGGGCAATCACCGACGAAGAGGTGTTGCGGCCCAGCTCCCCGGCCAGGCGCGACTTTTTGCCGCCCGCCTGGCTGGTGTCGCTGGTGGCGTAGCCCCGATACATTTGGAACATGCGGGTAAAGCCCACCGAACGCTGGCCTGCCTGGTAGACAAAGCTGCGGTAGTAGGGCACCACATTGTCGCCAAAGTTGGCCTGGTACTCTTCGCTGTCGATGAACGAGTCAACGTCGGCGTCGTAGCCCTGGGTTTCGTAGCGGTCGAGGTGCTCAACCACCTCGGCCTCGTCGTAGACGGCGCGGCCCAGCAGGTGCTTGGTGTGCAGCTCAATCACGCGGGTTTGGAAGTTGCCGTAGAAGAACTTCTCTTTGTACAGCTCAGACTTGGCCACCGCCCGCACGAAGTCGCGCACGCTGATGTAGCCATTTTTGAGCAGCGACTCAGCACCCACCAGGCGCTCTGAGTTCATCAGGTAGTCGTTGCCCAGCAGCTGGCGATACACGGCGCGAATGACCAACTCAGCGTCATCAGCGGTCCAGTTGGCGCGTAGCTCCACGGGCGAGGTTTCATCGTACGCAGCGGTTCCCAACCGGGATGCTGCCGTTGTAATAGGCACAGGATTATCCTCCTTATCAACACAGTGAGCGTCAATGCAGTGAGCGTGAGCTCACTCGACACAGCAGATAAAAAAATGGCGCAGCACCCAGGTCAACCCACCCAGGGTCAGGTCAGCCCAGGCTGCCTCACCCCAAGCAGATGACCCTAACAGCCCTGCCATGCAAGACTGAGCGCTCCGCCCAAAAGGTATTAAAGCCGCTGCCCTAGGCCAGGTCGACTTTAGTCACCCGACCGCCGGAGCGGTTAACTTGCTGAAGCTTGCGAGACAGCTGCTCGTAGGGCACCAAAAACTCGGTGCAGGTGCGACGCACCTGGGGGCTACCCGGCACAGCAGCCTGGGTGACCCGTACCCGGTAGAGCTTTTCGCGATCGCCCCCCGAAACCCCCACAATGGCGGCCCCAGTAGCGCCGCTGCCCACGGGTGAAGCAGAGTTTTTAGCGATTTCGGTCCCTAGGCGCGATCGCATGCCGCAGTGCTGGGCGCGATCGCTGGTGCCATAGCCCCGATAGAGCTGGAAGAAGCGAGTAAACCCAACCGTCTTCTGGCCCCGCTGGGTGAGGTGGCCACGATAGTAGGGCACCACATTTTCCCCAAAGCTATCGCGATACTCAGCAGAATCAAAATAAGAATTGATCTCTGCCTCGTAGCCGTAGGTAGTATAGAGATCGGTATGAAACGCGATTTCGTCCTGGCTGTAGGGCGCCCGGCCCAGCAGGTGCTTGTAGTTCAGCTCAATAAAGCGATTCTGCGGCCCGCTCAGGAAAAACTTATCCCGATACAGGTCAGACAGGGCCAAGGCCCGCACAAAATCTCGAACTGAAATATCTCCCTGCCGGAGCAAAGACTCGGCGCTGGTGTTGCGCTCACTGGCCATAATGTACTGGTTGCCAAAGACCTGACGGTAGGCGGCACGAATGACCGCTTCCACGTCGGCTTCAGTCCAGTTGGGCCGCAGCTCTACCCGCATCGACTCGTTGTAGGGCGAAACGCCAAGGCGTCCCGCTGCAGTAGTAACTGCCATGGTTGCCTCCTTGGGCGTATAGATACAACAATGCCCGGAGCAGCAAACAATCGCTAACAATGTGCTAACAACTGTCTGCCCCTCCGGGCAAAAGGCCAACCTAGCTTAGAGCGTTGATGGCGTAGTCGAGGTAGGAGTTGGCTTCAACAGCGCCGTCGCCAGACAGACCGTGGTTGGCTTTGATGTACTTCAGAGCTTCCACGTACCAGCTGGGAGACAGCTCAAAGGTGCTGTTGATTTCGTCAAGGCCAGCCACCAGGTACTCATCCATGGGGCCAGTACCGCCAGCGATTAGGCAGTAGGTGACCATGCGGAGGTAGTAGCCGATGTCACGGGCGCACTTGGCTTTGCCGCGCTCGTCAGCAGCGTAGTTAGCCCCCTGCATTTGGGTGGTGTAGGGGAACTTGTTGTACACGGCTTGAGCGGCACCGCTCACCAGGGAATCAGCCTTGGTGGTCAGAGACTTAGCAGCCTCCAGGCCAGACTGAGCCTGACGGAAGCGGCCAAAGGCGGTTTGCATTTCAGTGCTGCTCAGGAAACGGCCCTGAGAATCAGCAGCAGCTACGGCTTCAGTTAAAGGGGTTTTCATAGTCTAAGGTTCTCCTTCTATGGTCTTCACAGCGAATGAACGAATGAGTGGCTGACGCAGCATGACCCTGTAGGCATCAAAGCAAGACGCCCCTAGAGAATCAGACGGCGCAAACCGGCAGGTTGCGTGGCTAAGCCTAGGCAACAGCAGCCGCAGCCAGGTCGAAGTAGCTGCCGATCTCGGAAACGAGAGAGCTGCAATCACCGGGGGTGATGTTGCTGGTGTCGTTCACGATACCGATAGCAGCGGCTTTCATTTTTTCAACGCCAGCAGCCACAGAAGCACCGGGGGTACCCAGAGCAACGTAGGTCTCACGCAGGCCGTTCAGGCAGCGATCGTTGAGAACGCTGGCATCGCCAGAGAAGATCGCGTAGGTCACATAGCGCAGGATGATTTCCATGTCGCGGAGGCAAGCAGCCATGCGACGGTTGGTGTAGGCATTACCACCGGGAGCGATCAGCTGGGGCTGCTCGGCGAACAGAGCGCGAGCGGCATCAGACACAATCTTGGAAGAGTTGCTGGTGATGCGGTTCACAGAGTCCATGCGCTTGTTGCTGTCAGCAACCATGCGCTGCAGAGCATCGATCTGATCGGTGGAGAGGAAGTCGCCTCGTGCGTCAGCTTGGGAAACGACCTTAGTGAATGCGTCAAACATCGACTCAAATCTCCTAATATTTTTGTCGCTGAGTTTGCTTGAAAGCAGTCCTTGAAAATACTCAGAGGACCGAGTTAATCATTAGTTCAGCCGGAGCTGTCTAACCAATCTATAGGAAGGATCTTAAAGATCAGCGTGCTCGGTTTTCTCATCTAGTTTACATTTCTTCAAGGTTGTTCAAGCTTCTACACAATCTGCCCGACAGCCCTGATAGGAAGGTGGATGAGAGGGAGGAGAGGCACCTCTGTAAGGGAGCTGCAACATTCCTCGAAACCGTTGCCTGAATTGGCTTTCGCTAATTCAATTAACCCTCCAGACATGTTTATACACCGCTGGTGTGTCTTTATCTTTTACAAGTTATTAAGGAAAAGCGACAGTAACACTGGGCGCAAAGCGAAAGAATTCTGTCATTCTGGGCACTCTAGCGACTTCTTGCCGGGCTCCAGAATTCTCAGGCAGTGTAACATTTCGCAACAATGGCAGGGGGTTAAGCCCAGATTTGAGGCGATGGCTCGACCCGCCATGCCGCCGTCACCACCCCAAGCAACTCCTTCGGAGCAATTCCCTAGAGCATCACCCAGACGACCCGCCGCCGGGCGACCCATCTGCTGCCCTGGCTGGAGGCTGCTGTTTTCCTCTGCCCCTGGACAGCGGTATGATCGAGAAAGACCGATCTGGCATGGCGGCCTGCCGGCACCGGGCCAACCCTTTCTGAGCATGCTAGTTAACTAATAGAGACCTGTAATTAGAGACCTGCCCCATGGACGTAATGGACTTTTTCCGCATGAGCGCGGGCCAGTGGAATTCCCAACGCACCACCCACCACCTGCCCTTTCGGCGGGCGGAACTGGGGGGCTCTACCATTGCCGTTGAGGCCCTAGAGGCGGGGCACCCCAGCGTGGTAGAGATCTGCCAACTGCACGACGTAGACCCGGCCCTGGCGGTGGGCGGCGCGTTTGTGACCTGGCACGGGGCCATGGCCTGGGATAAAGATGACGAGAACCACGAGGGCAGCACGGTGTTTGCCCTGGTACCCGATGCTGAGGATCCGCGCCAGGGGCAGCTGCTGCGTGAGCGGGGCTACGCCGAAATTGTGCCGGTGATTGGCCGCTATGAGATTGATGGCGATGGGGGCCTGCTGCTGATCACTGAGTATGAAACGATGAGCTCGGTGGAGCGGTTTTGGTTTGCCAACCCCGACCTGCGGCTGCGCACTAGCGTGGTGAAGCGGTTTGGCGGCTTTAGCACGGCGTCGTTTTGCGCTGAGTCTCGCCAGAGCGAGCCCGCTGAGGAGGCGGTTGAGCCGCAGTTTGCCCCGCTGTCGGCCTTTGGCTGGTAGAGATTTGGCTGGTAGAGATCTGTAGAGTCAATATCTGCAGTCGTGTTGTCATGGGGCAACGCCCTTGCCTAGAAACCCGCTATCCCTAGGTGCCCGGGCAAGGTAAACAGGCAAGGTAAATAGTCACAGTGAAGCTCTTGTCCTGACGTCTTTTCTCTAACCATAGGGAGAAGAACATTGGGAGGGGGCTTTTTTCGTGGGGCGGGGGAAATGTCTCAGCGGATGCATCCCAACTTTTGCAGAGTCGGCCCCCCATCCCCCAACTCCTTTTCCTTTGGAGAGAAGGGGAGCCGAACTTCAAAGTCCCGCAACCGGGACGCACCTGGGCTCCATGGCCCAGAGTTTGAGGAGGGCTCGGCCCCCGGAGCCTCCTAGGCGCGGCGGGGTTTAATTCCTTTTTAAGGGAAAAAATTGCGCTGCTGAAATGTTTAAGAAACGTGATCGTTTGTTACTCTCCCTGTCGAAGTAAGAATGATTGATCCTTGTTTCTTTTAGGCTTAGCCTTAGCCGTTCTTGCCTGCCACCCATGACAACAATGGGCGGTTCAAGAAATAGAGATAATGGCCAAGACTGTCGGCTGACTGTAGTCTTGGCGATGGGAATTAATCCTTTTTTATTTTACAAGTGGAGGAAAAAGAGCTGTGACTTTGCCACTATTAGCCTATGGGCCCAGCAGCCAAAATCAGCGTGTAGAGGGCTATGAAGTGCCCGGTGACGAGCAGTCTGGGATTTTTACGCTGGAGCAAAATCACGCCATAGAAGAGGTTGATGCGTTAATCACGGCGGCCTACCGGCAGATTTTTCACGAGCAGCAGATGTTGAAGAGCAACCGCCAAACGCTGCTGGAGTCGCAGCTGCGGGGGGGGATGATTTCGGTGAGGGATTTTGTGCGGGGCCTGGCGGTTTCTGATGCTTTTCGCACCTGGAACTATGAGGTGAATAACAACTATCGCTTTGCCGAACTGTGCGTGCAGCGCCTGCTGGGTCGCAAGGTGTATGACGATAAGGAAACGCTGGCCTGGTCGATGGTGCTGGCCACCCAGGGGGTGGAGGGCCTGGTGGATGCCCTGGTGGGCAGTGACGAGTATATGACTAGCTTTGGCGATCGCACGGTGCCCTACCAGCGGCGGCGGGTGCTGCCCCAGCGATCCCAGGGGGAGTTGCCCTTTGAGCGGGCACCGCGCTACACCCATGACCACCTCACGACCCTGGAGGCTTTGGGCTACGACTTTTCGGCTGACCGCCGTCTGGCCCAGGGTGACTGGATGACGACGCCCGACGGGGTGCGCAAGGCCGCTGGAGCGGTGACGGCGGGGCTGGCGATTTTCTTGGGGCTGGTTGCGATCGCAGTTATCCTCTCCTGGTTTGGCTGGATCACGCTCTAACCGGTTTGCCTGCGCCTGTACGATCGCCCTCCGGCCGGGGGGCTTTTTTGGAGCCAAAGCTCCTGGATTCTGCTAGGCTCTAGCTCTCTACGACTGTAATTTTAGATATTTTACGCACAGATACGGGAGATCACGGATGTGCTGTGCATGGCTGATCGGCATTCTCAGCGCAAATGCGCGATACCCCTAAAGGATTGAGGCTAATCAATAGCGGACTGCAGCCCAAACCTAAGCAAAACATGGGAATTTCATAGGAAGTCCCAAAGTTGCCTAACTTGATTAAGACTGTGTTATTCGTGTCAGTAAAGACACTGTCTAAAGGAGTAGATACGATAGTCTACCTACAGAATCTCAGACCAGAACTAGCAAATAACCAGCAAAGGAGAGCGAAAGCCACAGCCATAGGGCGGCTTTGATCGTCACCTTGCCTAAGGTACTGTGACATCAACTGCAAAAGCCCCTGAAGCAGGTGTGCCGCTCGAGGGAGCAAGGTAGTCCTCCGATGCCAATAAACCAGGCCAATCGACCTGTTCATATGCCTGCAACCGGATTTCTGGTCGCTCAGTTGTAGGGCTGTTCGCTATTTCATTTATCACCTTTGGACATCGGGCCTGTCCACTTTCATAGGAGTTGCGAGAGTTATGAAAACACAGGATAATCCAACATCTTCGGTGCGATTTCATATTGTAAATAGTACAAAATTTGACCTTGAGCTGTTTAGCAATCGGGCGAGCCTGGGCAACGGCCCGCGGCATACGGTATGGCAGCTCAAGGAGACCCTCAATGCCCAAATTCATCAGCCCGACACCGCCGATGACTCCCTGGTCAAGCCCATTCACCAGCTGCTGGCTAAGCTGGTAATTGGTCGGCCCCGCCAGTGGGTGTTGGCCGAGCGAATTTTGCAGCAGACCGGCGCCAACGATGTCATCTTCTGCGGTGGCGAAGATGCGGGTCTGCCCCTGGCCGTGCTCTCGCTGCTGAAGCGAGATCGACCGCGCCTGGTGATGAATGTGATGTGCCCGGAGCGGTGGCGCCCACGGCTGTTTTTGCAGGTGTTGCAGCTCCATCGCCTGGTTCACGCCTTTTTGGTGAATACCGCCATCAAGCAGCAGTATCTGAGCAAGGCGCTGCGCCGGGGGAACGACAGCGTGTTTTTGCTGCCAGAGCAGACCGATGTGCAGTTTTTCTACCCCGGCGCCGGCACCATGGCCAAGCAGCGGCCCCTGATCGCCAGCGGCGGCCTGGAGCAGCGCGACTACACCACCCTGGCGGCGGCGGTCAAAGACCTCGATGTCGATGTAAAGGTGTGCGCGGTGTCGCCCAATGCCACCTCCAAAACCAAGTGCAGCATTCCTGAAACCCTGCCAGACAACATGGAAATGCGGCATTTTGACTGGGTTGAGTTTCGCGATCTGTACCGCAGTGCCGATATCACCGTGATTAGCCTGCTGGACAACAACTACTCTGCGGGGCTGACGGTTTTGATGGAGGCGATGGCCTGCCGCAGACCCATTGTGATCACCAAAACCGAGGGCCTAGCAAAAGACATGCTGGCCAGAAAGCTGGTGTGGGGGGTAGAGCCCGGCGACGCCGAGGGCTTGAAAGCCACCCTGAGCTATCTGCTCGCCCACCCCGAGGAAGCCCAGGCGAAGGCCGAGAGCGCCTACCGCTACTTTTTGGAGCACCACACCAGCGAACATTTTGTGGCGGTGATGCTGGATATTTTGCAGCAGGTGGGTGACGCTACAGCGACCGATGGGCAACTGGCGGTAAACCCCAAGCTGGTCTAGCCCCGCGCGAGGCGCTGGTATGGCATCAATCGGGGGGCTGCCGGTGGGCGGCCCCCCGATTTTATTTGGCCCCCCGCAGGGCGGGCATCCATCGATTGCGCTTGCTTTTGGTGCGGGCGGTCACGTGCCAGACCCGGCTACCGCAGAGGTGGTTGACCAGGGCCACCATGCCGATCAGCACCTTGAGCCAAAAGAAAACGGGCGACAGCAGGCAGTACAGCAGGCCGTGGCGCAGGCTGTAGGCGGAGTGGGCGGGGCGGAGCTGCATAGCCACGGCCACCTGGAGCATGGCGCTGAGGGTGAGCAGCGCCATCAGCACCAGGTTGAGGTTTTCAAAATTGAGGTCGCGACTGCTGCCGCTGAGGTGAATGCTGAGCAGCATGGGGATCACCTGCCACACCAGGGGGTAAAAGCCCTGGCTAAACAGCAGCATCATCACCCAGTAGGGTTTTTGGGCGGCGTCTAGGTGCTGCGATCGCAGCACCCGCCCCAGGTACAGCCCCGCCACCTCCAGCCACCCCTGGCTCCACCGCTGACGCTGGAGCCACAGCCCCCGCAGGTTGTCAGGGGCCAGCTCGGTGGTGACAATGGCGGGGTCATGCACCAGTCGGTAGCCCCCCAGCAGCCCCCGCACCGTTGCGTCAATGTCCTCAGTCAGCCGAGTGTGGTGAAACCCCACGTGGCGCAGGGCAGCGGTGCGCCAGTAGCCATTCGAGCCCGCAAACAGTGCCGTATCGGCCAGCAGCGAGCGCCCGTAGTGGCTGACACCGTAGATGCACTCAAACTCCACCGCAATCAGCTGGGTGAGCCAGTTGTCTTCGGCATTGCGAATGATATTGCGCCCCTGCACCACATCGTACTGGCCCTGCTCCAGCCAGGCCCAGGCCCGGCTGAGACAGTCCACCGCCGGATGGTGATCAGCATCAAACACCCCCACCATCTCCCCCCGGATCACGGGCAGGGCGGCATTGAGATTCTCGGCCTTTGAGTGGCTGTGGGCCACCGGCAGCAGCACCAGCGCCGGAAACTGCCAGGCCAGATCGCGCAGCCGATCTTCCACCGGCAGCCGGGTGGGGGTGTTGTAGGCCAAAATAATCTCCCAGCCCTGGGTCGGTGGCGTCACCTCGGTCAGCCAGTGGATCAGGGTGTCTTCGATAATGTCTTGCTCGTTGGGCAGGTAGGCCACCACTACGATGGACATAAAGGGCGATATCGGGGACGACCCCAAGGGCGCAAGCGGGGGCGACCCCAAGGGCGCAAGCGGGGACACCGCCGCCGTCACCGCCGATGGCGACGCCGAGGTCGCCATCAGGGGTAGCGCCAGGGGCGGCGGCGGCACCGCCCTGGGGTGAGGGCGATGCCAGGGCACCAGAGCCAGGGCCAGCCGCTGCATCAGCCCCCGCCGCTGCGCAGAGTCACGCCCCTGGGCGCTAAAAACAACCACCGCCGTCTCGGCGTTGATCACCGCCAACCCCACCACCGACACCACCAGCAGGGCAGCTTGCAACACCCCCAGCGAATGACCCCGATTGAGCCCGGTAATATAGACCGCCATAGGCACCCACAGCAACCAGGTGCTCAACCAAAAGAGCCGCCTGGCTGCCGCCAGAACAGGCTCAGCAGATAGCGCCAAGCTCGACTTCATAGGCGTTGATTGACTCCTTGATAAAGCAGTAGAAAAGGGTTAAGGCTGGCCCCTAGACCATTGACAGCTCGCTGTCAGTGTAATCACTTGGATAGCTTTAGCACAGTTTCTACCCTCTCATATTGCCGTCCTGGCGATTGCTGTCATTTCGCGATGGGCTGCCGCGCCCCTCACGGGGGTCGCGCCAGGCATTGCCCACGCCCCGCAAAATGCCGCGACCAATCAACCCAATGCCGCGGCCAATCACGTCGGTGAGCACATAAACAAGGCCGCTGCCCACCAGCGCCACGGCGGAACGAAAGCGCGGTGCCACGGCATCGCGGGCTTCCACCGCCAGGGTGACGGCCCGCTGTAGGCCCGACAGCCGATCGAGCTCCTCCCGGCGGGGCGAGTAGATAGTGCGATTTTGAATGCCCCGCTCGGTGAAACCAAACAGCCGATACCGACTCTCAAAAATAGCCTGGGGTTCGTTGACGAGTCCGTCCCAGCGGTAGCGCCAGGAGAGATCGTTGCGAAAGCGCTCAATGTCGCGGCTAGTCATCAGGCGGCGGTGGTAGAGGTGCTTTTTGATCGACTCCACATCGGCAAAGTGGTTGAGCACCGGCTGCACCACCCCATTGGCCACCTGAATCAATAGATTTTCGAGCAGTTCCTGGCTGCGGGCCAGGGCCTCGGGGGTAGCGGCCTGGTAAACACCGCCGTCCACCACCAGCGCTTCGTTAAACAGCAGATGGCCCAGCAGCATAGGCACCAGGGGAATGCGGTCTAAAATAGCGGCCTGCACCACCGGCGCTTCGGTCAGCAGGGTGGGCACCACCGGCTGCTCAAGGGTGTCGGTCTGAAGGGTGTAGTAGCGGCCAAAAAAATCGCCCAGGGCCGCCTCCCACAGATCGCGCAGCACCAGCGGGCTGTTTTCGGCCAGCTGCCCCGGCGGCACCCCGGCCTGGCGCAGCTGGTCGAGGGCGTCTTCAAACTTGCGCAGCACCAGGTAGAGCAGCTCGCGCTTTTTGTCGTCGCGCAAAATATCGGTTTCCAGGGGAATGTCGCTGGTGTTGTCGAGCAGCCCCTGGAGCTGGCGAAACACCCGCTCAAACACCAGGGTAGCCAGGTCGCTGGGCAGGGCCAAGTCTGGGGCCAGGCGGCCAGGGCTGGCGGTAACCGCCAGGGCGTCAGCCGCCGGCAGCCCCGTTCTCAACCGGGGCGACCGGGGCATGGCTGGGGCGCTGGCCGCCGTTGACCAGGGGAGCCCATCGACCTCCAGATCGCGGTTGGCGGTAGGGCTGGCTTCCGCAGATGGCCGCGGGTCATCAAGGGTGGGGGTGGCCAGCAGTCGCCGCACCAGCCAGCGGGCGGCCAGCAGTTCGCGGTAGCGCCCAGCCAGTACCGCCTCTTCGAGGAGCGAGCCCCGCCCGCGCCGCCGCTCGGCTTCGATCTGCGCCATCACCGCCTCAATTTGTTGCACCGCCGACCGCCGCATGCCGGTGCGCAGGGCGGCCAGCGCCCCGGGCCGCGGGGGCCGGGCGGGGGAACGCAAGCCCACCGTCGGAGGGCGCTGGCCCCTGGCCGACGGCGTGGGTCGAATGGGGTTGGGGCCGGTGCTAGGGAACGGGGGGCGCTGGCAGCCGGGTCGGGCCAGCTGGTTGACCAGCTGCCCTAAATCTTCGACGGCCATGCCCCTGGCTCCAAACCCGTCGGCGCCCATCTGGCGGGCGGCGGCTTCGAGCACGGGCTCGACCTGGGCGCTGAGCACCAGCACCGGCAGGGCGGGGTAGCGGGCTTTGATATCGGCGCAGAGGCTGAGCCCCGGCAGCTGGTCAGGGCGGCCCACCCCCAGACCCAGATCGAGAATCACCAGATCGAGGTCGGGGCGGGCTCCCTCGCGGCTGTCTCGATCCTGGGTGCCCTCGCTGGCCCAGTCCTCGGCCCAGGCGGGGGCGGGGGCCGGGGCCCAGTCCGGCTCCGGGGGGGCCGAGGGCGGCGGGGCGGGGGCAACGCGGCTGGCCAAAATCGCCAGGGCGTCGGCCACCTGGCCAGCCTCGGCCACCACCTCACACCCACCTGAGCGCTCCAGCCAGATCCGCAGCCCCAGTCGAAAGACCGGGTCTTCGTCTACCAGCATGAGTCGCAGGAGGCCTGTGGTCATTCTGACTCTGCGGCCGCATCGCTAGACCCCGCCGGGGTGGGTCTGCCTTCGGCCTCCCAGATTGACCAGATGTAGGCGCGCTCGGCGGTCCATAGTGCGATCGCAGCTTTGGCCTCATCGTAGAGAGCCCGACCGGGGGCAATCTGGCCCGCCAGGTTAATCGCCGCCGTCAGGCTGCCGCCGTAGGCCAGATCCTTCGCCTCATCCAAAATCGGCTGATCCTCAGCAATTTGAATGGTGGCCGTCCACTCCTGCACCAGGCCCTGGGCCCGGGCGTGGAGGGCGCGGTTGGGCTCAATTTGGTTGGCTTCTGCGATCGCCTCAGCCAGCTTGCCCTGGTCGGCCAGGGCCACCGCCGCCTCTAGCATGGGCCGATCCTCAATCACCTGAATTTCCTGCTGCCACTCGGCAATCAGGGTTTGGGCCTCAATCCGCAACGACCGACCCTGGGCCACCGTCGCCGCCTTGGCAATGGCACCCTCCAGGGCAGGAATAGTGCCGGGCCGAGCCAGCCCGCGGGCCGCCGCCAAAATCGGGCGGTCTTCAATGCGCTGGAGATTGGCCTGCCACTGGGCCACCAGGGTTTGCCCCTGAATCCGCCGGGGGCGGTCGGGCTCCACCAGCTGGGCCTGGTGCATCGCCCAGTGGTAAGTAGTACGCTGCCCTAGCCTGGCCACCATATCGCTAAACTTGAGCCGCCTCAAATCGCTGAGCTCGGCCGACCACTCCTCCACTGAGGATAGGTCAGCCGCCGCGTAGGGACTGTCCCCAGGGAGCTGCTGCACCGCCCCAATCGCCTCCATCAGCGCCACCAGGTGGCCGTAGCGGGGGGCCAGCCCCTCACCGCTGGGCTCGGCGCTCTGGGCCAGCCGCTGGGCCTGGGCCAGGTGCAACAACTCCTCGGCATCGGGGGCCAAGTCGGGCTGGGGAGGCACCACGCTGGCCAGCGCCAGGGCCCCGGCCCGGTCGCCCACCCGCCACTTTTGCAGGGCCACATCCAGCACGGTCTCGCTCCAGGCGTTCACGTCGTTTTCGGCGGCGGGCCACACCTGGCTGCGCAGGTCAATGGCGCGGGCCAGCACCACCGCCTGGCGCAAATTGTCAATCGTGTTGGTGGCCGCCAGGGCCCGAGCCTGCAACAGCTGATCCCAGGCCTGGCGCTCGACTTGAAATTGCCGCTGCCAGTACAGGTGCCGGGTGACCAGCCAGTAGTCGCTCTTCAGGCCTTTAAAGGCTTGCAGGTGCAGCTTGGCCTGCTCCCAGTCGCTGGCGGCCAGGGCAGGCTTGAGCCGAGCTTCAATCGCCTGGCCCTGCTCCCAGTCTTGGCGCCACTCAAAAATCACCGCCTGGGCAGACTTGCGCAGGGGCGTGTTGAGCGGAATTTCGTTGGCCAGCTGCACCGCGTCTTCGAGCTTGCCCGCCTGGGCCCAGCGGTTGGCCAGCACCAGAATCTGTTCCGAGGCGTCCTTTAAAATTTCCTGGGATTCATCGTAGTTGGCGTGGGTTTTGGGCCAGTTGGCCGTCAGCAGCACCGACTGCACCAGGGTGTTGGGCTCGCCGGTGCGGGCCTGGGCCTTGGCGCAGTAGAGCAGGTCACTAGCCGAGTGAAAAGGGGTAATCTGTTCGCAGTCGGGCAGCGGTGGAATGCGGGTCAGCCACATCAGCGCCCAGGCGCAAAACACCCCCGACCCAGTCAGCAGCAGCACCCACAGCGTCAGCCAGGCCCACTCCCAGAGGTTGACCTGGCGATCTGACCTGGGGCGCGGCCGCAGACGAGAACTCAGAGGCGAGGATGCCGGTGTAGATGCCATGAAGTCAAACTACCGAGAGCGATCAAGAGAATCTCGTTGGCTTAGAACTAGGGGATGCTGGGGCATAGCCTGACTCAGCCACAGCCAGACAAGATGCTGCCACATTGTAGAAGCAATCTATAGACTTGATCTTAGATTTTTGGGCCAAAACACAAGGACACCGATGGCATACCGTACCGAACAACGCCGCCCCCGCCGACCCTGGGGAGCAATGGCAGGGCTGGGGCTCCTGGTGGGGCTAGCCGCGCCGGGGCTGGCCAGCACCCCCCTGCGGCAGCTGCTGATTAGCCGCGTCTGTGTGGGCTGCGACCTCAGCGGCAGCGTGCTCACCCGCGCCAACCTCGACAATGCCGACCTGAATGGGTCTAATCTGGCCGGGGCCAACCTGCGCCAGGCCCGCCTGCCCAGGGCCAACCTGACGGCGACCAACCTGGCCGGGGCCAACCTCTCCCAAACCGTGCTGAGCGAGGCCGACCTGACCGGGGCCGACCTGACCGGGGCCGACCTGGCCGGGGCCATTCTCACCGGGGCTACGCTGGTAGAAACCCAGGCCACCGACCTCAACCTGACCGGGGCTGAGGCCCGCCGCAGCAACTGGTACGGCAGCGACCTCAGCGGCAGCCGCCTAGACGACATCGTGTTTAACCAGGCCGGGCTGGCGGCGGTCAACCTGAGCAACGCCACCCTCACCAGGGGCAAATTCTTTCAGGCCAATATGATTGAGGCCAACCTGAGCGGGGCTGACTTTACCGGGGCTGACCTGCGCCAGGCGCTAATTCGCGACGCGGATGTGGGGGGGGCCAACTTCACCGACGCCGACCTGGCCGGGGCCAACGTAGCCCGCACCGACTTCAGCACCGCCCGGTTCTGCAATACCCGCATGGCCAACGGCACAATCAACAACGACCACTGCGACCAGCCCTAAAAGCTGCCCCTAATTCACCACTGACCGGTGACGGCAGCAGTTGGCATCGGGGTGATTTGGGCGCCTGCTGGCGCGCCGTTCCCAGGTGCCCAGAGGTCACACTTTCCTGGCGAAAGGCTAGGCCAGATAGGTGTACTGACTGAGGCTGCGCTCGTAGTGCTGAATCAGCAGCTGCGACTCCTCCAGGGTGATGCGGTTGTCTTGCAAAGAGCGCTCCGAGCGGCGGCGAATATTCTCAATCATGTCTTCGGCGTCGTACTGCACGTAGCCCAGCACCTCGGTCATAGTGTCTCCCTTTACCACCTGCTCCACCTGGTAGCCCTTGGGAGTCATGTGAATGTGCACCGCATTGGTGTCGCCAAACAGGTTGTGCAAATTGCCCATGATCTCCTGGTAGGCCCCGCCCAAGAACATGCCTAGATAGTAGGGCTGGTCGGGCTTCAGCGGGTGCAGCTCCAGCACATGCTTGACATCGCGCAGATCAATGAACGTCGTGATTTTGCCGTCGCTGTCGCAGGTGAGGTCGGCCAGGGTGCCGCGGCAGCTGGGCTCCTCATGGAGCCGGTGGATCGGCAGGATCGGAAACAGCTGCTCAATCGCCCAGGTATCCGGCATCGACTGAAACACCGACAGGTTGATGTAGTAAATCGAGGCCATGCTCTGGTTGAGTTCCTCGATATCTTCGGGCACGTAGTCGGCGTCACTGACCACCGACAGCGCCTTGCGGCAGCAGGCCCAAAACAGTCGTTCTGCCCGCGCCCGCGCCGACAGGCTGAGGTAGCCAAAGTTGAACAGGCTAATCGCCTCTTCCTTGAACTGCACCGCGTCGTTGTAGAGCTCCTGCACCGTGTTGGGGGTGAGGTTTTGGTAGATCTCGTACAGCTCGCGCAAAATGACGTGGTCGTCATCGCCGGGCACCTCTACCTCCCCGTGGGAGGGGGCGTCGCTACAGCCCAGCACGTCAAACACCAGCACCGACTGGTGGGACACCAGCGCCCGCCCGCTCTCGCTGACCAGGGTAGGCACTGGAATATCCTTAATGCGGCAGGCCTCCTGCACCTCAGCCACCACGTCGTTGGCGTAGTTTTGGGTGCTGTAGTTTTTAGAGGCGTAGAAGGTGGTCTTTGAGCCGTCGTAGTCTACCGCCAGGCCGCCGCCCACATCTAGATAACGCATGCCCGCCCCCAGCTCCGCCAGCTCCACGTAGATTCGGCTGGCCTCTCGCAGGGCCTCTTTGACCACGCTGATCGCTGAAATCTGCGAGCCGATGTGGAAATGCAGTAGCTGGAGGCAGTCGAGCATGTCGCTCTGCCGCAGGCGGTCAACCACGGCCAGAATTTCGGGCACGGTGAGGCCAAACTTGGCCCGGTCGCCCGCCGAAATGCCCCAGCGGCCGCTGCCCTTGGTGCTGAGCTTAGCCCGCACCCCCAGCACAGGGCGAATGTTGAGCCGCTGGCTGGCCTCGATGGCGATTTCAATCTCGTTCATTTGCTCGATCACGATGATCGGCTGCTGGCCCAGGCGCTGGCCCAGCATGGCGGTTTCGATGTAGTCGCGGTCTTTGTAGCCGTTGCAGATCAGCAGCGCTCCGGGGGTGTCGAGGGTGGCCAGGGCAATCAGCAGCTCCGGCTTTGAGCCGGCCTCCAGACCAAACTGGTAGGGCCGACCGTAGCGCACCACATCTTCGAGCAGCTGCCGCTGCTGGTTGCACTTAACGGGAAACACCCCCCGATACACGCCGCTGTACTTGTAGCGGGCAATCGCCTTGGCAAAGCAGGCGTTGATGCGCTCAATGCGGTCTTCGAGAATGTCAGAGAAGCGAATCAGCAGGGGCAGGTTGAGGTTGCGCTGCTTGATCGCCTCCACCAGCTCCAGCAGGTCTAGGGAACCGCCGCGATCGCCCCTGGGGGAAACTGTGAGATGCCCGTCGGCATTGATAGAGAAGTAGGGCTCTCCCCAGCTGTGGATGCGGTAGAGTTCTTCGCTGTTCTCGATGGTCCAGGGAGCGGCGGCGGACTCGGGAGATTGCAGCATATTCTCTAGGGTGGCCCGGTGCAGGCGAGGGGAGGAAGGCAGGGAGGACGCCGACAGGGGCGGTTGCTGGGCCATATTCATAGATGCAGGAGGTTCCGCTGGGTAGGGGCGAGAAGGCGGCGGCTGAAGGGTTTGCCAGTAATTTGCCGGGGGGGCGACCCAAATTGTAACAAACAGCTACGCCGAAAGATGGTGGGAGATAGGAGGTGATGGAGGTTTGAGTTCTTAAGTTTGAATTTTGAGTTTTGAATTGGGGACTTAACTCAAAATTCAAAGCTTTTCACTTGTCTTACCAAGCCGAGGGCCGAAAGGCTGAGTCATTGGCCAGGGCCACCGTATCGCCAGTTTGTTTGATTACAAACAGCCCCTGCTGGTAGGCGTAGCGGTCTACCCCGGTGTCGATTTCGATGCCCGCTACTGCCCCATAGAGACGATAGCCGGTGTAGTGGGGAAAGGCCTGCCGAAACCGCCCCAACCGCGCCAAAAAATCGTCCACGTCTGAGCGCGACAGCCACGACTTCACCTCAATGGCTACTGCCACGTCGCCATCGACGGCAAAAATGTCGATTTCCATTTCAGCTCCCGGTCGCTGCGACTGCATGCGTCGGGCAATTTCCTGTACCTCTATGCCCCGCTCCTGGAACAGGCGCACCACCGCCGGAGCCACTAGATTTTCCACAAACTGGCCCCAGCGGGTGGTGAGGCCAGCCACCTCCCGGCTGGTGTTGGCGGCAACGCTTTCGAGGCGCTGCAAACGGCGGTCAGCCTCGGCGGCGCGGCGGTCGGCTTCAGCAGCCCGGCGGTCGGCCTCGG
>DATIVG010000291.1:0-15471 GCA_035466075.1 Nodosilinea sp. | reverse complement strand
GATAGGCGAGACCGATCAGGGTAAGTGCGATCGCACCCACCCCCCCAATGCTGACCACCAGCGGAGACTTGGCTAAATTTTGCACCATTAACACCTCGGCGTCGCTTGCGGTAGACCCTTACCTTTTCAGCGACCGCGCGGGCTTGACCGGGCGGTTCTTTGAGAAATCTATCCCAAAGATCCACCCGCTCTAAAGCTCAATAAAGATATTTCCAGTTTGCTGCTACAAAAGTCAGAGCCGTATTAATGCAAACACTGATGCTGGCCGCAACCACCATTGATCGGCCCAGATGCTGGGGCAAGCTCAGGTTCAAGGGGGCAGCCAACTGTCTCAATCCCCAGGTCGTGCTTAGCGCCGCGATTGCAATTGACACACTCACACCTGTCAGCCAGGCTAGCAGAGCCAGAACCGTTGAAAGGGGTTCTGGCCCCATAAAGGTCTCTCCAACTAAGCTAGCGCCTATAAGCGTTAGCCACTGAAGCCTAAGTACCAGAGGCACCACCACAAGGCTAATGATGCCTGACGCCGCCCACCAGCGCCATCGCGGAGACTGGCTAACCGGTTTATACTTCAGCTCTATGTAAGCCAACAGTGCAAAGCCCAGAATCAGGGCAAAGATCAGACCTAAGGGAAATTTTGTAGCCACGACCAGCGGTGTCACCACCAGCAGGCTGATGATGACCAGTACGGTCCACCAGCGCCACCGATCGAATTGGCCAGCCAGTTCATAACTCAGTTCTACGTAGACGAGCAAAGCACAGCTCAGAACCAAGACAAACTCTGAAGCCGATAGTATCTCTTGGTCAAGTCCATTGTACTGCCAGGCTAAAATCGCCAAGACAGCGCCGACCAGCAATATCACCCAAGTTTTAATAGTCATAGAGCTAAGCCCAGCCCATTGCCGAGCTTACCCTAACCCACAAACATTAAATTACGCAGCTCAGGTCGCCCGCCTTCTGGCTAAACAGCAGGTTTTCGCGGTAGTCCACCGGGCAGTCGATCACCGCCGGTACATCGTCCTCCAGGGCCTGCTTCAGCGTCGGAATAAAGTCCTCCGCCGACTCGATGCGGTAGCCCTTCAGCCCCATGGCCTCCGCCAGCTTCACAAAGTCAGGGTTGGTGAAGTGAATATAGGTAGACTCGCCGTAGTAGTTCATCTGCTTCCACTCGATCAGCCCGTAGCCGCCGTCGTTAAAAATAATGGTGACAAAGGGCGTGCCCACCCGCAGGGCGGTCTCCAGCTCTTGGCAGTTCATCATGAAGCCGCCGTCGCCGGTCACCGCCACCACCTTGCGGTTGGGGTGCACCAGCTTGGCCGCCAGCGCCCCCGGCAGGGCAATGCCCATGGCCGCAAAGCCGTTGGAGATCAAGCAGGTGTTGGGCCGCAGGCAGTGGTAGTTGCGGGCCATCCACATCTTGTGGGCCCCCACGTCAGAGATCACAATATCTTCGGCGTCGAGCACCTGGCGCAGGTCGTAGATCAGCTTCTGGGGCTTGATCGGGAAGCCGTAGTCGTCGGCGTACTGCTCGTAGTCGGCGCGAATGTCGTCGCGCACCTTGAGGCTGATGGGCTCAGGGCGGCCCTGGCGCTTCACCCGCTTGAGAATTTCCTCCAGGGAGTCAGAGATGTCGCCAATCACCTCCACCTTGGGAATGTAGCTGCTGTCGATTTCCGCGTGGGTGAGGTTGATGTGCAGAATGGGCAGCTTGCCGTCGGGGTTCCACTTCTTGGGCGAATACTCGATCAAGTCGTAGCCCACCGCAATGATCAGATCGGTCTGCTCCATGGCGCAGGTGATGTAGTCGCGCTGCTGCAAGCCCAGCGACCACAGGGCCAGCGGATGGGTGTAGGGAATCACGCCCTTGCCCATGAAGGTGTTGGCCACCGGAATATTCAGCTGGGTGGCAAACTCGGTGAGGGCTTCGCTGGCGCTGGCCCGAATCGCCCCGTTGCCCACCAAAATCATCGGGTTGGTGGCTTGCGAAATCGCTACCGCCGCCTGCTGAATGCTCTGCAAGGAGGCGTAGGTTTTCTCCTGGCTGTCTTTGCGCAGGGCGGTACCCACCACCTCCATTTCGGCGATGTTTTCGGGCAGGTCGATGTGCACTGCGCCGGGTTTTTCAGACTGGGCGATCTTGAAGGCTTTGCGCACGATCTCGGGGGTGTTGCTGGGCCGCACAATCTGGGCATTCCACTTGGTGACCGGGGCAAACATGGCCACCAGGTCGAGATACTGGTGCGACTCAATGTGCATGCGGTCGGTGCCCACCTGGCCGGTGATCGCCACCAGCGGGGCGCGGTCGAGGGTGGCGTCGGCCACGCCGGTCATCAGGTTGGTCGCCCCCGGCCCCAGGGTTGAGAGGCACACCCCGGCCTTGCCCGTCAGCCGCCCGTACACATCGGCCATGAAGGCGGCCCCCTGTTCGTGGCGGGTGGTGATGAACTGAATCGACGAACGCTTGAGGGCCTGGAGCAGCTGGAGGTTTTCTTCCCCCGGCAGGCCAAAAATGTATTCGACGCCTTCGTTCTCAAGGCACTGGACGAGGAGTTCGGCGGTGTTCATAGGGCAGTTGGGGGTAAGGGAAAAGGTTGAAGATTGAAGGCTAGGGGGTGGGGAGATGGGGCAGGTAGGGGAGTGATGGGGTGATTATTTGACCCACACCGACTTGATGTTGACGAACTCGTGAATGCCCTGGCGGCCCAGCTCGCGGCCATAGCCCGAGCGCTTGATACCGCCGAAGGGCAGGCGGGGGTCAGACTTGACCAGTCCATTAATAAAGACTGCCCCAGCTTCGAGTTCGTTCATCAGCCGCTCCTGCTCGGCGGGGTCCTGGCTCCAGCCGCTGGCCCCGAGGCCAAAGGGAATATCATTGGCGCGGGCGATCGCCTCATCTAGACTGGATACCCGAAACACCAGGGCCACGGGACCAAAGAATTCTTCCTGGTCGGCGGGGGTGCCGGGGGGCAGGGCCGCCAGAATGGTGGGGGGGAACCAGTTGCCCGCTTGCCATTCGGCGGGCAGCTGGGCTTTGAAGGCGGCGACATCGCCGCCGATCAGGGCGGTGCCCCCGGCGGCCAGGCAGGCGCTGACCTGCTGCCCTAGCTCGGCGGCAATGCTGGGGGTGGCCAGGGGGCCAATGGTGACGCCCTCGTCGAGGGGGTTGCCAACGTTGAGGGCGGCAAATTGCTCGACGAGCCCCTGCTCAAAACGCTCGGCAATCGCTGCGTGGACGATGAACCGCTTGGCGGCAATGCAGGTCTGGCCGGTGTTGAGCAGGCGGGAGGTGGCGGCGGTTGCGATCGCACCCTCCAGATCGGCGCTGGGCATGACGATAAACGGGTCGCTGCCGCCCAGCTCCAGCACGGTTTTTTTCAGGTGCTGGCCGCAGACCGTCGCCAGGCTCATACCCGCCGGTTCGCTGCCGGTCAGGGTCGCCGCCTTAATCCGGTCGTCCGCCGCCACCGCCGCCACGCCGTCGCCGCCAATCAGCAGGGTTTGAAACGCCCCCTCCGGCAGCCCCGCCTTCTGAAAAATTTCCTCAATCGCCAGGGCGCACTGGGGCACGTTGGAGGCGTGCTTGAGCAGCCCCACATTGCCCGCCATCAGCGCCGGGGCGGCAAAGCGAAACACCTGCCAAAACGGAAAATTCCAGGGCATCACCGCCAGCACCGGGCCCAGGGGCTGGTAGCGCACAAAGCTGCGGCTGGCGTCGGTGGCGGCGGGCTCGTCGGCCAAAAACTCGGCCCCGTGGTCGGCGTAGTAGCGGCAGACCAGGGCGCTTTTTTGCACCTCGGCCAGGGCGGCGGCCAGGGGTTTACCCATTTCCAGGGTCATGAGGCGGGCGTAGGCGGCCCGGTTGTCGTCGAGCACCTGGGCCGCCTGACGCAGCCACTCGGCCCGCTGGTCAAAACTGGTGTGGCGGTAGGTGGCAAAGGTGCTGGCGGCGCGGGCTAGCTTTTGCTCCAGGGCGGCGGCGCTCAGGGGCTCAAAGGCTTGGAGCAGAGCGCCGGTGGCGGGGTTAATACTGGCGATGGGCATGGGGTGACCTCCTGGTGGTCAGCCGAGGTCGGCTGCCGGTGGTCCGATCGTTCCTGGGGCCACAACTACCCCTCATCTACGGCCCACTGGCCGCGATCGCGGGCAGACATTGAGCCCTGGGTCTAAATCTCGACAACCCTGGGCGGAGCGGCTTTTGGAGTGAATGAGCCCGTGGAACAAGCGAAGCTTTGGCAATCAACCCCGAATGAGAGTCTGGCTTAACTGTGCCCTGCGGCACAAAAAGCTATTCCCCCATCCTATTACGTCTCCCCAGCACATGGTGTTATGTAACGATGACGAAAAACTCAGGTATTTAGAGCGTTGTGGCCCCTTCGACGGAGCCCTCAGGGGCCGCCAAGCTCTCCCACAGCCAGGGGTTGGCCAGCAGGGCCGTGGCCCCATCGCGGCCCAGGGGCCTGGCAAACAGGTAGCCCTGGCCCCGGTGGCAGCCCATGGCCCGCAGGCGGCGCAGCTGGTTTTCGGTCTCAATGCCCTCGGCCACCAGGTCCATGGAGAGCTTTTGGCCCAGGGCAATGATGGTATGCACAATTTCGCGGTCGTCGCCGCTGTGGTCCATGCGGCCCACAAACGACTGGTCAATCTTGAGGGTGTCGGTGGGAAACCGGTGCAGGTAGCTCAGCGACGAGTAGCCGGTGCCAAAGTCGTCGATGGCCAGCTTGAGCCCCAGGTGCTTGAGCCGCTGCATCAGGTCGGTGGCTCCATCCACGTCGCGCATGATCATGCTTTCGGTAATTTCGAGCTGCACCCGATCGCCCGCCAGGTCGAGCTCTTGCAGGCAGGCCCCAAACTGGTCTACCAGGTCGGCCTGGTGAAACTGCCGCCGCGACAGGTTGATGCTCATGGTCAGCGACTGCTCGGGAAACTGCTGCTGCCAGGCCTTGAGCTGGGCACAGGCGGCCCGAAAGATCCACTGGCCCAGGTGCACAATCAGCCCGGTTTCTTCGGTGACTTGAATAAACTGCCCCGGCGACACAAACCCCTCCTCGGGGCGGTACCACCGCACCAGGGCCTCAAACCCGGCAATGCGGCCGGTTTGCAGACAGACAATGGGCTGGTAGTGGAGCAAAAATTCGTTGTTTTCAAAGGCGTTGAGCAGGTGGCTCTCCAGCTCCAGGCGGCGCACCGCCTCCTCGTGCATGGTGCTGGCAAAGACCTCGTAGCGGTACTCGTGCAGGGCCTTGGCCCGGTACATGGCGGTGTGGGCGTCGCGCAGCAGGTCTTGGGCGGTGGGGGGGTGTTCGCCGTGGGCCATGGCCACCCCCATGGAGCTGGTCACCGACAGCCGCCGCCGGGCAATGGCAAAGGGCTCGGACAGCTCGGTTTGCAGGTGGTTGAGCCACTGATCCACCGTGGGCTGGTCGTGCACCGGCAGCAAAAAGGCAAACTCGTCGCCCCCCACCCGCGCCAGGTGGGCCGAGGGGGGCAAAAACTGCCGCAGGCGCTGGCCAATGGTTTGCAGCACCCGATCGCCCATCAGGTGGCCAAAGGACTGGTTGATCAGCTTGAAGCGGTCGATGTCGAGAAATACCACGGTGACCGCGGTGGCGGGCCTTTGGTGCAGGGCCCGCTGCACCTGGAGCAAAAACATGTCGCGCCCCGGCAGCAGGGTGAGCTGGTCGTAGCTGCTGCGGTAGAGCGCTTTTTGGGTTAGCACCAGCCCCAGGGCCAGCAAAAAGGCGGCCACCGGCTCCACGGTGGGCACCCACACCAGCTGGCTGAGGGCCAGGCCGCTGAGCCCCCACAGGCCTACCACCACAGCACCGCTGAGGGCCAGCAGGGTGGTGGGCCGCCGCACCCGCCAGCCGATTACCCCCGCCACCAGGGTCCAGCCCAGCAGCCAGAGAAACTCGCCCCACTGGGGCAAAAAGCGGTAGAGGGCGGGTTGAGCTGCGATCGCATCTAGCAGCTGGCTAATGCTCTGGGCATGCACCTCTACCCCGGCAATCACAAACCGCGACGATTGCTCCTGGCTAAAGGGGGTATAAAACTCATCCTTGAGGCTGGGGGCGGTCGAGCCAATCAGCACGATCTTGCCCTCCACCCAGTCGGGGGGCACCGCCCCGGCCAGCACCTGGGTAATGGTCAGGGTGGGGGCGGGCTCGTAGAGGGTGCGATATTTCATCAACACCTGGTAGCCTCGGTTGTCAATGTCGGCGTAGCCACCGTCGCCCCCCATCAGGGCCGGAAACTCCGCTGTGCCAATGCGCAGTCGGTTGGCGGCGCGGTCCACCTCCAGGGGCAGGTCGGCGTGGTAGGCCAGCACCACCCGCAGCGGAAACGAGTAAAAGGGGTTGTCCTGGCCGCCGACGTAGAGCAGACTGCGGCGCAGCACGCCGTCGGGGTCAATGGCCAGGTCGTTGAAGCCCAGCTGGTCGGCGGGCCAGCTGGCCGGAGCCGGTACCTCGATGCCGTTCTCCTGCTGACCCACATTGAAAATGCCGATCACGTTGGGGGCCTCAAAGGCGGCGGCCAGGGCCGCCCGGCCCGGCATGGCCTGGGGGGTGTTGCGGTAGAGATCGAGCCCCACCACCGCCGGGTTGTAGCGCTGCACCGTGGCGATGATATCGGCGATCACCTGGTCGCTCAGCGGCCAGCCGTAGGCTTCGAGATCGGCCTCGGTGACCTCGATAATCAGCAGCCGTGGGTCTGGAGCCTGCTGGGTTTGCAGGCGAGTCAGCAGGTCAAAGCTCGACATCTCCAGGGTTTCAAACATCTGCAGCCGCTTGCCCACAGACACCACGGTCAGGGCCAGCAGGCCAGACACCACCACGGCTCGACTGCCAAAGTTGATCGGTTTAGAAAAACGGGAGACCCACTGCTGAATCTGCCGCCCCAGGGGCCCGGCCCAAAATTGCACCATGGATTACATCGACAACGGTAGAAGTGGCAATGGCAGGCATTGACTCGTAGCCCTGAATACAGAGATCTACGGGCCAAATCAGTGCCATCCGGAACCACAGACCTGACGTCCCCTTACGCCCCCTCACACCCCCATCACACCATAGTGTCACTCTGTGAGCTGTTAACCCAGTGGGTGCCGCCCCCTCGCCGCTGCCCCGGAAACTCGTCGCGGTCGCTGTTGGCCTGGCGATCGACGCCCAGATCGGGCCAGTGGAGCAGTAGCAAACTTAACACACTCACTCCCATCAGTAGGGCCACGCCGCTGGGCCAGATAAAAACTCGAATGAGCGTCGATTTCATAGGTGAAACGAACCGTAAAACGTGACAGAACTCCTGCCCCTGGGCCGCTGCGGGTTGCCAAATCAAGGGCGGCAGCGCTGGGTGCATAGTGCGATTCTTCACTTTTGAAGTTGCATTCGATACTTACTGGGCCGGGGTTTCACGCAAGCTTTATGGTCGGGTGAAGGGGGGTGCCTGGCCCGATCTCAACCCCAACTGCCGTCCCGGTTGCAGCCCCGACTGCTACTCCTCACGACTGCCCCAAATGATTGCCAGGCGGTGTCAAAACGTCACGGGCATTAAAAACTTGTTAAGGGAAGGCCCCAGGGCTCTATTCCCCGGATATGCTTGACGCAAGATACCTCCTAACTGCGTCTCCAGCCCCGTCTGACTCCCTCTGTTGGTGTCATTTAGATGGGGCTGCTACTTTGGGAGGCCCAGGATTTTCAGGCCCAGGATTGCCAGTGCTGAAGGCAGGCCAGGGGCGGCCTGATCGCCCCGCCATAGCTCAGCGGTTTACGCCGACCCAGCCCCTCACGACCTGGGTAGCGGTAGAGCAAGGCGAAGCCTGAGAGCGCTTCGGTGCGTAGGGGCTGGGGCATTGCCTGGCCGGACTTACACCAAGTTAGCTCTGCAAAGTGTTGTTGCAGATACAAAAACCAGGTGTTATTCTGAAAAGCTGTTCGCAACCCTGCGAATTTAGCCAGAAAGCCAGCATTTCTAGGTCAGGCGGCTGAGCAAGCGATGCCGCCGGGCTGGCTGCTTTCTTTCTCTGTGTCTCCAGCTTTTGCTTGTTGTTGGTGCTGCCCTCGGGCCCCGCTGACAGTGGCTGTGGACGTCGCTTTCAGCACACGCGTAAATGACGTTATTTGGACTGCTCTGGGCTACACTTCTACCTCACCACGCTGCTATCTTCTATCCCTCCGGGTTGACGCTCCAGGCGGCCAACCCCTACGCCTGGGACCACCGGCAACCGCTCCCCGTGGTGAATCAACCTGCTGTGCCCTACGCCCCTCTGCACCTGCAGGCGGAGGCGCAAAAACCACTGGAGGTGCGATCGCACCTCCAGTGGCCCCTCAAGGCGGCGATCGATTGGCCCCACTGGAATGCCACGGCGGCCGTTGCCGTGGTGCCCAAGGGCGAGACGGCCCACATGTCCAGCGGCAATACCCGGCTCAGCTTGAGCCCCAGCTTTTGCAGCGGCCTCGCCGCCGACCCCGCCGCCAGCTCTGCCCACAGCTTCACCGTACAGGTCAAAAACCGGGCCATCGGGCGGCTGCCCTCCCGCGCCGCCGCCGACCAGGTGGCCAGCCAGATTCGCCAGGCGGTGCCGCTGCTGCAAGCCAACCCCGAGGCGCTGGTGCCCAGCCTAGGCGAGCACCAGGCCGCCGCCCAACTGGCCGGCAAAACTATCTTTGTGCTGCCCGCCGCTGCGCCCCAGTCGGGGCAGACGGCCCAGGGCAGCGACCCCCAGGCGGCCCTGGAGGCGACCCGGTGGGTCAACAACCTGCGCCTGGCCTTTGGCGGTGCCCCCCTCGACCCCAGCCAGGTGCAACTGGTGGCCCACGGCCTGGGCGAAACCCACCAGACCCTCAGCGGCACCGCCTCCTGGTACGGCCCCTACTTCCACGGGCGGCAGACAGCCACCGGCGAAACCTTTAACCAGCACGAGCTCACCGCCGCCCACAAAACCCTGCCCTTTGGCACCTATCTCCAGGTGCGCAACCAGCTCAACGGCAAAACCGTGATTGTGCGCATTAACGATCGTGGCCCCTACGTGGGCGATCGCAGCCTCGATCTATCCTACGCTGCCGCCCAGTGCCTAGGTGGCGATCAGGCCGGGGTGATTCCCTACCGGGCCACGATTTTGGCACCGGGGGTGCCCCGGGCCTGGCGGTCTAGCGTGGTGGCGGCCCTGCCCTAGGCCCGCCACTTGAGCAGCTGCGTCTTCACGGGCGTGACAAACTCCCGCCCTTCGCTCTGGGAGCGCTGGTACTCCTTCTTGAGCTGGTAGTACCAGCGGGCCAGGGTGTCCGAGTCTTTGATCAACCGCAGCACCGACTCGTGCTTGAGCCCCTCCTGCTGCTTGATCACCACATCGCGGTCCTGGCCCAAAAAGGAGCGAATCATGGTCGGCAAAACCGGCTTCAGCAGGTTGCCCCAGGGAATATCCCAGTACAGCGCAAAAGTGACGTCGGGTTGGTCATCGGTGAGCGGCGTCACCGTGGGCAGGTTGACCACCCGATGCTTGGCGGTGGTGGTCTCCTCGGTACGCACGCCGGGCAGATAAAAAATAATCTCGTTGTCGGGAATGCCGCCGATCAGCCAGTAACCGTAGCCCATGTTTTCGCCCATGCGGTGCTTGCGCATGGTGAACCCGTAGGTGGAAGGGTCAAACCACTTGATTTCATCGTTGAGGGTTGCCCCTCGCCACCACCAGGAGCGGTGCACAAAGGGAGAATGGGCTGGGTCCATCAGCCCCACCACCGCGTGATCGATGTAGCAGGGGAAGCGCATGGTGTAGGTGACGTTGGGCCGCACCTCGTCGCCAAACCCAGGCACGCGAGGCACGTCAAAGCTGGGAGGCTGGGGGTTGGTGGGGTCAACCATGTAGACCCACAGGTTGCCCTGCACCTCTTTGACCTCATAGTTCCGCACGTTAAAGCGGTTCAAATCCATCTGCTGGTCGGCCATCAGCGAGGGAATTTCGGTGCAGTGGCCGTTTTCGTCAAAGCGCCAGCCGTGGTAGCAGCACTCAACCTCGGTACCGTCAAACCGACCGCAGCTCAGGGGCACCGCCCGGTGGGGGCAAATGTCGCGCAGGGCAAAGGCTTTGCCCTGGTCTGTGCGGCCAAACAAAATGGGCTCGTTGAGCAGGGTTTTGGCCACCATCTTGCCCGCCTTCAGCGCGTGGCTGGGCATGGCGTGGTACCAGATGTTGCGCAGCAGGTAGATGTCGTTAACAGCAACCACGGTTTTTCTGAGAGGTTAAGGATTGAGGCGATCAATACTTTAGCAGAGGCTCGCCAGTGCTCCGGGGTACTCCTCAGTGAGTTCCCGGCGGGGAAGCATCGCCAGTGCTGATCCAGGCTGAGGGCATCATTAAATTGCCAATGAGGCCCTCAGCCTCAACCGTTGATTAGCCGACCAGTTGGGGCTCTTGCACCTGCTTGAGCTGTTCGCGCAGGGGCGGGCCTTCGATCACCTCGGTTTCGATCAGCTGCTCAGCCAGGGTCTCGAGCAGCTCTCGGTTTTGCTTGAGAATGGCCAGGGCGCGCTGGTGGCCTGCCTCGACCAGGGCTTTGACCTCCTCGTCGATCGCCTTGGCGGTTTCTTCGCTGATCGGGCGGCGGGCATTGGGCATGCCGTTGTCCAGGAAGGCGTTGCGCTGGGCGCGGTCGTAGGCCAGGGGGCCCAGCACCTTGCTCATGCCGTAGGTGGTGACCATTTGCTCAGCCAGGTCAGTGGCCCGTTGCAGGTCATTGGAGGCCCCGGTGGTAATGCTGCCAAAGACGATCTCTTCGGCGGAGCGCCCGCCCAGCAGGGTGGCAATCTGGCCCTTGAGCTCGTCCTCATCGCGCAGGAAGCGGTCTTCGGTGGGCAGTTGCAGGGTGTAGCCCAGGGCGGCCATGCCCCGAGGCACGATGGAGATTTTTTCCACCTCGTCGGTGCCGGGCATCATCGCGCCGACCAGGGCGTGGCCGACTTCGTGGTAGGCGACAATTTTCTTCTCCTTGTCGTTGAGCACGCGGCTCTTTTTCTCCAGACCGGCGACCACCCGCTCGATGGCTTCGCTAAAGTCTTCTTGCTCAACGACGGTGCTGTTGCGGCGGGCGGCCAGCAGGGCAGCCTCGTTGACCAGGTTGGCCAGGTCGGCCCCGGCAAAGCCTGGGGTGCGGGTAGCGGTCGTCTTCAGGTCTACGGTGTCGGCCAGTTTGACATCCTTGGCATGAATTTTGAGAATGGCTTCGCGGCCCTTGAGGTCGGGGCGATCGACCAGCACCTGGCGGTCGAAGCGACCGGGGCGCAGCAGGGCGGGGTCGAGGGTTTCGGGCCGGTTGGTGGCAGCCAGCACGATCACGGTGGTGTCGCCCGCCTCAAAGCCATCCATTTCGGTGAGCAGCTGGTTGAGGGTCTGCTCGCGCTCGTCGTTGCCGCCGTAGAAGCTGCTGGAGGAGCGCGATTTGCCGATCGCATCTAGCTCATCAATAAAGATGATGCAGGGGGACTGCTTTTTGGCCTGCTCGAACAGGTCGCGCACCCGAGAGGAGCCGACGCCGACGAACAGCTCGACAAACTCCGAGCCTGAAATGCTGAAGAAGGGTACCCCGGCCTCTCCGGCCACGGCCTTGGCCATTAGAGTTTTGCCGGTGCCGGGAGGGCCGACCAGCAGCACGCCCTTGGGAATTTTGGCCCCCAGGTCGGTGAAGCGCTTGGGGGTTTTGAGAAAATCGACTACTTCTACCAGCTCGGTCTTGGCCTCTTCGACCCCGGCCACATCGTCAAAGGTGATTTTGCCAGCGTCGCCTTCGACGTAGACCTTGGCCTTGCTCTTGCCGATGGAGAGGGCACCCTGGGGGCCACCGCCGTTGCGGGCAATGAAGAAGCGCCAGACGCCGATGAAAATCAGCGGCGGAATCACCCAGCTCAGCAGGCTGCCAAACCACTGACCCTTGGGCGGGGGCACGGCGGCAAACTCAACGCCGTTGTCTTCGAGCAGCTGGGGCAGTTGCAGGTCGAAGATGGGGGTGGTGGTGTACACATCGCCCGCTTCGCCGGTGGTGGGGTCTTTGACCTGGTAGCGAATTTCGTTTTGGCCCACGGAGGCGCGGACGATCTCTTGCTCCTGCACCCGGTGGATGAACATGCTGTAGGGCTCGCGGGCGGTCTGGCTGCCGAAGAAGCTGGAAAAGACGATGTTGAGCAGCAGCAGGCCGGTGGCCGCCCAGAGGACGATGTTGGCAATCTGTCGCGATCGCGACGGCTGCGGATCTTTGTTGACTGGCATAGGACCTTTAAATGTTGGAATTGGGAGCGATTTTTGATTGAGGGGTAAGTGGGCAATCGGCTGTGCCCTGGGATGCTGGGTCGCCGGGTGTGCGGTCAGCATCACCGGCCTCAGGGGCAGCTGCAGCGGGGCGGTGGTTGCCGTGCTCACCCCCCGTGTCGATGGCTGGAACCCGGCCTATCTGCCTATTTGACAGAGTGATGGCTACGCCTCGGAGCGGTCGGGCCAGCTGTGCGATCGCACCCTGGGGCTAGTCGAAGTTGACATCAGTCGAAATTGACATCGACGGTGGTGCGGGCGGCGTCGGGAGCGTCGGAGCGCAGGCCCGTCTGGCGTTTGCTGGTCAGCCCAGAGAGTACGATTTGCGACATGGCGCCGATGAACATGGACGCCACAACGGCGTCGTCAATCCAGCCGATGATGGGAATGAAGTCGGGGGCAAAGTCGATGGGGCTGAGCAGGTACAGCAGGGTGGCACCGGCTAAAAGCCAGCGATATTTAGGATTTTCGAGGGTATTTTTGTACCAGGTGTAAAACGACTGCACTGACGAGTTCATGGGGCCAAGGTTGAATGCGATGGCTTCATAGTGCCACGGAACCCCTGATCGGCTCCTTGGTGGATAGCCGCCCGGTAACTGGGCGAGGGCCGAACCGGGTGCGATCGCAGAGGCGAGTGCTGCTGCCTCCTGGATGACTTCCTTGTTCAATCAAAAGGGTTGGGCAAAAGGGTTGGGCAGAAGGGTTGAGCTCAGCTCCGCTAGGCGTTAGGGAAAGTAGTGTTTTAGAAAATCCTGGGGCAGCAGGATGGGAATATCGGAGAAATTACCCAAGACCAGCAGATCGCGATCGCCGGTGATGATGCCGCTGGCCTTTCCCCCCAGAGCTGCTTCCAAAACAATTAAATCCTTTGGGTCTCGCAGGGGCGGTTTAGCGATGGCCATAGGCGTGCAGAGCGTGGTTAGCTCCTGTACAGTCAGCAGCAGGCTGTCTGGGGTTTCTTGGAGCTGGTGAAGTTTGGTTTGCAGCTTTGGGTAGGTGAGGGTTTGGGCGAGCTCAGCCAGTAGAGGGTCTGTCACCAGAGCTTGGACGAGGCCCTGGCGCACCTGTCGCAGAACCTGATTGGGGATGCCGCCCCAAAGCAAGCCCGAAACCCAGACGTTGGTGTCAATGACAATCTTCATCGGGCAGCGTCTAATCTACGGGTTGAGCTGCTGCCTCACATCTTTGACCACAGCACTGATGTTTTCTAGGCTCATTTCGTCAGGGTCAGGGCCCAGAGCCTCAATTTTGCGCTGCAAGGCATCAAAACGCAGCGGCTGCTGAATTTTTTGGAACGTAATGGCGTCTTCAGTTATCCAGATCATGTATTCGTCCCCTG
The DNA here is from genome assembly GCA_035466075.1 of Nodosilinea sp. GTDB lineage: Bacteria > Cyanobacteriota > Cyanobacteriia > Phormidesmidales > Phormidesmidaceae > Nodosilinea. Next base: position 1,843 of record DATIVG010000291.1, on the reverse strand, counting down.
GGGTCAGGCGTTCCTGCACCTCCGGTGGGATTTCTAGCTGGCGATCGCCCGTCACGCTGACAATGGTTGCTTTACGCATTTGACTCTCCATCGACCTAGAAGCATGGGCCTCGATCCTAGCTTAGTCCTCCTAACCCGCCCGCAGGTGCCAACCCCTGGGGTGTAGAAAGGTCGTCAGGCCCGCCAGCGATAGGGTGGTGCCAAGACCCGAGTGGCCGCGACCGCTCCAGGGCAGGCGGGGGCTAACGCGATCGCAGCAGTTCCAGTAGGCGCTGCCGGTCTTGAGCTGGCGGAGGATCTCCACGGCCCGTTCCCGATCTGAGCCATATACCGCTGCGGTCAGCCCGTAGGGGGTATCCTGCATCAGGGCTACGGCCTCGGCATCGCTGGCCACCCGCTGTATGCCGATCACCGGGCCAAAGGTTTCGGCCTGCATGACGGTCATGGTGTGGTTGACCTCGGTGAGCACCGTGGGGGCAAAGTACCAGCCGGGGCGATTGACCCGTTCGCCGCCGCAGCGCAGGGTGGCCCCCTTCGCCAGTGCATCGGCCACCTGGCTAGCCAGGATGTCTAGCTGCGGCTGGCGGCTGACTGGGCCCAGGTAGGTGTGTGAATCGGTGGGGTCGCCCAGGGTGAACCCCTGCACCGTCTGCATAAACGCGGCGAGAAACTCGTCGTAGACATCGGTGTGGACGTAGATGCGCTCCACCGCACAGCAGCTCTGGCCGTTGTTGTAGAATGCCCCATCGGCGAGGCTGGCGGCGGCGACGGCGACCGGGGCATCGGCGCAGACGTAGGCGGGGTCTTTGCCGCCCAGCTCCAGCTGTACGCGGATGAGTTTGGGGGCCGCCGCCACCGCGATCCTTTGCCCGGTGGTGTAGGAGCCGGTGAAGAAGATGCCGTCGATGGGCTGCTCTAGCAGGGCGGCCCCGGTGAGCCCCCCGCCGATCACGGGGATAAAGATGTCGGGGGAAATGCCGGACTCGTGGAGGAGAGCTGCGATCGCACCCCCCGTCAGCGAGGCCAGCTCCGAGGGCTTGTACAGCACCGCATTGCCCATCAGCAGCGCCGGAATAAACACATTACTGCCCACAAAGTAGGGGTAGTTCCAGGCCGAAATGTTGGCGATCACCCCCAGCGGGTCGTGGCTGATGATCTCCTCCAGGGTGCAGCCCCCCGGCAGCGCACTGGCCGGTTCAGCGTATACCCGCTGGGGCTCTAGCACGCGAGCCGCATGTTCCACAAAAAAATCAATGCGCCCCGGCACCGCCAGAATCTCACTGCGCGCCTGGGCGATCGGTCTGCCCGTCTCGGCGGTGAGCAGCGCCGCCAGGGCATCGACCCGCTCCACCAGCAAATCTCGAAAACGCAAAATCGGCGCGATGCGCTCGGCCAGGGGCAGCGCCGCCCACTCCGGCTGAGCCGCCCGCGCCCTGGCATATTTTTCGGCCACGGCGGCGCTATCGTCTACCGGAATGTCTTTGATCAAGGCCTCGGTAGCAGGGTTGATGATCGAGAGCGGGTCGGCCATGGGGAGGAGGAAAGTGAAGTAGGTTGTTAGAGCGAGAAACGCTTTGAATTGGACTTTTTGGGCCTGAGGCAGATGGTGGGCAGTGCCCACCCTACGGGTGTTTTGGCTAACTGTAGAGAAGGGCAGGTTACTCCGCAGAACCAAGGTTTAAACCGATGATCAATAACTCCTTTCCGTTGGGTCCAGGGCGGCGGAACGGCCCTGGCCGACGGGGTCTGGGGGCAATCGGAACGCCCCCAGCGGCAAGTTTGGCTTCTCTCCCCCAGCCTTCTCAACAGGCGGTCAGCTTCGCAACAGTGCATCGCTGCGCAG
>DATIVG010000290.1:0-14271 GCA_035466075.1 Nodosilinea sp. | reverse complement strand
AGGGGTTAACCTCTGCCATTAACCCATAGTTTGGGTCGGGTGAATACCTCCGCTGGGGCTAGGGACGCCCCCACTCCAGGTGGCGAATGGCAGGCCCCCGGTCGGTGGTTTCGACCACCACGGTGACGGCTTCGGAGTAGCTGTCACCTGCGATCGCAACGTAGGCCCAGCCCAGATCCGTCGGCCGCTGCTCGGGCAACTGCCACTGCTCCATGGTGACAATGAGATCGACATCGGTGGGCGGCCCATCCCCGTACTCAAGCATGGCTGCGTAGGTTTCGCGCAGGCGCGATGGGCTGAAGTCTGCGCCCAGCTCCGGCGCGAGCAGGGTATGGGCGAGGTCAAAATCACCCGCCACCAGCGCCCTGGCAAACTGCACCGCCAGCTTTGCGTAGGCAGCTTCGCGGTTACATTCCATCGCTTAGACCCGCTTCCGGTTTAGGCACTGCGCCATTGCTCCACTTGTGTTCAATCAAGCACTCCAGACGGGCTACTTCAAGAGGCAGCTAACCTTAGACTGGCCGCCACAGGCAGCTCCAGCAAAAAATCTGCATTTAAGAGCCGCTTCGAGAAAAACAAAATTTCCAAATTCTCCACCTCGCCAGACACTGGGTTGAGGCGGGCAATCATCTCATCGCCAATTTCCTCAGACTCTTGCTCTGCGTAGGGCGCACATTTGTTGATGTAGAGGATGTCCCCCACCTGGTCGTATTGGAAGACTAGCTTTTCTGCCATAGGGTCTTGCCTCCAGCCAATTTACGAGCGGTATAGGCCGTGATAATCCAATACCTAGATGAGGTGACATCCCTAATGGTGACAACCACCAGGTAGCGCCCAGTACGAACCGAGTCAAACCATTTCGAGAACAGTAGAGCGGTAGGGTCGCGATCGCTGCCCCGTACCTGGTCAGGGTCTCCCAGGGTATCGGTGAGCTGCTCCAGGTAGTCAGGCAACGTACCCGGATGACTGGCTGCGATGTGGGCTTCCCGCTCCTCTGACAGTTCTACGGTAGCGCCTAGGTACGGGCAGGCAAATAGATGAGCCATAGGCCCATCGTAACCTCAGCGGAGGGTGCATTCGCAGATCACCTCCCCAGGCCCCAGACCCCAGCTCGCCCAATCCGCACCGCAATGCACCGTCCACTGTCCCCATTGGGACATGGCGGCCAAGCGGAGTTAAAGGGCTCAAGGCTGAGGTGGTTAGGCTGCAAATCCCCCCTTCTACCGGAGTGGGGTTAATCCACGCCTTCAATCGGGGCAAAGCCCTGGCGCTGCACGTTTTCGCTGACGTGGCGGGGCTCCAGGAATTGCAGCAGGTAGTCGGGGCCACCGGCTTTGGAGCCCACCCCCGACATCTTGAAGCCGCCGAAGGGCTGGCGGGAGACAATTGCGCCGGTAATGCCCCGGTTGATGTAGATATTCCCCACCGCCAGCTCGTTTTGCACCCGCTCAATGTGGGAGGGGGTGCGGGAGTAGAGGCCGCCGGTCAGCCCGTAGTCGGTGTCGTTGGCAATGCGCAGGGCGTCGTCAAAGTCCCTGGCTTTGATCACCGCTAGCACGGGGCCAAAGATTTCTTCCTGGGCGATGACGGCATCGGGCTGCACATCGGTAAACACCGTAGGGCCAACGAAGTAGCCGTCGGCGGGGGTGGGCATTTCTAAAGCCAGGGTGGCTTCGGCCTTGCCTTTTTCGATGTATTCCTTGATTTTGGCCTGGGCGTTGGCGTCGATCACGGGGCCGACCTTGGTGCTGGGCTTCACCGCTTCGCCCACGTTGAGGGAGCGGGTGGCCTCTACCAGGCGGTGCACGAAAGTGTCGTACACCGAGGCGACGACGATGGCGCGGGAGCAGGCGGAGCACTTCTGGCCGCTGTAGCCAAAGGCGGAGTAGACCACCCCCTGCACGGCCTGGTCGAGATCGGCGCTTTCGTCGATGATGATGGCGTTTTTGCCGCCCATTTCAGCGATCACGCGCTTCAGGTGGCGCTGACCCGGTCGCCACTGGGCGGCCTCGGCGTAGATGCGGCAGCCCACCTCGCGGGAGCCGGTGAAGGCAATCATGTGGACATCGGGATGGTTGACCAGGTGGGCACCCACGGTGGAACCGCGGGCCGGCAGGTACTGGAAGACGCCGGGGGGCATACCCGCTTCGATCAAGATTTCGGCTAGCTTGGCGGCGATCACGGCGGAGTTTTCGGCGGGCTTGAGGATGGTGCAGTTGCCGGTGACCAGGGCGGCGACGGTCATGCCGGTGGCAATCGCCAGGGGGAAGTTCCAGGGCGAAATCACCACCGCAATGCCGCGCGGGAAGTAGCGGTAGCGATTGGTTTCGCCGGGGTAGTCGTAGGCGTAGCCCGCGTCCAGCCGCTCCATTTCGTCGGCGTAGTAGCGGCAGAAGTCGATGGCTTCGGAGACCTCGGGGTCGGCCTGGCCCATGGGTTTGCCGACTTCGTAGACCATCCAGGCGTTGAGCTCGTGGCGGCGCTCTGCCATCAGGTCGGCGGCGCGGCGCAGGATGGCGCCTCGCTCTTTGGCGGGAGTGGCGGCCCAGGCGGGGAAGGCGGCTTTGGCAGCTGCGATCGCACCGTCCGCCTGCTCCTGACTGGCCAATCCCAGCTTGCCCACCAGTTCTGCTGGCTTCGAGGGGTTCACCGAGTCGGCGGTGGCCTCGGTATCGACCGCTTCGCCATTGATGATCGGGTTGTAGCGCTGGCCCAGCTGGGCGTGGACGGTCTTGAGCGCTTCGCTGGCCTGGGCGCGTTTGGTGGCGACGGCGAAGTCGAGATCGGGGGCGTTGGGGAAGGGGGGTGGGGGAGATAAGGGAGATGGGGGAGCAACGATCATCCCCCCCTTCCCTATCTCCCCTACCTTCCCCACCTCATCCTCTGCAGCAAACTCCGGTGCGGCCAGCAGGGTTTCTACCGGCACATCCTCCTGGTTTTGGCGCAAAAAGGAGCTGTTGGCGGTGTTTTCTAGCAGACGGCGAATCAGGTACGACATACCGGGGATGAGTTCGCCAAAGGGGGAGTAAACTCGCACCCGGTAGCCCTTGTCGGCCAGGGTTTTGGCCAGTTTGTCGGCCATGCCGTAGAGCACTTGCAGCTCAATATTGCGGCGGGGAATTTGGAGCTCTTCGGCGATTGCCATGGCGTGGGCCTGCGATCGCACGTTGTGGCTGCCAATGGCGGCGTAGAGATACCGGTGATTTTCCAGCAGCAGCCGGGTCATGCGCTCAAAGTTGGCGTCGGTGGAGATTTTTTGGCCGTAGACGGGGGTAGACCAGCCGTTTTGCCGAGCGGTGATGGTCTCTTGATCCCAGTAGGCCCCCTTGACCAGGCGCACGGTGACCGGGGTGCCCCGATTTTTGGCCCACAGCACCAGATCTTTGAGGTCGCTGTAGCTGTCGCGCAGGTAGGCTTGCAGGGTGACGCCGATGTTGTCGCGCTGGCGAAACTCGGCCTCCATGAGAATGTCTTTGAGAATCGCCAGGGTGAGCGCCTTGTAGCGGTACTGCTCCATGTCAAAGTGAACGGCGACGCCGAGGTCGCTGGCGCGGCGCAGCAGGGTGCGAATGTGCTCGCTGACTTTGGCGCGGCTGCCCTCGGCATCCAGCGGGTCAAACTGGGAATAGAAGGCGGTGAGCTTGACCGAAACCTGGACTTTAGAGAGTTCTTTGCCGTCCGCCAGGTCGATGGCATCCACGGTTTTCCAGCCCTTTGCCGCCGCCGAGAGCTGCTCCATCAGGTCCAGGTAGCGCTGCAGGTAGGCCTGGGCTTCGGTCTCGGTGATCACCGCTTCGCCCAGCAGGTCCATGGTGAAGGTGAGCTTGTCCTTGCGCATGCGCTCGATGGCCTTGATCGATTTCTCGATGGTTTCGCCGGAGATGTAGCGATAGGCCAGGGTTTCCACCGCCGGGGCGACGGTGGTGGCGGCCAGTTGACCGGGCACCGAGTCGGGATTGGTGAAGTTGAGCAATCCCTTCAGCGCGTTGGGCAGCTCGACCTCTTCCGCCGATAGATACTCTTGCAGGTGGCGGGCGATCTCGGGCTTACTGCGCAGGGCGGGCAGGGCGTCGATGAAGCGAAAGAGCTGCACCTTGAGGCCGGGGTTGCCCATGGCGAAGTCCATGATTTTGTCGTCCCAGCGCATCTGGTCGCGCATTTGGGCGAAGAGATTTTTTTTCTCGCGGGTGGCGCTGAGCAGAGCAGTTGCGATCGCAAGGGTCTTAGCTTCGTACTGCAGCGAGTCGGTCTGGGGTGTAATTGCGGGGGCTACCACGGTTATGTCTCCTTCATTCCCTAGCTCTATCTTGAGCGAAAAAAGCCGGGTTAAGCCACCGCGTCAAGATTCTATGGGAGATGGGAAAATCGGCTGGCCGTGGACTGGCCACCAAATTTCGCCTGGCCTACGTCTGTGAGCCTGCTTGTAGGATGGGGCTTCGATGATAGAGGCAGCCAATTACCTGCGCGGCGTGCGTCTGGGCTGGCTGATCAACCCCAGCAGTCGGCAGGTGAAGGTGTATCAGCCGGGGCGGGCCGCCGAGTTGCTACACAACCCCGCCCACCTTTCGGGAGACCCTGTTCTCCCGGGCTCTGTGCTGACTATGGGATTGGCTTGGTAGGCTCGCGAGCTAGGCTACGGCATAACCGGTATGTTCGCGCACTTCGGGAGCATGAAAAGCCAGCACAATGTGATCCTTGGGCACACCCGCCACGACTAGGTCTTCGGTAATGCTGCCCTCGATGCCGTCATAGTGAACCCAAATTTTTTCATCCCGTATTTCAACATGGACGACCATACCGTGAATACGCCTGCTGCCATCCCAGCCTTCGTGAATTAGGAAAAAATGATTTTGGTCACGGCTGACCACCACATCAGTTTTAATATCGCCGTAGCGATAGGGCAAGTCAGCGTAGTATTGGAGCGTTTTTTCTAGGATATGGCGCCATTGCTCTAAGGTTTCCACTGGACTATCTCCTCAGTTTTTGAATCAAATACCATCAGGCGAAAGCCGGGCTCTGCCAACAGCAGCTGGCCAGCCTCCTCAGCAAATAATGTCTGAAACACAGTTTCATTGACGGCCAGATAGAGGCTACGGTCGGGCTCTTGCTTTTGAAGAGTTCTGGCGTAAAGAAAATACTGTCCCCAAGCAATTTCAAGATCGCTGATCGGAGAAGGGCTGAGAAAGCTTTTGACTTCGACGGCAATTTTCTCGGTGCCGCGCTCAGCCGCAATTAGTTTTTCGGCCCCTAAATCTACAAAAACCGAGCGTAGCCCAATGGTTAATATCAGCGGGTCGTCTGTAATAGTCCACCCGTCTTTTTCCAGTGCTGTACGCACAGCATCGTGGTAGAGATCTCTAGCAGGCATGGATCTGATCTATTAACCTGTGGCACCCCGTGGAGTTGCTCAACTTCCTAACGGTCAGTTTACATTGGTATAGGGCCTAGAAAGCCCTGTCAAGACTTACATTTTACCTATGACCGACGATACCCGCGACCTTGCCAAAACCCAGTACGCCTACGGCCAAGCCGCCTTTGAGCGGGGCAGCTATCGGGAGTCGGTGGAGTTTTTTGAGGAGGCTGTCAGGCTCGCCAAGGCCGCTACACCCCTGGGGGGTGAGATCCAAACCTGGCTGGTAAATGCCTACAGCGCGGTGGGGCGGCAGCAGGATGCGATCGCACTCTGCCAGGCCCTGGCCCGCCACCCCGACATCGAAACCCGCAAGCAGGGCAAAAACCTGCTTTACATTTTGCAGGCCCCCCAGCTCCAGCGCCCCACCAACTGGATGACCCAGATTCCTGAGCTAGACGGTATCTCTGGCGAGGGGGCCCAGGTGATGGGCGCATCAAAATATTCGACTACGTCTAAGCCGGGGGTGCGATCGCGCCCCATGCCCGAGCCCACTCCCATCGACCCCAGCCAAATCAACACCCGAGACAATGGCTTTCTCTGGGCCGCCCTGGTGGGGGTAGCGCTGGTGCTGGGCGGCCTGCTCTGGCTGAGCTAGCCGATTTCCTGTAGCGAGGCCCTGCGCCTCGACCTCCCCGGCAGCAGGCATTGCCCCAGGGAGGATGCGCCCCGTATGATTGAAAGCCGTTGTTTAAACCCGCTAGTTAGCTATGGTGAGCCTTCATCGTTCATGGATTGTCGGGGTATCGAGCCTGCTGTTGCTGTTGCCACTGGGCGCCTGTGGCCCCTCCGAGCGCCTCTCTGAGCCAGGGCAAGAGACCTCTGGAGAAGGCGGCCCAGCGACCGAGCAGAGCACCATTCCCCTCACCGCTGGGGCCATTCCCGACCAAGACCCGGAGCTGCTGCAGCGGCTCTACAGCAAGCTGGCCGACTACCTGGAGGCCGAGCTGGGCGTACCGGTGGAGTATAAGCCCGTGACCGACTACGCCGCTGCCGTCACCGCCTTTCGAGTGGGCGATTTAGATTTGGTGTGGTTTGGCGCGCTGACTGGGGTGCAGGCCCGGCTTCAGCTACCGGGGGCTGAGGCGATCGCCCAGCGCGACATTGACGAGCAGTTCCACAGCATCTTCATCGCCAACGCCGACAGCGGCATTGAAGAAATTCAAGAGATTAGCGACCTGGCCCAGCTCAAGGGCCGCACCTTTACCTTTGGCAGTGAGTCATCCACCTCCGGGCGGCTGATGCCCCAGGCCTATCTAGAGCAGGCCGGGATCGATGTAGACAACGACTTTCGCGGCGAGGTGGGCTTTTCGGGCAACCACGACGCCATTCTCAAGCTGGTGGAAGCAGGCACCTACGAGGTGGGTGTGCTCAACGAGCAGGTGTGGAATGATCGGCTGGCGGCTGGGGCGGTAGACACCGACAAGGTGGTGCAGATCTGGCGCACCCCGCCCTACTTCAACTACCACTGGGTGATCAGCCCCGAGGTCGATGAGCGCTACGGCGAAGGGTTTTCTGAGCGGGTGCAGGCGGCGCTGCTGGCCCTCGACCCGGCGGTGCCTGAGCACAAAGAAATTCTCGACCTGTTTGGGGCCGAGCGGTTTATCGTCACCACCAACGAAAACTACGCCGAGATTGAAGCCGTGGGCCGCAGCATTGGCAAGATCCAGTGAGCGCATCGCCCGTATTTCAGCTGGAGGGGGTGAGCTGCCGGTTTGGGGCAGTGGCGGCCCTCACCGATTGCAGTCTCACCATCGCCGCCGGGGAACGGGTGGCGCTGATTGGCCCCAGCGGGGCGGGCAAAAGCACGCTGCTGAGCCTGCTCAACGGCAGCCAGGTGCCCACGGCGGGCCGGGTGGTGATGCTGGGCCAGGATGTGAGCCGTCTCAGCCCTAGACAGCGGCGGCGGCTGCAACGGCTGGTGGGCACGGTCTACCAGCAGCACCACCTGGTGGGCAATCTGGCGGTAGTGCACAACGTCAATGCCGGGCACCTGGGTCGCTGGCCCCTGCCGCTGGCGCTGTGGTCGCTGGTGTGGCCCCAGGCGGTGCCCCAGGCGGCAGCGGCGCTGGCCCAGGTGGGCATTGTCGATCGGCTCTACGCCCGCACCGACCGGCTCTCGGGCGGCCAGCAGCAGCGGGTGGCCCTGGCGCGGGTGCTGGTGCAAGACCCCGCCGCTATCCTCGCCGATGAGCCAATTTCGAGCGTTGACCCGGAGCGATCGCGGGCCATGATGGATCTGCTGCACCAGCTCAGCGAGACCACCGGCAAGACCCTGGTGATCAGCCTGCACGAAGTAGACGTTGCGATCAAATACTGCGATCGCATCATCGGTCTCCGCCAGGGCCAAATTCTGTTCGATGCCCCCGCCGCCCAGGTCAGCGATGCCATGCTCACTGCCCTGTACCAACTTTAGCGGCCAACCCTAGCGGCCAGCCCAGGGCAGAACCTTGCCCCCCGCCACCCCCCATAGCCCGCGGAGCCGCAATTTTGTATTGAGGAATATATGCAAACGGCGAGCTGTCGAGGTTAAGTAGTGCTCTACAGAGACGATACTCTCTGCATTGCCGGCTACCCACCCCGCATGAAAATCGCCACCTGGAACCTCGAGCGCGCCCTACCCCAGTCTGCGCAGGCTGAGCGCCAGCGCCAATGGCTCAACCGTATCGACGCCGACATTTGGATTCTCACCGAAACTCACCTGGGCATTACCCCCGGCGCCGACTACTACTCCGTCAGCAGCGGCCCCACCGACCGGTGCCTGACCAACGGCGAGTGCTGGGTGCAAATCTGGGTCAGAGCCGGGGTGCTCACTCCCCTCAAAACCGCTGACGAAGCCCGCACCGCCGCCGCCCTGCTGACCCTGCCCCACGGCCCCCATTGGGTGCTCTACGGCACCGTGCTGCCCTGGCTGGGCAGTACCTGGCGATCGCACCCTCCGGCCCAGGCCTTTGCCGCCGCCCTGGCCGCCCAGCAGAGCGACTGGCAGCAGCTGCGGGCAGACTACCCCACCGCCACCCTGCTGGTCGCCGGAGACTTCAATCAAGATTTAAACGCCCTCAGCTACTACGGCTCACGCCGCAACAAAGAAGCCCTGCGCCAGGCCCTGGCCGACAGCGACCTCGACTGCCTCACCGCCGGCGAAAACGACCCCGTCCACCGGCTGATTGGCGGGCAACACTCCAACATCGATCACATCTGCCTGGCCAAAGGGCCCCCGGATCAGTTTCAGCAGTCCTTTGCCTGGCCGCCCCACCTGGATGAGCTGCGCGGCCTGTCCGACCACTTTGGGGTGGGCATTGAGGTGCAGATCTAGGGCGAGTCATCCCGACTGGCTAAACGCCTGACCGCACCCGCGTTGCCGCACCCGCCCCAATCACAGCCCCCGCTCACCACAGACAAATCTTGCTGACCGCAATATCGCCGCCAAAGCACACCGCCACGTCTGAGTCGGGGTCGTGGCGGCGCTGGCTGTAGTTGCCGGTGTAGTAAAAGTGGCCCTGCTCAATGGTGAACTCCGTCGGCAGCGACTGCGTACAGGGGGTGCAGTACACTAGCTCGGGGCTGCGATCGCCGGGCTTCAGGTGGGGCAGGTTCACATTCCAAAAGCAGCCCGGCGGCGGCGTTTCCGCCATCAGCGTGGTCAGCACCTGGGCCGCCAGCTGCGTCGCCAGGGGCCAGTCGATCGGGCGGCGATTTTGAATGTAGTGGGAAATGGCAATGCCCGGCACCCGCAGCAGCGCCGCCTCTCGCACCGCCGCCACGGTGCCCGAAACATGGATATCGGCCCCCATATTGCCCCCGGCGTTGATGCCCGAGAGCACCCAGGTGGCCTCGGGACACAGGTGGCCCAGGGCAACGCGGGTGCAGTCGGCGGGGGTGCCGCCGATGGCAAAGGCCTTCTCTTGGCGCGGGGTGATGGCGATCGGGCCGCCCCGATTCATCTGGTGGCTACAGCCCGACAGGTGCTGGTCGGGGGCCACGACCCAGGTGGGGTGTGCGCTGAGGGCGGCACGCAGGGCCGCAATGCCGGGGGCATCGATGCCGTCGTCGTTGGTGAGCACAAGGGTCATGGGTAAACCAGCATTTTTTCTTTGTTTAAAAATTAAAGCGTAGCCCCGCCTATCCTAGGGCTACGCTTTGTAAATATGCTCTGTAACCGGGTCGCCCAGCTCAAGGCCACCTGGGGCTGAGACAGCCGCCGATCGATGACGGACGATCTGAAGCTGGGCACTGCCGGGGGCAAGGCCTAGCCAATCCAGCGGGCGACGTCTTTGGCGTGGTAGGTCAAAATCATGTCGGCCCCGGCGCGCTTAAAGCTGGTCATGGTCTCCATCACCAGTTTTTGCTCATCGACCCAGCCGTTGAGGGCGGCGGCCTTGACCATGGCGTATTCGCCCGACACGTTGTAGGCGGCCACGGGCAGGTTGGTGGCCTGCTTTACCCGCCAGATGATATCCATGTAGGCCAGGGCGGGCTTCACCATCAGCATGTCGGCCCCTTCGGCGATGTCGAGCTCGATTTCCTTGAGGGCCTCGGTGCCGTTGGCGGGGTCCATCTGGTAGGTGCGGCGATCGCCAAACTGGGGGGCACTCTCCGCCGCATCGCGGAACGGCCCGTAGTAGGCCGAGGCGTACTTGGCCGCGTAGGAAAGAATGGGGGTATCTGTAAACCCGGCGTCGTCTAGCCCAGCGCGAATAGCCTGCACAAAGCCATCCATCATGCCCGAGGGGGCAATGATGTCAGCTCCGGCATTGACCTGGGCGACGGCGGTTTTCTTCAGCAGTTCCAGGGTGGGGTCGTTGAGCACGCGCCCGGTCAGATCGCCGGTTTCTAGATAGCCGCAGTGGCCGTGGGCAGTGTACTCACAGAGGCAGGTATCGACCATCACCAGCAGGTCGGGCACCGCTGCTTTGACGGCGGCGGTGGCCTTTTGCACAATGCCGCAGTCGTGCCACGCCCCGGTGGCCTCGTTGTCTTTGTCGGTGGGAATGCCAAACAAAATGATGGCCGGAATGCCCAGGTCGTAGACTTCCTTGGCTTCTTCGACGATCTTGTCGATGGAGAGCTGATAGACCCCCGGCATGGAGGAGACTTCCTTGGCCACTTGGTCGCCGGGCACCGCAAACAGGGGATAGATCAAGTCGGCCTGGGTCACCAGGGTCTCTTGCACCAGGCGGCGGAGTTGCGGGTGCTGACGCAGACGGCGAGGGCGATGGGTCGGAAACATAACCTGTGGCGCGATAGGACTGGTTTCAGCATGAAGCTTCATTAAAACTAAAGCTTCATTTAGAACGGAAAACAAGCGCTTAGTAACGTTCCGTAATCTACTCAGCCCGCCAGAGGGGTGAGCCGTGAGCAGCGGAGTGGCCTCAGCGGCGAGCTCGCAGCTAAGGCAGGCCAGTTACCGTTGAGCACTGGTGAGAATGGGGAACGCCGCCCCAGCTTAGCCAAGACTCTAGGCTTTGAGGCCAGCCAATACCATTGCGATCGCAGATTCGGTAAATCGCTCAATCGCCGCCGGGGTAAACCACTCATAGTCAGGCTGCACATTGCGCATGTTGGCCTGGGCGTTGTGGTAGAAGGTGCAAATACCCATGATGTGAATCACCGCCAGAAAAGGATCCACCGAGCGAAATACGCCCTCCTTGACGCCTCGGTCAACGACCGCAACCACCCGGTTGATCGGGTTCACCCAGCCGGTCAGCTTGAAATGCTTACCCTGGTTTTGCATGGCTTCGTGCAGCAGCACGCGACCGTAGTGGGGGTGGCTGACTTCGTGGGCAATCGCCACCTTAATCACCGTTTTGAGCGCCTCCTCGGGCGGCATGGTTTCCAGCTCCAGATCGCCAAAGGCATGGACAAAATCTTCGGCGGGGCGCTGGATGACCGCTTTATAGAGTTCCTCTTTGCTGCCAAAGTGATAGTAGATCATCGCCTTGGTGACACCGGTTTTGGCCGCAATCGCCTCAGTTTTGGCGCCGTTGAAGCCAAATTTGGCAAATTCCTCCTCCGCCGCATCTAAGATTTCAGCCTTGGTGGCTTCAGCATCGCGGGTTTGCCGGGGCGAGGTTCGAACGACTTTCGTGGCCAAGGGTATCTAGGGGTTACACAGTCTACCCACCCAGCATACAGCGCCAGATCAAGGCGCAGCCACAGCCCTCGGCGCCAGCCTATCAGAACCTCAGCTAACTAACAAGTTGGTCAGTTGTTGACAGGGCGCGGCTCGGGCGCTAAGCTAACTAACAAGTTAGTCAGTAGTGAATTTACTGTCTAGCGGCGCTTAAGCAACGTTTTTGCAGGCTGATTTGGCTTCCTCTGGCTCAGAGGTTGTGTCAGTCTCTGCTGCGCTTGTTTTTGCCGATTACTGCTGTTTTTTGATTTAAATACTATGACGACGACCTTGCAGCGGCGCGAACGCGCCAGCCTGTGGGAGCAGTTTTGCAACTGGGTCGTCAGCACCGAGAACCGACTCTATGTGGGTTGGTTTGGCGTGCTGATGGTGCCGACGCTGCTGGCTGCCACCACCTGTTTTGTGATTGCCTTTATTGCCGCTCCGCCGGTGGATATTGACGGCATTCGGGAGCCTGTGGCGGGTTCTTTGCTCTACGGCAACAACATGATTTCTGGGGCGGTGGTGCCCTCTTCCAATGCGATCGGCCTACATTTTTACCCGATCTGGGAAGCCGCATCCCTCGATGAGTGGCTGTACAACGGTGGCCCCTACCAGCTGGTGATTTTTCACTTTTTGATTGGGGTGTTTTGCTACATGGGCCGCGAGTGGGAGCTGAGCTACCGCCTGGGCATGCGCCCCTGGATCTGTGTGGCCTACAGTGCCCCCGTGGCCGCCGCCACCGCCGTGTTTTTGATCTACCCCATCGGTCAGGGCTCTTTCTCTGACGGCATGCCCCTGGGTATTTCGGGCACGTTCAATTTCATGCTGGTGTTTCAGGCCGAGCACAATATTTTGATGCACCCGTTCCACATGCTGGGGGTAGCCGGTGTGTTTGGCGGGGCGCTGATTTCGGCCATGCACGGCTCGCTGGTGACCTCTACCCTGGTGCGAGAAACCACCGAAAACGAGTCGCAAAACTACGGCTACCGCTTTGGCCAGGAAGAGGAAACCTACAACATCGTGGCCGCCCACGGCTATTTTGGCCGCCTGGTCGGACGCACCAACGAGATCATTCTCGGGGTCAATGCCAATAGCCGCAGCCTGCACTTCTTTATGGCGGCCTGGCCGGTGGTGGGCATCTGGTTTGCGGCCCTGGGCATCAGCACCATGGCGTTTAACCTGAATGGGTTTAACTTCAACCAGTCGGTGCTCGACGCCCAGGGTCGGGTGATTGGCACCTGGGCCGATGTGATCAACCGCGCCAACCTGGGCATGGAGGTGATGCATGAGCGCAACGCCCACAACTTCCCGCTCGATCTGGCCGCTGAGGGGGAGGCGACGCCGGTGGCGCTGGCTGCCCCTGGGTTGGTCGGCTAGGCCGGTCAGGCCTTAGTTCAGCCTGGGTTTAGTCCTTGGTATTGGGGCCGCGGCAGTCGCTGCGGCCTTTTCTGCGAGCGATGGGCAGCGGGCACGGGGCGCGATCGCAGCCTAGTGGTCCATCAAGCCCAAACCGTATCTACGAGAATCCTCATTTCTATATTTCTATTGTGGAAGCGTTTTATAAGAAACCCTGATTCTTGGGGCGCGATCACTTCCCTTCATTCAGCGCATTCAAGTATAGACTTAGCAATATCGCTAAAGATAAAAGCATTGACTTCTATCTTTTGTTTGCCATCAATGCCCGATCTGAACGCCAGTCTCTCTGCTGGAGGCAATCGCCATCACAGGTGAACTTCCCACAGGTGTTTTTCGTAGCGGCGGGCAACCGGCCCGCCACCGCCATCCCCATTCGATCAGCATGGAGCGGACACCATGAACAAGTTTGACTCAACGAAATTGCAAACCAGATTTGACCACACCAGCGAAGGCTGGCTAGTGCAGGTATACAGCGGCGATCGCCGCCTGCTCTGCGTGCTCGAGTCGTCTCACGCCTGGATGTTTGGGTTGGGCCTGGGGTTGGGCCTCCTCCTGGCGGTGGGGTGGGCTAACCTCGCCAGCGACAGCCCGCCGGTGCCCCCCGCGCCGACCACAATTTCTCCGGAAATGTGGATTGATTAGCACAGCTACGGCTGGCGGCGGGGTGCCCACGCCCGGCCTCTGATGGGTCATTCAACCGGGAATGTCGCACCGCTGCAGGGCCTGCAGCGGTGCGACATTGGCGATCAACGCCCGATGCATTGAGAAAACTCTGCGATCGCAATTGACATTAGCTAGGTCTATGTCACAAATCACCAAACAAAAGAAAAACTTATCGGATGGATTTGACATTGCGTTTCAAATCGATGGCGAGAAGCGCAAAAATCTGACCATCCCAGGATAGACTTGAGCACATACAGATTCAGGTCTTAATAGACAAGAATCTATGGGGTGACGCAGGATAGCTATCCTCTTCCCGCCCCTTCAGAGAGCAGCCCTCTCTGAGCCCCCTGCCGGCAGGGTCTCCCGGAACACCTGTGCTGTAGGGGTGAAGCGCTTCACCCTTACTTCCTTCAACGCTTTGAAAGCTCATCTATCCCATTCATTACCCCCTCGTTAGAGGAGGCGGAAGGAGGTTTTAATGGATTTCTTGTCCGAGTTCTTAACGAAATTCGGGGCGCAGTTGCAGTCCCCGACCCTTGGCTTTCTGATTGGCGGTATCGTCATTGCCGCCCTCGGTAGCGAACTGGCCATTCCCGATGCGATCTATAAGTTCATCGTCTTCATGCTGCTGATCAAAGTCGGCCTGACCGGCGGCATGGCCATTCGC
>DATIVG010000289.1:0-4305 GCA_035466075.1 Nodosilinea sp. | reverse complement strand
ATCAGGCCCACGCCGGGGGTGGAGTGGCGCACCTTGGCGATCCAGGGGTAGACTTTGCGGCCCGGCAGCTGGCCGCCTTCGCCCGGTTTTGCCCCCTGGGCCATTTTGATCTGGATCTCCTGGGCCTGGGAGAGGTAGAGGCTGGTGACGCCAAAGCGGCCGGAGGCCACTTGCTTGATGGCGCTGTTTTTGGAGTCGCCCTTCTCATTCGTCCAGGTGTAGCGGTCGGGGTCTTCGCCACCTTCGCCGGTGTTGGACTTGCCGCCGATGCGGTTCATTGCGATCGCAAGTGCTTCATGGGCCTCCTTGGAGATCGACCCGTAGCTCATCGCTCCGGTCTTGAACCGCCGGGTGATGGCCTCTACGGGCTCCACCTCGTCGAGGGGAATCGGTTCTCGCTGCTTAAATTGCAGCAGATCCCGCAGGCGGAACATCTGCTGATCCTGCTCGTTGACGATGGCGGCGTAGCGCTTGTAGGCGTCGTAGTCGCCGGTGCGCACCGCCTTTTGCAGGGTGTGGATCACCTCGGGGCTGAGCAGGTGGGCTTCGCCTTCTTTGCGCCACTGGTAGTCGCCGCCCACATCGAGGGTGACATGCTCGGCGGGGCGATCGGGGAAGGCGTGGCGGTGGCGCTTGAGGGCTTCTTCGGCCAGCACATCTAGACCCACGCCCTGAAGGCGGGAGGCCGTCCAGGTGAAGTATTGGTCGATGACGGTGTGGTTGAGGCCCAGGGCTTCAAAGATCTGCGCGCCGCGATAGCTCTGGATGGTGGAAATGCCGATCTTGGAGGCAATTTTGATCACCCCTTTGGTGACCGCCTTGATGAAGTTCTGGCAGGCTTTCTCCAGTTCCATGGGCGGCAGCAGCTGGTCGGCAATCATGCCCTCAAAGGTGTCGAACACCAGGTAGGGGTTGATCGCGCCGCAGCCGTAGCCGATCACGGTGGCGAAGTGATGGACTTCGCGGGGTTCGCCCGATTCGAGGACGAGGCCGACGCGGGTACGGCTGCCGTTGCGAATCAGGTGGTGGTGCAGGCCCGCCACCGCCAGCAGGGCGGGAATGGGGGCGTTGTCTTTGTCGAGGGTGCGATCGCTCAAAATGATCAGGCTGGTGCCGTTGGCGATGGCCGCATCCGCCGCCGCAAAGATCCCGTTCAGCGCCGCCTCTAGCCCCGCTTCACCTTCCTCAGCCTTGAACACCATTGGCAGCGTCACCGAGGGAAAGCCGCTCTCGCCAGCGTTTTTCAGCTTGGCCAGTTCCGCATTGGTGATAATCGGCGTTTTGAGGTTGATCAGCCGACAGCTCTCGGGCTCGGGCTTGAGCAGATTGCGCTCGCTGCCGATGGTGGTATCGGCGGAGGTGATGATCGCCTCACGAATGGAGTCGATGGGCGGGTTGGTCACCTGGGCAAACAGCTGGTGAAAGTAGTCGTACAGCAGCCGGGGCTTGTTGGAGAGCACGGGCAGCGGCGTATCGGTACCCATCGCACCTACCGCTTCGACGCCGCTTTCGGCCATGGGCTTGAGCAGCAGGCGCAGTTCTTCAAAGCTGTAGCCGAAGGCGGTCTGGAGAATCGGTAGGAGCGCAGGGTTGGGTAGGGGCGCAGCATGCTGCGCCCCTACAGGGTTGGTGCCATTGCTGTTTAACCCTGCGGGGTCTGTGCTCCCCGGCAGATCCGCCAGTTTCACCAAATGCTGGTCGAGCCATTCCCGGTAGGGCTGCTCGGCGGCGATCTGGTGCTTGATCTCCTCATCGGAGACAATGCGGCCCTCTTCCATATTCACCAGGAACATGCGGCCCGGCTCCAGGCGGCCCTTGTAGGCCACGTTCTCTGGGGCAATGGGGAGAACACCTGCTTCCGAAGCCATGATCACCAGGTCGTCTTTGGTGACCGTGTAGCGGGAGGGGCGCAGGCCGTTGCGGTCGAGCACCGCCCCCATCATGGTGCCATCGGTAAATGCGATCGCAGCTGGGCCATCCCAGGGCTCCATCAGGCAGGCGTGGTATTCGTAGAAAGCTTTTTTCTCGGCGCTCATCGACTCGTGGGCCGTCCAGGGCTCCGGCACCATCATCATCATGGCGTGGGGCAGCGAGCGGCCCGCCAGGGTCATGAGTTCCAGGGTGTTGTCAAAAATGCCTGAGTCGCTGCCTTCTTTATTAATGAGGGGCTTGGCCCGCTCCAGATCGCCACCAAATAGCTCAGAGCCAAACATCGACTGGCGGGCATACATCCAGTTGATGTTGCCGCGCAGGGTGTTGATTTCGCCGTTGTGGGCCACGTAGCGGTAGGGGTGGGCCCGCTCCCAGCTGGGGAAGGTGTTGGTGCTAAAGCGCGAGTGCACCAGGGCCAGGGCGCTCTCCATCGCCTCATCGGCCAGGTCGGGGAAGTACATCCCCACCTGCTCCGGCGTCAGCATGCCCTTGTAGACCACCGTGCGGCACGACAGGCTGGTGGCATACCAGTAGGGGTCTACCCCAGTTGGGTGAATGGCCGAGTGCGATCGCTTGCGAATGATATACAGCTTGCGCTCAAAAGCCTGGTCGTCGGCGAGATCGGGCGATCGCCCAATAAACACCTGCTGCATAAACGGCTCGCTGGCCTTGGCCGTCTCCCCCAGGGAGGCGTTGTCGGTGGGCACATCGCGCCAGCCCAGCACCCGCTGCCCCTCTTCTTCAACCACCCGCTCAAACAGGCGGCGGCCCTGCTCCCGGTCTGCCCCGTTTGGCGACGAGAAGAAAAACCCCACCCCGTAGTGCCCCGGCCCCGGCAGGGTAATGCCCTCTGCCGCCGCCACCTTGGCCATAAACCGGTGGGGCATTTGCAGCAAAATACCTGCCCCGTCGCCGGTATTGGCCTCGGCCCCCACCGCGCCCCGGTGGGCCAGGTTGACCAAAATTGTCAGCCCTTGTTCCACAATGCTGTGCGACTGCGCGCCCTTCATATGGACGATGAAGCCCACGCCGCAGGCATCGTGCTCGTACTGGGGATGGTAAAGACCTTGGGCTTGGGGCGGTTGAGATAGGGTCATTGATTTATCGAGCAAAACGACGGAACTCAAACAGGGACAGCTATAGACCAGCCTAGCTATTCTGAGATCAGGCGCAGGCTGCCGACCCGTCTCTTAAGAAAATAATCAGATCAGCAACCCGAAAAGATTGCGAAATATCACAAAATTCAGGCTTTTTGATGGCCAGGAATTTCTGCCAAATCAAGCACATCTACAAGAAAAGACACACTGGCGATGGCAAAAAGTGAGCGTAATAAAACCTGCTGCAATAGCCATTACCTGTTTGAAAACAGGTTCTCAAGGTAGGTATTTGATTCTAGACCCAAGTTTTGAAGAACCTAGCGTTTGCTCTCAACGGGTTGGATTTACTCTTCGCTCTCTGACCCAAATAGGGATGGTAGGTCGCGATACCCACTGATGACTCTAATAATCTCTACGCCATTTCCTGAATTGCGATAGAAAACGATGTGGCTCTGCATCACAACACCTCGTAGCTGTGGAGCAAGGTTGGTATAGCTGCGACCCATATTAGGGAAGCGTGCCAAATTACGACATTTTTGGCTGAATTCGGCCAAAAACTGCTCGCCTGCCCTAAGGTCTTGCTGAGATAAGTAATCGAGAATTTCCTCCAGATCCTGACTGGCGGCTGGAGAAATTATGAATTGACTCATTAATCTAGGCGGCGGGCTTGGCGAATTTTGGCCTGTAGTCGCTCAATTACAGCGTTGCCATCGAGCCCTTCACCGCGGTCTAACTGGTCTATGCCTATGGCAATTTTGTGCTGGGCATCCTGTAGCCATTGCTGATAGTGCTGCTCTCGTTTTTCCAGCAGGTCTAGTGCCGTTTCTAACGCTTCACTGGTATCCTGAAATCGACCTGCATCCACCAGGCGTTGCAGCAGAGCCTGTTGGGAGGATGTAAGGGACGTAGGCATAATCGTTTAGCCCGATCTGTAGAAGTGATCATAGCAAGCTCATCTGGCGGTAGGCCAAAGCAGGGCCAAACTCGGCTGCCCTAAGGGAGAGATCTTTACCCTTCGCTGATCAGGCGGAGTAGTTGCTCGGTGGAGATCTTGCCGCTCATGTCGGTGCCTTCGAGCAGGCTGTCGGCCAGGTCGCGTTTTTGCTTGTGCAGATCCACAATTTTTTCTTCGATGGTGTTTTTGGCCACCAGGCGGTAGATAGTGACGGGGCGCAGCTGGCCGATGCGGTGGGCGCGATCGCTGGCCTGATCCTCCACCGCCGGGTTCCACCAGGGGTCCATGTGGATGACATAATCTGCCGCTGTCAGGTTTAGC
>DATIVG010000288.1:0-6018 GCA_035466075.1 Nodosilinea sp. | reverse complement strand
ATTCCAGGGCACTACGCAGCCCAGGTGGGTGCAGATGGAGCTGATGCCGTAGCTCTCCAGAGAGCCGCTTTCCTGAATTACCAGGTAGGTGGGGTCGCCCTTGAGCCCCTGAACCAGCACGCGATCGCCGGGGTTGTGGGTGGCCACAAACTGGCTGGCAATGACGTCGTTGCCCAGCTCGTTTTTGGCGGTCACGCCGCCGCCGCCGCCGCCGCTGGAGGGGGGAATGAAGTATTTAATAATGGGATAGAGCATGCCTCCCACTGCCCCAGAGGCGGCCCCCAGCAGCAGCAGGTTCATAAATTGGCGGCGTCCCAAATCGGGGACATCGGAGGTTCCAGAAGCTTGAGTCATAATCCAGACTGGTATACCTGTTTCAATCGTATTGACAGCTATCAACGGCGGTAGCTGATCTGGGCCAGCAAGAAGGGGCTAACCATTCGTTACCTCTGCCCGGCACATCTGCCCGACAAGCCCTGGACGGGGCACCAATTTGGAGCAGTCCCGACGCGCTGACCATGCCTTTTAGCTTTACCAATCGTATTATTGCACCTCGATGTTTAGGGAAAATCGTTGCTAAACGTTAACGGGGAGGTGCGATCGCACCTGCTTCGTGTCACCCGCCCGAAAAATCCCTTAAGCAAGAGACAGGCCGACTAAAACAGACCTTGGACATTAAAATCACTGTATGAGTGCCCCAAATCATCACTTTTAGCCGATATTAGCCATATATGGCCCCTGATGCCGCCGCCGAGGCCGGTGCAACCGATAGGACGTATCGTAAAGAAATGTATAGGTGACGGGCACGGATGCCCCAGGGAAAACGCAATGACCGGAGCAGATCTACAGACATTACTCGTCGATAAATGGGGATTTTCCTTCGATATCCAGTTTCGGCGTACCCAGGGCAAAATCTTCCTCCAGGTGATGTGGCGCTACCTGGAGCAGGTGTCGTTTCCCCTCAGCGAAGCGGAGTACCTGGCCCACCTCGACCAGGTCATGCTCTACCTGCACGAGTGGGGGCAGGTAGACTACGTCACCCAATGGATCGCTGAAACCCGCGAGCGCCCCCGGCTGGGCAAAGCCGTCAGCATTCTGCTGCCCCTGGGGGAGCGGGCCTCCGAGTGGCTGGCCGACGAGTTTTAGAGGTTCCAACCAAACAACTAACCGAGATCTCAACGCAAACGGCCTAGCAAGCCGAGTTCGCACCTTGAAGGTGGATTTTTTAGGGATACTCTTAGCTCAGCTGCCCCAGCGGCAGCTTCAGCGCTCATAGAGCTCCAGGGGCAGTAGGTCAGGGTCGTGAAAAAACACAAAGCGCCTGCCGGTCAGCTCATCTAGCCGCACCGGCTCCGTCGCCACCCCACACCGGTGCAGGTGCTCAATGGCCGCCTCTAGATCGTCAACCACCAGTGCTAAATGCCTTAACCCCTGGGCCTCAGGCTGCGACGGACGAGGCGGTGGATGAGGGAAGGAAAATAGCTCAATCTGAGTGCCGTCGACCAGGCGGAGGTCAAGCTTGTAGGATTGCCGCTCAGCCCGGTAGGTCTCCCGCACCACCTCACACCCCAATACCTGGGTATAAAACTGCTTAGACCGGGGGTAGTCGCCGCAGATGATCGCAATGTGGTGAATACCCTGACAAAATGGCATCGTTAAAAATACAGAATGAAACCTGCCGCAGACCGGTCGCCGACCTAGATGCGCTTCAGGATAGCCGCTCTCCAGAGGTGGGAATGCTGGCTGTGTCAGGGCCAGAGCTAGTTAACAATTCTGGTTGATTCTTAAGGATAAATGCTCAAAAGCTTTTTAGGTTGGAATGCTACGATTTGCTAGGTGAACATGCTCAGAGGGCCTGCTGTGATCCGTTCTGCAACGCTGCCAATTCAAACTCCGTCTTTACCGCAGTTCGGAGATAATAACCGCCTCAAACTTTTTTCGGGCTCCGCCAACGTTGACCTCGCCAGGGAAGTCGCCCGCTACCTGGGCCTAGACCTGGGCCCCATGGTGCGCAAGCGCTTTGCCGACGGCGAACTCTACATCCAAATTCAGGAATCGATTCGGGGCTGTGATGTCTATCTGATTCAGCCCACCTGCCAGCCGGTGAACGATCACCTGATGGAGCTGCTAATTATGATCGATGCCTGTCGGCGCGCTTCAGCCCGGCAGATTACCGCCGTAATTCCCTACTACGGCTACGCGCGGGCCGACCGCAAGACCGCCGGTCGCGAGTCGATTACTGCCAAGCTGGTGGCCAACCTGATGACCAAGGCCGGGGCCAGTCGCGTGCTGGCCATCGACCTGCACTCCGCCCAAATCCAGGGTTACTTCGACATTCCCTGTGACCATGTCTACGGCACCCCGGTGCTGATCAACTACATTGCCAGCAAAAAGCTAGAAGACCTGGTGGTGGTCTCCCCCGACGTGGGGGGCGTAGCGCGGGCTCGCGCCTTTGCCAAAAAGCTCAACGATGCCCCCCTGGCCATCATCGACAAGCGCCGTCAGGCTCACAACGTGGCCGAAGTGATGAACGTCGTCGGCGATGTACGCGGTAAAACTGCGGTGCTGGTGGACGACATGATTGACACCGCTGGCACCATCTGCGAGGGGGCTCGCCTGCTCAAGCAGGAGGGCGCTCGCCAGGTCTACGCCTGCGCCACCCACGCGGTGTTCTCCCCGCCGGCGGTGGAGCGGCTCTCGGCAGGGCTATTTGAAGAAGTGATTGTCACCAATACCATTCCGATGACGGCGGCCCGTCAGTTTGAGCAGCTGACCGTGTTGTCGATGGCCAATCTGCTGGGTGAAGCGATCTGGCGCATCCACGAAGAGAGCTCGGTCAGCAGCATGTTCCGCTAGGGCGGGCTGCGCCTTAGCAGGTATCTATTGCCTTATTAAAGAAGCGGGGATGCAGTTGCATCCCCGCTTCTTTATCGTTACGGATGCTCAGACATCCCCCCTAGGCATCTTCATCGACAAAATCTGGCTGCCCGCTGCCGGGAATTGGCCAGTCGGCATTTTCGCCGCCGATGTAGCAGGCTTCGATCACCACGTACTCGCGGCTGAACTGCTCCAGGGTATTGATCAAGACATCGAGGGCCAGGGCATCGCTGGTGCCCAGGTCGAGCCAGCAGCGGGCCCACAGCCCCTGGTATTCGACCTCGCCCATGTTGTGCATGACCGACAGCATGCTGTTGTTGAGCTGCCCCTGGTCGTAGGGCAGGTAGTTGATGTCTAGGCCGGTGTCTTGCACCTGGATGTTTTCGGCGTTGAAACCACCGAGTTTGCCCAGGAAAAACCACGACGAAAAGACTTCATCGATGTACTGCTGCTCCATGGTGGAGGGCACGGTTTCGAACTTGAGCCAGATCCAAAGGTTAAAGAAGTCGCACTCGCGAAATTCAACCTGCATAGCAAAGCCCTAAACTGCATTCCTCAGCATAGGGCCTAAGCTACCGCTAGCGCTCGTTAATCCGCGAACGTTCGGTGCAGACGGGGCCCTCTACCGCCCCCTCGGCGATGCAGGCTTCGTAGGCGATCTGCCGGGCCGTAGACGGGGGCAGTTGGTCGGCGTAGGCGAGGGCCGACCGGAAAAAGGGCAGGCTGGCTTCGTTGCGCTCCTGGAGCCGCAGAATTTGGGCCTTGAGGTACATCAGGTCTGGGTTGTCGGGGGCGGCCTGGAGTGCCTTGTCTACCTCGACTAGGGCCTCGTTGTAGCGACCCAGATCGCGCAGACCGATGGCGATACCCCGGTGGGCCAGGTAGGCGGGGCTGCCGTTTTGCAGGCGGGTGATGGCCTGGTCGGGGTTGGCGAAGGGCAGGTTGACCGCCAGCAGCAGATCCATGAAGCCCTTGAGCAGGCTCAGCTCGGGATCGTTGGGGTCGATGCGCTCGGCGGCTTCTAGCTCGCTAAACACTCGCTGGAGCAGGCGCAGGGCGCTGGGGGTGCCCCGAGCGATGCCCTGGGTCTGGAGGACGTGGGCCCCCTGCATAAATACGCCAACGGCGCTGTAGAGGTGGCCGCGCAGGGGGTCGCTGGCCTTGAGGGCCTCGGCGGTTTCCTGGGTGAGGCGGGCCTGCTCGGCGAGCTGGTCTAGGTCGCGGTTGAGATAGCCCAGGGCCGCAGCGACGGCGTAGTTCATGGGCTCATTGGGCTCGGCGGCAATGGCCTGGCCAACGAGGGTTTGGGCCTCGGTGTAGTTGCCTTTGTAGAACAGCGCGGTGAAAACAGCTTCAGTTTTGTCGCCAATGGCGTGGGGATCGTTGGGCCGAAAGGGGTCACCGGCCTGGGCCGCCATGGGAGCCAGGCCCAGGAAGGCCGTGGTCAGTGTACCGGCTACCAGGGCTTTAAACCGCGAACCCGGTCGGGGTGAGGTGGGGTGAGGAGGATGAAGAACCATAGTGTGTTGTGAGTGATGACCTGAACACTAACGAGACCGGAGGATTTGAAGGGCGGAGATGCGTTCTCAATCAACCATCGTGATACCTGATGGCCCAATTGTGGCGAAATTTAGTGGGGTTAACGGCGGTAATGTTACAGAAGCTACACTGGCCTAGGGCCGGGCCGGGGGGCAATGGGTGCGCCTCTTACTGTGGAATCGCCCCCGCAGAGGGCGGCACTGTAGGGCACACTAGAGAAAACGCCAGGTGATGACAGTGCCGCTGGTACTGACCCACCGGGTCTGCTGTTTTAGTGTTTGGGGTGGAATGCTCTATCTTCGCCAGCTAACGTACCATCCACCAGCCAGTTCGCGGGCTATTTTAAACAACATTTCGCTGGAGCTAGCGCCCCAGCAGCTGGGTCTGATCTATGGCCCCAGCGGCTCTGGTAAAAGCACGCTGCTGGAGCTGCTGGCCGGGTTTGCCCAGCCCACGGCGGGGACGATTCAGTGGCGGCAGCAGACCCTGGATGCGGAGTCGTTGCAGCAGCTGGCTGGGCTGGTGTTTCAGTTTCCGGAGCGCCATTTCTGCGGGCATTCGCTGCTGGAGGAGCTGCGGCTGGGGCACCCAGAACTGGCCCGCGAGCAGATCGAGCAGGCCCTGAGGGCGGTGGGTCTGGAGCAGCTGGCGCTGAAGACGGCCCCCCACGCCCTCAGCGGCGGGCAGCAGCGCCGGTTGGCCCTGGCGGTGCAGCTGATTCGCAAGCCCTACCTGCTGCTGCTGGATGAGCCCACGGCGGGGCTCGACTGGTCGATGCGGCGGCAGATTATTGCGCTGTTGAAGCAGCTGAAGCAAAATTGGACGCTGCTGGTGGTCTCCCACGATGCCGATGAGCTGGCTCCGCTGGCCGACCGCTGTTGGCACCTGGATCACGGCAGGCTCAACCTGGTGACTGAGAACAGCTTTTCACCGGCGGTGGGGTAGGGCGTGATGGATGGGTTACCCAGCTTTGATGAGCGCTGGCAAAGGACGCTGCACTGGCAGCCCAGTGCGCCGCAGCAGCAGAGCTTTCAGCGGCTCTACGGGGCGATTTTGGCGGCCAACCAGCAGGTCAACCTGACTCGGATTACCACCCCGGAAGATTTTTGGGAAAAGCACCTGTGGGATTCGCTCCAGGGGGTGGCCGCCTGGCTAAATGAGCCTGCGCCCCAGGCCTGGAAGGTGGTCGATATTGGTACCGGGGGCGGATTTCCGGGGTTGCCGGTGGCGCTGGTGTGGCCGGGCTGGGAGGTGGCGCTGTTGGATGCCACCCGCAAAAAGCTCACGGCCCTGGAGGCCGTCTGTGCTGAGCTGGGGCTGGACAATGTGAGCTACCTGCCCCAGCGGGCTGAGCAGGTGGCCCACCAGCCCATTCACCGGGAAGCCTATGACCTGGCGCTGCTGCGGGCGGTGGGGCCGGTGAATACCTGCGCCGAGTATGCTCTGCCGCTGCTGAAGCGGGGCGGGCAGGCGGTGCTCTACCGGGGGCAGTGGTCGAGCGCAGAGGAGGAAGGCCTGAAGGCTATTCTCGCTCGCCTGGGTGGTCAGCTGGTGGAGGTGCGATCGCAGATCACCCCCCTAACCCAGGGCACGCGCCACAAC
>DATIVG010000287.1:0-4707 GCA_035466075.1 Nodosilinea sp. | reverse complement strand
AGGGCGTTTGAAAAGTGAGTCGATATAGCTTTAGTCACCTGCTGATCCCCCCTGCCCCCCTTAAAAAGGGGGGTAAAAGTCCCCCTTTTTAAGGGGGATTTAGGGGGATCTCCACTTCTGCTACAAGAAATAGGACTTTTCGAACATCCTCTAAGCCATCGACCATAGCCGCTGTAGGGTGGGCAATGCCCACCATTGGGGAAACTATTTCCCGGAAGTCGCCTTAGAACGCCTTAAGTTATATTTCAGGGTATTGGCAGCGTCAGCAAATGTCTTTTCCAAACATACTTCAAAGCTAGCCTCAAGGGTGCTGCAATGTTATTTGAAGAGCGACCACAAGAGATAGAGAAGTTTGAAAAACCGGGATTTGGGTATATAGGGCAACCCATTTCACCTACTTCGCCGGGGCAGGTTCATTATGCCGGTACGAGTTGGTCTGCTCAGTTTATAGCCGTAGACACCTGGGTTAGGACATCGAGAAATCTTAGAAACGTTCGAACGTTCAAACGTTCTTGGGGAAAGTGTCTTAACCGGACTGGCTACAGCTATAACTGTTCAGTAGGCACGGGTAAAATGATGCCCAACGAGCGGGTCATTGTCGTAGGAAGAGTGGGGATAACTCTGCTGATTGCACCAGAATATATTTATGAAAAATGACCTAGAAAAGACGATATATGTTCCAGGACATGCCTTATTCGCCTCAACTCTCTAGCGATAGAAGATGAGGGTGCTTGAGCATTAGTAATATTTTTTAATCTCCATGAGAGTTTGAAATTTTGGTGAAAAATAGTTTCACACTGATTAAGAGAAGCATCAATCCAATCCTTTACCACAGTCGCCTAACTGTGCGCGGAAGGGTTCAGGGTGTGGGGTTTCGTCCGTTTGTGTACCAACTGGCGATCGCCCTTGGCTTGACCGGCGGCGTGAAGAATACGCCCCAGGGCGTGGTGATTGATCTTGAAGGTTCTGCCAGCGCTCTGCAACAGTTTTTGCGACGACTCCAGCAGGAAATCCCCCCTCCCGCTGCTATTCAAGCTCTGACGCAACAAGCCCTCCCCCTCCAGGGATTTGATCGCTTTGAGATCTGGCCCTCGGACCGGGTGGGGGAGGCGGCAACCGCGCAAATTCTGCCGGATCTGGCTACCTGCCCCGCCTGCTTGCGGGATATCTTTGACCCGCACAACCGCCGCTACCAATATCCCTTCACCAGCTGCA
This sequence comes from Nodosilinea sp., assembly GCA_035466075.1. GTDB lineage: Bacteria > Cyanobacteriota > Cyanobacteriia > Phormidesmidales > Phormidesmidaceae > Nodosilinea. Next base: position 3,492 of record DATIVG010000287.1, on the reverse strand, counting down.
CCCACTGCGGCCCCCGGTTCAGCATCATCACCGCTCTGCCCTACGATCGCCCCCACACCACGATGGCGGGCTTTGAGCTGTGTGCGGCCTGTGCCGCCGAGTATAGAAATCCGAGCGATCGCCGCTTCCACGCCCAGCCCAATGCCTGCCCTTGCTGCGGCCCCCAGCTAAAGTTTTGGATGATAGCCAAGGGACCGCCAACGCCAGAGCGACAGGGGACGGCACCGCTGCAACAGGCGATCGCAGCCCTGCGGCAGGGCAATATTGTCGCGATTAAGGGACTGGGGGGCTTTCAGCTGCTGGTGGATGCTCAGAATGGGGCGGCGGTGGAGCGGCTGCGCCTGCGCAAGCACCGCCCCGACAAACCGCTGGCCCTCATGTACGCGACTCTGGCCCAGGTGCGCCGCGACTGCGAGGTCTCCGAGGCCGCCGCCCACCTGTTGACATCGGCCCCGGCCCCGATCGTGCTCTTACCCAAGCGGCCCGACTCGGCGGTGTTGGCGGCTGCGATCGCACCCCACACCGCACACCTCGGAGTCATGCTGCCCACCACACCACTGCATCACCTGCTCCTCCAACAGTACGGCTCGCCGCTGGTGGCCACCAGCGGCAACCCTGTGGGCGAGCCTCTCTGCACCCATGAGCAGGATGCCTATCAGCAGCTCGGCGCGATCGCCGACGGCTTTTTAGTTCACAATCGCCCCATCCAGCGGCCCATGGATGACTCCGTGGTGCAAATCGTGCAGGGGCGACCTCAAATTTTGCGCCATGCCCGCGGCTACGCTCCCCAGGCGATTCAGCTAACCCCTGATGTCGATACAAACCCGCGCATTCTCGCCCTCGGTGCCCACCTCAAGAGTGCGATTGCTCTGTCTCTGGGCACTCAGGTGGTGCTCAGCCAGCACATTGGCGATTTAGAGACCCCCCAGGCGCTCGCCCGGCTCGAGCAAACCGTGACCGACTGGCTGGCGCTCTATCGCTGTCAACCGACCGCCCTGGCCTGCGACCTGCATCCCGACTACAGCTCCACTCGCCTGGCCCAGGCGTTGGCCCAGCGGTGGCAGGTGCCGCTGATTGCGGTGCAGCACCACTATGCCCATGGACTGGCGGCCATGGCCGAGCACCGCCTCGCTGCCCCCGTGCTCGCCGTCGCCTGGGATGGCACGGGCTACGGCCCCGACCAAACGATCTGGGGCGGCGAATTTTTGCAGATTACAGACCAGGGGTTTGAGCGCCTGGCTCACCTGCAGCGGTTTGCCCTGCCCGGAGGCGATCGCTGTAGTCGAGAACCCCGGCGCACGGCGATCGGTCTGCTCTACGCCTGCTACGGTGATGAGGCCTTTGATATGACCGACCTGGCCCCCATGCAGGCCTTTTCAGCGCCGCAGCGGGAGGTGCTGCGCCAAATGCTCACGGGTAGCTTCAACAGCCCTATGACCTCTAGCATGGGGCGGCTGTTTGATGGCGTGGCGGCCCTGATTGGCCTGCCCCAGACGGTGAGTTTTGAGGGCCAGGCGGCGATCGCCCTGGAGGGTTTGGCCGCCGAATGCCCTGGGCCAAAGGGCTACCCCTTTGCGGTTTCAACAACCCAACCCGCCGTGATCGACTGGCGACCGATGGTGCGAGCGGTAGTCTGCGATCGGCGCGACGGCGTAGCAGCCCCCATGATCGCCGCCAAGTTTCACAGCACCCTGGTGGCGATGGTGGGGGCGATCGCCCAGCGGGCTGGCCTGGCCGAGGTGGTGCTGACCGGCGGGTGTTTTCAAAACCGCATTCTCACTGAGCAAGCCATTCAACACCTGCGCGATCGGGGCTTTGCCCCCTACTGGCACCAGCGAGTTCCCCCCAACGACGGCGGCATTGCGATCGGCCAGGTGCTAGCAGCGTTACGCCACCTGGCCCCCAGCAGGAGTTAAACCATGTGCCTTGCCATACCCGGTCAAATTCTCAGTACCGCCGGACAAGACCTAGAACGGATGGGTCGAGTCAGCTTTGGCGGTGTGGTGAAAGAGGTGAGTTTGGCCTACGTGCCGCAGGCGGAGGTGGGGGATTATGTGGTGGTTCACGTGGGTTTTGCCATCAGCAAACTCGATCTTCAAGAGGCAGAGCAGACCCTTCATTACTTAGAGCAAATACAGCTTGGAGAAACTCTAGATGGGTGATTTCAGCAGACATAGGTAATTCTTATCAATTGGCCGTCGATGGGGTCGGACTAGTTCCTCAGTTGAGAGGTCTGCTATGCATGTGCTCACGATTTACGCGCACCCAAATCCGAAGTCGTTTTGCTACGCCGTGCTGGATCAATTCACGGCAGGTCTGCGCGAGGCCGGACACTCGAACGAAGTTGTCGATTTGTATGCGATCGGGTTCGACCCGGTGCATCGATCGCGCGACCTGCCGAGCTGGTTGACAGAAAGCATCCCAGACGACATCCTCGACCGGATGAACCTGCGAGAGGCTCTGATCGAGGGGGCGGGCGGGCCTTGGCAACGCTTCATGATGAAGCGGCTACTCGGCAACCGTGACGCCCGCGGCATCATCCGGCTGCTGCGCGAACGGTTTCAGCCGAAGGACGTACTCGCCCAGCAGCAGCAGGTGGCGCGAGCCCAGGGACTGGCGTTCATTGCGCCCGTCCATTTCTTGAGCTTTCCGGCCATTCTGAAAGGGTGGCTCGATCGCGTCTGGACACCGGGCTTTGCCTACGACCTGACCGAGGAGGCCTGGCGGGGCGACATCAACGGCCGTCGAGCGCGGCTGACCCATGAGAAGGCGCTCATTATCCAGACCACGATCTGGGATCAGCCTTCCTATGACACTGGCCTCCGCGCCGCCATGGGCAAGATCATCGACGAGTACACCTTGACCTATCCGGGCATCAAGAAAGTCGAGCATGAGCTGTTCTACGCTGTGCACGGTGCCGACGATGACACGAGGCGCAGGTACCTCGATCGAGCCCGATGGCTTGGCCGAAACTTCTAGCGGAAACCATTGGCCTGATGACAACTGACCTCATGCCGTTTCACAACGCTTGTGCACGCGACTGCCAAGAGTTGATCGGTGGTTAATACAAGGGCGGGCGATGGGCAATGTTAAGCTGCTCAATCCTTAGTAAAAATATAACTGAAAGCTGATTCATACACATCTTTTACACAATTTCAGCTCTTACTGTCACGGAATATTTCTTTTCGACCTTACTTCACAAGTTACTCACATTGTTCATCCCATACTAGCTCCAGTAATTTATTTTTTGATTGTTAAGTCAAATTGAAAATTTTTGTCAAAGAGGGCATGGAGCTTCAATTCTAATTGCAGCCGATATTGTAGGTGTACTGAAAAATCTACCGAATGTTATTAAGAGGACGTTTGAAAAGTCCTATTTCTTGTAGCCAAAGTGGAGATCCCCCTAAATCCCCCTACCCTGCGGGAAGCCGCAAGCGTCTATAAAAAGGGGGACCTTTAACCCCCCTTTTTAAGGGGGGCGGGGGGGATCAG
>DATIVG010000286.1:0-18445 GCA_035466075.1 Nodosilinea sp. | reverse complement strand
CGGGGAACCCTGGTCTCTCGCCCGGAGGATGCGCGCACGTGGCTTTGCTACCGCTATTGGCCCTGCCCCTGGGGGTGCTCTCGGTGATTTTGGGTACGGGCGAGCCCCAGCCGCTGCAACCCTCGGGGTTAAACGCCGCGGCGCTCCAGGCCGAGTGGCAGTCGCCGTGGATTGCGGGGCTGGCCCGCGACCCGGTGGTGGAGGCCCTGGTGGCCGACTACCTGGCGGGGTTGCGTCGCCGGGGCTGGTCGATACCCGACCAGGGGGTTTGGATTCAGACGGGCCAGAGCGTGGTGGCCGAGCACCAGGGCAAGGTGCTGATGCCCGCCGCCTCGCTGACCAAGCTGGCGACCACCCTGGCGGCGGTGAATACCTGGCCCCTCGACCACAGCTTCGACACGCTGGTGGGCGTTCGCGGCACCGTGCAGGGGGGGGTGCTGACCGGCGATCTGATCATTCAGGGCAGCGGCGACCCGCTGTTTGTGTGGGAAGAGGGCATTGTGCTGGCCAACCGCTTGCAGGAGTTGGGCATTCAGCAGGTGACGGGGGAGATTTTGGTGGGCGGCTCGTTCACCATGAATTTTGAGGAGGACATGGCGGAGTCGCTGGCCGATTTGCGGCAGGTGATGTCGGCGGCGACCTGGGGCGGGGAGGCGCGCCGGGCCTACGCCAACCTGCCGCCGGGTACACCCCAGCCCAGCCTGCAACTGGGGGGCGGTGCCCGCTGGGTGCCCCTGGCCGAGCTAGAAACCGGCGATGTGAACTGGATTGTGCGGCACCAGTCGCTGCCGCTGGTGGCCATTCTCAAGGCCATGAACATCTACAGCAACAACGTGATGTCGGAGCTGGTGGCGGAGCTGGTGGGCGGCCCCGCCCCGGTGATGGCCCAGGCCACCGAGGCGGCGGCGCTGCCCGCTGGAGAACTGAGCCTGGTCAACGGCTCGGGCCTGGGGGTCGAAAACCAGATGTCGGCGCGGGTGGCGGTGGCGATGACGGTGGCGCTCCAGCGCGAGCTGGAGGCCGAGGGCTTTTCGGTGGCCGATGTGCTGCCGGTGGCGGGCGATGACGTGGGCACGCTGATTGACCGCCGCCTGCCCCCGACGGCGGCGGTGAAGACGGGCAGCCTGGCGGAGGTCAGCGCCCTGGCGGGCATGGTGCCCACCGCCGAGCGGGGGCCAGTGTGGTTTGCGATTATCAATAAAGGGTGGGATATCCCGGATCTGCGGGTGCAGCAAGACCAGCTGTTGCAGGCGATTCAGGCCCACTGGGGGGTGGCGGCAGCCCCCGCCGAGCTGAGCCCCAAGGTGAGAATGCAGACGGGGCCGTTTCGCTACGGCGACCCCAGCCGCAATCAGGTGGCGCCGGGAATAGCGCCGGGGGCGGCCCCGGAGTAGGGCGGCTGGGTGTAGTGCTGGTGCAGCACGGTGGCAATGGCGCTGGCGGCCCCCGGTAGCCCCATGCGGCGGCGACCGTTTTCGGCAATGAGCTGGAGGCGGGGGCCATCGGCCAGACAGGTCTGGAGGGCGGCTCCGGCCTCGCTGGGCTGGCGTAGCAGCAGCACCGAGGGGCCCAGCAGCCGCGACTGGGCCTCGGCAAAGGCGTAGGTAAACTGCGGCCCCGGCCCCGGCCAGGTGATCACCGGCTTGCCCAGCCCCACCGCCTGCTCGGTGGCGGTGCCCGCCGTGGCCAGGGCGGCGTCGGCCAGGTGCAGGCATTCGGCAAAGGCGTCGGTGGTGAGCACCAGCACGGCGCTGTTGCCCTGGGGGCCGGGCCGCTGAAAGGTGGGGTAGGTACCGGCGACGGGCTGCCAGCCCGCATCGAGCAAGACGTCTTTGAAGGCGGCCAGGTTGAGGGCGGGGGCGAGGGCGGCCAGCAGGCGCACCTGGCGGTCGCCAAAGGTATCGGTGACGGCTGCGATCGCAGCCACCATCCGCTGCCAGTTGTCAAAGGCCTCGGGGGCGCGCGAGCCCGGCAGCAGCGCCAGGGTCAGCACCGCCGGGGCCGGGGCAAAGGTGGCGGTGAGCTGGGCCAGCTTGTCGGCGCGGGTCTCCAGGTCATCCATCATGGGGTTGCCGGGGTAGCGGGCCTGCACCCCCCGCTTTTGCAAAAAATCGGCGGTCAGCTGGTCGCGCACAAACACCTCCTGGCAGCGGCGGTGGGCCATCAGCCACCGCTCCCAGGGCACGTACACCGAGCCCGACCAGCCGTCGGTGAAGGGCCGACCGGGGAGGCGGCGCTGCTCATCGCGGAGGGAATATTCTGACTTGGCGGTGCCGATGAAGCTGTACTCGGCCCCGCTCTGCCAGGCGATCGCCAGGGGCACCACGTCGCCCACCGCCAAAATTTTGCCGCCGCCCTTGGCCCAGTCGCGGGCGGTTTTGAGCTGGGCCAGGGTGAGCCCCACCAGCCCGCCCTGCAAGTCGCGCCACAGCTGGGAGCGATCCATATAGATGAAGCCGCCCGAGGGCATGGCCTGGGTGGGCCCGTGAATGGCGATGCCCGCCTTCTCAAAGGCCCGGCCTTCGCCCACAATGGGCAGCGCGGCCAGGCTGGGGGCACCGGGCCGCGATCGCAGCTGCTTGAGAATGCGCACCGCTATACCGTCTTCGCCGTGGCCGTTACTGATGCAGAGTAGCTTCATCGGGGGGAACTCAATACCATCCCCAACCCTAGCAGAATGCCCCCACAGAATGGATAGAAGCAGCGGTTACTTTGGGCGCGGGGGGGCTTTGCGGATCGGCTTAGGCGGTTTGGGCGGTTTGGGCGGTTTGGGTGCTTGGGATGCTTGGGGTGCTTGGGGTGCTTGGGAGGCTTGGGGCGGTGGCGAGCCCAGGGATTGGGCCAGGTGGCGCTGAACGGTTTCAGACCCATAGGCCGCCTGCACAGGGAAGCGGATCAGGGTCAGCCCAGCACTGGCAACGGCCTGGTTGAGAAAGTCGTCGCGCTTGACTCGATCCCCTCTCTGATGGCTGCTGTCGTCGAGCTCAACGGCGGCTACAACCTTGAGGCTATCGGGATCGCACAGAACAAAGTCAAAATGCTTGGCTGAGATTTTGTTAAACGCTCGCTGCCAATCCCCCCGGTGCTCGGTTTGAGGCTTGAGCACATCGGCCACGCGCACTTTGCCAAACACCAGGTACTGGCCAACGGTAGCCCCCTGCAGCGCCCGATAGAAGGTGGCTTCAGCTCGGGTGAACAGATAGTTTTGGCGGCTGTACGTAAACGACTGGTCGGCGTCAGCGGCTTGGCCGGCAGACGCTGGACCAGCAACGGCTGGGTGGGAACGGCTGGGCTTTTTGGCGCTGCTGGCAAGGGCAAGGGCCCCAACCACGACCACGGCACCAATTAGCAATAGAACGATTAGCGATGACAATTGAGTTAACCTTCGGGGGATGCCACAACCAGAATGCCCAACCTCACCGCTGAACCGCCTGGGGGTTAATCATTGCTAAGGCGCAAAACCTCTCAATATTTCTTCGTGAAGCAGCCGTTTTTCCTGGCAAAACGATAGGGTTTCCAACCTTACATGGCTTAATTTCCGTAGGATCGATCGAGACTCTGGGGCTGGGCTGTGTCACTGGACTGTGGGATGAAGATTTTGGTGGTCGAACCCGAGCCAATTGTGGCCCAGGCGCTGAAGCTGCTGCTGGGCAGTATGGCGGGTGACGTGACGATCGCCCCAACCGGTGCCGCCGCCTATGACCTACTGGCCCAGCAAGCCTATGACCTGCTGATTGTGGATGAGGCGGTGGGCGATGGCGCGGGGGACGGGCTGCGATCGCACCTGCCCCAAACCCCGATTCTGCGGCTCACCGGCGCGGCTCTGGAGCCAGCCCCCTGGGCCACCGACAGCCTGGAGAAGCCGGTGGACGCGGTCGATTTGATCGATCGGGTGAGCGCCCTGCTGGGCCAGCCCACCGCCACCACCAGCCCCGTCGTCGAGCTGGCCCGCAGCGAGGCCCGCTTTCGCAACATGGCCGACCACGCCCCGGTGATGGTGTGGGTGACCGAGCCCAGCGGCCAATGCACCTACCTGAGCCGCAGCTGGTACGAGTTTACCGGCCAGTCGGAGGCCACCGGGCTGGGGTTTGGCTGGCTGGAGGCCGTCCACCCCGACGACCGCGAGGCCAGCCGCACCGCCTTTATCGAGGCGACCGAGCGCCAGGAGCCCTTTCGGGTCGAGTACCGGCTGCGCCGCTGCGACGGCCAGTACCGCTGGATGATCGACGCCGCCCGGCCCTGGCTGGGGGTGAATGGCGAGTTTCAGGGCTACATTGGCTCGGTGCTCGACATCAGCGAGCGGGTGGGGGCCACCCAGGCCCTGCGCGCCTCGGAGGAACGCTACCGCCTGCTGTTTACCACCATCGACGAGGCGTTTTTGCTGGGGGAAGCCCAGCGCAACGACGACGGCACCCTCGACCTGCTCTACCTCGATGTCAATCCCGCCTTTGAGCGGGTCACGGGCATTGCCCGCCAGGCGGCGGTGGGGCGGCGGGCGCGCCAGGTGCTGCCGGGGCTGGCGGAGAGTTGGTACGAGGCGGTGGGGCGGGTGGGTTTTGGCGGCGAGTCGCTGCACCTGGAAGAATACGCCGCCCCGGTGGACAAGTGGTTTGAGGCCTACTGCTCGCCGGTGGGCGAGCGGGGCAGCGGCAAACTCTGCGTCACCTTTAGCGATGTGACGGCGCGCAAGCAGCTGGAGCTGTCGCTGAAGGCCTCCGAAGCCCAGCTCAGCGATATTTTAGACAGTGCGATCGCAGCCATTTGCAGCTTTCGCATCGACCGCAGCGGCCAGTGGGAATACCAATACTGGTCCGCCGGGTGCGAACGGCTGTTTGGCTACCCCCGCAGCGCCTACGCCGACCAGCAGTTCTGGCTGGCCCAGGTGCACCCCGACGACCGCGAGCAGGTGCTCATGCCCCTGTTTGCCACCTTCTACGCCGAGGGCCAGGCCACCGCCGAATACCGATTTCGGCACCGCGACGGGGATCTGCGCTGGTTTTGCAGCGACTACGCCGCCCGCCAAATCGACGCCGACTGCTGGGTGGTCACCACCGTCAACTACGACATCACCGAGCGCAAACAGCTAGAGCGCGACCGCGAGCGGTTTTTAGCGGTGGGCTCCGACCTCCAGGTGATCACCGACCACAACGGCTACTTTCAGTGGGTCAGCCCCACCTTTGAGCAGACCCTGGGCTGGACCGTCGCCGAAATGACCGCCATTCCCTGGGGCGAGTTTGTCCACCCCGACGACCTGGCCGCCTCCGCCGCCGAAATTGTCGAGCTGTTTAAGGGCCACGACACCTTCGCCTTTGAAAACCGCTACCGCCACCGCGACGGCGGCTACCGCTGGCTGCTGTGGAAGGCCCGCCTCTACCCCGACGACGGCCTGGTCTACGGCGGCGCCATCGACATCACCGACCGCAAACAGTCCGAAGCGGCCCTGCGCGAGTCCGAAGAAAAGTACCGCCTGCTCTTCAACTCCATGGATGAAGGGTTCTGCGTGATCGAAATGCTGTTCGACGACCAGGATCGGCCCCGCGACTACCGCTTTTTGGAGATCAACCCCACCTTTGAGCAGCAGACCGGTCTGAGCGAGGTCAGGGGCAAACGGGTGCGCGAAATGGTGCCCAACCTCGAAACCCAGTGGTTTGAAATTTTGGGCCGGGTGGCCAAGACCGGCGAGCCGGTGCGCTTTGAAGACCACGCCGCCGAAATGCAGCGCTGGTTTGACGTGTTTGCCTTTCGGTTTGGGGCCCCAGAGCTGTGCCAGGTGGCGGTGCTGTTTCGCAATGTCACCGAGCGGCGGCTGGCCGAGGCCGCCCTCAAGGAGAGCGAGCGCAAGCTGCGGGCGGTGTTTGACAGCACCTTTGAGTTTATCGGCCTGCTCAAAACCGACGGCACCCTGATCGATGTCAACCGGACGGCCCTGGGTGTGGTGGGCTGCGATCGCGCCGCCGTGATCGGCCAGCCCTTCTGGCAAACCCCCTGGTGGGCCCACTTCCCCGAGCAGCAGCAGCGGCTGCGGGCGGCCATCGAGAGCGCCGCCCAGGGCGACAGCGTGCAGATGGAAACCCAGCACATCTGGGCCAACGGCGCATCGGCCTGGGTAGACTTCTCGCTCAAGCCCGTGATCGACGAGAACGGCCAGGTGGTCATGCTGGTGCCCGAGGGGCGCGACATCACCGGGCGCAAAGCCGCCGAGCGCAAAATTCGCGAACAGGCCGCCCTGCTCGACATCGCCTCCGACGCCATCAGCGTGCGCGACTTCGACCAGCACCTGCTCTACTGGAACCAGGGGGCCGAGCGCCTCTACGGCTTTACCGCCGCCGAGGCCCTGGGCCAAACCGCCCACGAGCTGCTGCGCTGCGAAAACGCCCGCCACGGCACCATGCTGCCCACCCTGCTAGAGCAGGGCGAATGGCGCGGCGAGCTGGACAAACTGACCAAAACCAACCAGGTGGTCACCGTCGCCGCCCGCTGGACCCTGGTCAACAACGAGGCCGGGCAGCCCCGCTTCATTCTCTCGGTGGAGACCGACATCACCGAGAAAAAAGCCCTGGAGGCGCAGTTTTACCAGGCCCAGCGGCTGGAGAGCCTGGGGCGGCTGGCCAGCGGCATTGCCCACGACCTCAACAACGTGTTTACCCCGATCGTCACCATTGCCCAGCTGCTGCGCCTCACCCAGCGCCAGCTGGGCGACAAGGCCCAAGACCAGCTGCGCCTGCTAGAGGAAAGCGCCAAGCGGGGGGCCAGCATGGTGCAGCAAATTTTGTCGATTACCCGCAGCAGCAGCGGGGCCCGCGCCGAGGTTGACCTGGGGCCGCTGCTGCAAGACCTGGGCCACATGCTAGAGCAGAGTCTGCCCCGGCCCATTCGGCTGCACCTGCCCCCAGACAATGGCGAGCGGCTGCGGGTCACCGCCGACCCCACCCACCTGCACCAGGTGCTGATGAATCTCTGCGTCAACGCCCGCGACGCCATGCCCGACGGCGGCACCCTCACCATCGCCGCCGAGCGGGTGACGGTGGATGCCGCCCTGGCCCTGGCCCACCTCGACGCCAGCGAGGGCGACTACGTGCGGCTCACCGTGGCCGACACCGGCACCGGCATTGACCCCGGGGTGCGCGATCGCATCTTTGACCCCTTCTTTACCACCAAGGGCCCCGGCCAGGGCACCGGCCTGGGGCTGGCCACGGTGCTGGGCATTGTCAAGGCCAGCGGCGGCTTTGTGCGGGTGCTCAGCGAGGTGGGCCAGGGCACTCAAATGCAGGTCTACCTGCCCGCCGCCGCCAGCGACGGGGCCACCAGCGCCGCCGCCCTCGCCCTGCCCGACGCCCCCCCCCGCGGCCAGGGCGAACTGCTGCTGGTGGTCGAAGACGATGCCGCGGTGCAGCAATCGGTGCGATCGCTGCTGCTCAACTACAACTACAGCACCCTGATGGCCAGCGACGGCTTCGAGGCCCTCGACTGCTACGCCCAGCACCAGGCCACCCTGCGCCTGGTGGTGCTCGATATGATGATGCCCGGCATGGATGGCATCACCCTGATCCAGCGGCTCAGGGTGATTCAGCCCCACATCGGCATTATTGCCACCAGCGGCCTGCCCACCTACGAGGCCAACGCCCTGGCCGCCGGAGCCAGCGCCTTTTTGCTCAAGCCCTACGACCTCAGCGACCTGCTCAAAACCATCGCCCGCCTGCTGTCAGAGCCCCGTCAACCGGCTGGCGAGTCATAGCCATGGGGCCAATTCGCCCTGCCAGTTCGCCCTACCAGTTCGCCCTCTCTATCCGACCTGTCGCACCGGCAAATTTAGGTAGCCCGCGCCGCTAGAGGGCCGAAATTAGCGATAGAGTGGCGATAGAGTGAACAGGGATAACTGGGTAACCGGCGGGACGTGAGAGGGCATGGCTGAGGCTTGCTTTGAGGTAGATCTGCCAGATCGGGAGGCCACGCTGGCCCTGGGGCGGAGGCTGGGGGAGGCTTGCCCACCGGGCACGGTGCTGCTGCTGGCGGGCGACCTGGGCAGCGGCAAAACCACCCTGGTGCAGGGGCTGGGGGCGGGGTTGGGCATTGCGGAGCCGATCGGCAGCCCCACCTTCACCCTGGTGAATGAGTATCGGGAGGGGCGGATTCCCCTCTATCATGTGGACTTGTACCGTCTGGCCCCGGCGCAGGTGGGGTCCCTGGAGCTGGAGAGCTACGGGGACGGGCAAGAGGTGCCGCCTGGGGTGCTGGCCATTGAGTGGGCCGAGCGCTGGAGCGAGCCGCCGCGGGAGGCGATTCGGCTGTCGCTGGGCGATGGGCCGGGGGGCGGGCGGCGGGCCACGCTGCGGGCGGCGGCCCAAACAACATGGTTGGCACAGGTGATTGGCAAAGGTAATTGACCATGGCCTACTGGCTGATGAAATCTGAACCGGATGTGTACGGCATTGCCGATCTGGAGCGCGATCGCACCGAGCTGTGGGACGGGGTGCGCAACTACCAGGCCCGCAATTTTTTGACCAGCATGGCCCTGGGAGATCGGGCGTTTTTTTACCACTCCAACACCAAGCCGCCGGGGATTGTGGGGCTGATGGAGATCGTGGAGACCAACGTGGTCGACCCGACCCAGTTTGACCCGGCCAGCAAATATTACGACCCCAAATCTCCCCGCGAGCAGCCCCGCTGGTACACGGTGACGGTGGGCTATGTGGAGACCTTTGAGACCGGCATTGCCCTGGAGCAGCTGCGGCAGGCGTTTACCGACGAGGAGCTGTGGGTGGTGCGGCGGGGCAACCGGCTGTCGGTAATGCCCGTGGCCGATGCGGTGGCCGAAAAACTGCTGACCATGGCCCGTATTCCCCAGGCCGCTGGCTGAGCCGATGACGTTCCTTTAGCCGAATCTCCCTATGCATCTCCCCGAAGACCCAGAACCGCCGGTGCAAATTAACATCGTGCCGATGATCGACGTGGTGTTTGCGGTGCTGGCATTTTTTATTCTGTCGAGCCTGTTTTTGACCCGCAACGAGGGGCTGCCGGTGGCGCTGCCGGGGGCAGAGACCGCTGAGGCCCAGACCCAGCGCCAGGTGGTGGTGACGATCAATGCGGCGGGGGAGGTGTTTGTGGGCGATCGGCCCGTGGCCGACGGGCAGCTGGTGGAGGCGATTCAAACCCTGGGCACGGTGACGGACGGCGGGGTGGTGGTGATTCGAGCCGATCAGGCGGTGCCCCACGGGCGGGTGGTGGCGGTGATGGACAGCCTGCGATCGCTGCCGGGGGTGCAACTTGCGATCGCAACCGAGGGCCCGCCGCCCTAGGCGCTGTGTTGCAGAACGTCTAGATTCAATAATTTGTCGGTCGCAGCGGCGCTCAACGCCGACGCCTGGGAGAAGCTGGCATAAGCGAAGCTGGGGAAACCCGCAACCAGATTCAGGCTTTGCCCCCACTATCTACCCAGAGCCATGACGTTGCCGCCTATGGTCTTACCGCTGATCGCCCTGCCGGTCAAACTCCTGTCGCTGGTGCAGCCGGTTTTGGTGCCGCTGTGTTTTGCCCTGGCCTGGGGCCTGGTGGGCCTCACCCTGTGGAATGTGGCGACCGCCCTGCGGGACGGGATGGCGCGGGCCAGCACCATGCACAAAATTCCCTGCGCCGACTGCCGCTACTTCACCAACGACCACCGGCTCAAATGCCCGCTGCATCCCACCATTGCCCTGTCGGAGTCGGCCATTGACTGTGCCGACTTTGACCAGGCGGGGCTGATGTAGCCGCCAGCCCCGCCGCCCATAAAAAAGCCAGCCCTCCCGCGGCTGCCGAGGTGGGGGCTGACGACTTGAAATCGATATGGCTACCCGGTAGCATGCCCACCGGCACCGCTGAATTGACGGCCTGACGGGATGTTTTGGGGTTTCTTTAGAATTGCCCTAGGGCTGGCCCTGCACCAGGGGCACCACCCGCGCCACCGCCTCTTTGATGAAGGCTTTCATCAGGGCGTCGCGCTGGTTGAGGCGAAACTGCTGCTCAATCACGGTGCCCATGCCGCCGTCGCCCCAGGTTTGGTTGTGGCGAAAGTATTCGACAAAGCTCTTGCCGGCAATGCGGGTGAGGTAGGCCCCGCTCATGCCCTTCAGGGCGCGCCCGGCGATCACCGTGGCCAGGTTGGTTTGCAGGCCCAGGGCCAGCAGGTCTACGGTGCCCTTGACCAGGCCCAGGCCGGTGAGGGTTTTGGCCACCGACAGGGCCAGGGCCTTGCCTTCTTCGAGGCTGACATCGCAGCCGTAGACCTGGCTGAGCTCGACCACCATCTGGGCGTTGATGGCGGCGGTGGCCAAAAAGTCGAGGCCGGGCAGCGGGGTGATGGCGATGGCCCCGGCCCCCAGCCACTGGTAGCGGTCGATGATGGCGTCGGCCTCGGCCTGGCGCTGGGTGTCGATCAGCTGGCGGGCGGTGGCGCCGAGCTGCTGGGTTTGCAGCAGCAGGTTGTCGGCCATCAGGGTTTCGCCGTCCTGGCGCAGCAGGTCGGCCAGGCGGGCCAGCAGGGGCAGCAGGGTGGGCTGCATTTGCAGCCAGCCGCCGCCCACCTGGGGCAGGGGCTGGGGCAGAGCGGCCACAGCGACAATATCGTCGGCGGCCAGGGGGGGCACCAGGCGCGATCGCACCTTGCCCAGCAGCGCCTCTAGCTCAGCGGCGGGGTAGCGATCGGCCTTGTTGAGCACCAGCAGCAGGCGCTTGCCCATGGCCAGCAGCGATTGCAGCACGGCGTACTCGGCCTGGCGCAGGTCATCGTCTACCACAAACAAGATCAGATCGGCGGTGGTGGCCAGGTCGCGGGCCACCCGCTCGCGCTCGGTGCCCGCCACCCCCACCTCGGCAATGCCGGGGGTGTCGATCAGCTCCAGCGCCCGCGGCGTGTGGGGCAGCTGCCAGGCATAGGTCTGGGGGGTTTGGGTGGTGCCCATGGCGGCCCCCACCGCCCCCACCGGCTGCCCCAGCAGACCGTTGATCAGCGCCGTCTTGCCCGCCGACCCCACCCCAAACACGGCAATGGTAAAGGCGCGGTGGGCCGCCGCCCGGTGAAGATCCTCGGCCCGCTGCTGCAACGCCTGGCGGGCCACCTGATCTTGAATTTGCTCCACCTGCTGCTGTACCGCCGCCAGACTTGCGATCGCAGCCTCCGCCGGGTGGCGCGGCGCCTGGGGCAGACGACGACGGCGGGGCCGCAAAAAAGGCCACAGCCGGTAAACGCCCCCCCCCCCCGCCCCCCCCCCCCCACCCCCACACAGCCCCCCCCCCCGCCGCGCCGCCCCCGGCGCCCCCCGGGCCCCCGCCCCCGCTCCCACAATCAGGCCCACCACCAGGCGAGCCGCCAGCGGCGACACCAGGGCCAGCGCCCCGTAGAGCCGCAGCAGCGAGTCGGCCAGCACCAGCAGCGCCCCCAGGCCCAGCAGCAACCCCACCAGCAGCAGTATCCAGCGCCACCGTGCCATCTATATCCGGTTTCACCAACGACAGTTCGTTGCAGAATAGCGCAGAATCTCGCCCCCAAAAATATCGGGCCCCAGAATATCGGAGTCGTAGAACCCAGGGATAATCAAACCTTTCACGCCGCTCGACCAGGCCAACAGCCCTTGGCCCCGCCCCAGTGCATGCCTCAACTCAGCCACCCCCACCTATCCCTGGCTCAAAAAAAGCCTTGGTTGGGGCATTCTAGTGAATACTCCAACCAAGGCAATCGATCGTAAGTTGTGGCTAAAAGGCGACAGTTCTAAAAGGCGACAGTCAATGGGCCACAGCAAATTCCCTGGCCTATTGGGCCCAGGGCAGTGCAAGACTCAGCCATCGAGGCTAGGCTCAGACCTAGAGCGGATTGTGGGAGAAGCGGTTGCTGCGGTTGGGCCGACCGCCGCCGCTATCGCCGCCGCCGCCATCCTCAGTGCGGGGGCGGGCCTTATTTACCCGCAGCTCGCGACCTAGCCACTCGGCCCCGTCTAGCTCAGAAATCGCCTGGTCTTCCTTGGCCTCATCGGCCATATCGACAAAGGCAAACCCCCGCTTTCGTCCGGTCTCCCGATCGATGGGTAAGCTAATCCGAGTCACCTCGCCATATTCGGCGAAAACGCTTTTAATATCGTCCTCAGATGCCTGAAAGGACAAGTTCCCGATGTAGATAGTCACGAGTCTCTCCGAACCAAAATACCAATATTTGAAATACTGGATTGGCCGTTTCAGAACGGGTTAGAGCCGCGCCCTAAGCCGACCAACCGCAATATTTGCTGCCATAATAGCCGATCCCAATTCAATTAGCAGTAGCCCATCTCACACCTAGACAACTTGGCCCCGGCAACAAAAAATGACTGGGCAACCGGCCCGATGGCGGCCCCGACCCCGCTGTCGCTGGGGCCAGTTTGCCGGGGCAGCGCCACCCTCTCAATGCTCTCCCCGGCCTGGGTCACCGGCTACGACGCCAGCAGCCGCTTGGCAAAGGCCAGCACCGACGACCGCGCCTTGCCGTCGGTGAGCACCCGCTGAATCTGGTAGGTGACAAAATCTGCCGAGGTGGCGGTTAAATCAATCAGGTCGGCGGGGCTGGGTTTGGCCCCCTGGAGTTCGTAGCCCGCCGCCACCATGCAGTCGCCAGCGATTTTTTCGCAGAGGGCAACTTCGGTCTCGGTCAGCTCGCGGCGCTTGGAGAGATTAAAGGATGAATTGCTGCGATCCACCTCCACCGGGCCCACCACGGTGGTGTTTAAAAATTGACTGAGGCGGTCGGCCACCCGGTGGGGCCGGGCGATTAGATCCTCAAATTTGACGATTTCTACCGGGGCGCGGCCCCGCTCGATAAAGTCGTGCACCGTTTGGTAGGCCTTGCGCCAGTAGAGGGCGTAGACAGCGGGGTGATACTGCCGCGACTCGCCATCTTGATCGCCGCGAGTTTTGACCCTCGGCAGGTTTTTAAAGGACCGCAGCACATGGCGCGGGTCGCGCAAAATGTAGACAAATCGAACCCCAGGAAAGGTATCGGTCAGCTCATCCATGTGCATGAAATCTTGGGGAGTTTTGTATCCCCACCGCGATTTACCGTGGCTCAGGGCCAGGCGCATCATCCATTCTTCGAGCACCTGGGGCCAGGTGAGCGGGGCAGCGGTCAGAGCATTGAGCACCGCTGCTTCCATGGCAAAGGTGTCTTGAAACGACAGATCGGGCACCTGGAAATTTTTTTCGAACCGGATCTTAGCCCGCAGTTGCCAGGTGATCGAATGAATAAATTCCTTCAGTTTTTCGCGATCGAGGGAGAGATCGGTTTGGGTGGAAATGCCCAGGGCCTGAGCCTTTTGGTAGGCATAGAGATCGTCAAATACAAACCAGTCTTGCAGGCAGGATAGAACGTGGGCAACGTAGGAAGAACCGCTTCTCGGTAGCCCCACCACAATTACCGGCGGCGTTGAGCGGTGAACGGTTGCTCTCGGTTGCAGGGCCAGTCCTGCCGAAGCCGTAGAGGTATCCATGAATCAATATCTCGCATTAGGGTCTGGTCATTCATACACGGTGCTCACGCAATCAAAATCACTCGCTGGGCAACCATAGCTGAGTTATCCCAGGAGCCTGTTGACTTTGACTGCAAAACACCCCCCGCTTGTTCCTTAACCCAGCTGGGGTAGCCGCTCGATGCAGGAACTCAACCCCATCTCGACGACCAAAAATTAGTGACGACCAAAAAGCGATAGCGCCACAGCCTAGCGGGTCAAAACATTCGGCGGTAGAGAGCACATTTTTGACATCCAAACATGCTCTAAAACTAATGTCTTGACCCTTTGGACTAGGGCTATGGGTTAATCATTAACGCGGCGGCAAAAAAATACAAGCACGCCTCAAAATCATCTATCCATCGGAGTAGATGCATAAAATTTTTTGCGGTAAATACTGAGGGCTTTGTAGCCCTGACTACGGTGCAACGGTACCGGTCTATGGGTTAGCCAGCCAGCACCCACTGCACCAGGGTGCGCACGCCAAAGCCGGTGCCGCCGGGGTTGTTGTAGCCGCTTTCTTTTTCTGTCCACACCGGGCCGGCTACGTCGAGGTGGGCCCAGGGGGTAGCGGTGACAAACTGCTTGAGAAACAGGGCGGCGGTGATCGATCCGCCAGGGCGGGGGCCGGTGTTTTTCATGTCGGCCACCACCGACTTGAGCCCGTCGAAGTATTTTTCTTCCATGGGCAAGCGCCAGAACTTTTCGCCTGCGGTGGTGGCGGCAGCTGCGATCGCACCCGCCAGCGCCTCGTTTTCGCTAAACAGCCCGGCAATGTCATCGCCCAGGGCGACAATGCAGGCCCCGGTCAGGGTGGCCAGGTCCACGATGGCGTCAACCCCGAGCTTTTCGGCAAACACCAGGGCGTCGGCCAGGGTGAGGCGACCCTCGGCATCGGTGTTGTTGACCTCAATGGTTTTGCCGTTGGAGGCGGTGAGAATGTCGCCGGGGCGCATGGCCCGACCGCTGATCATGTTTTCGGCGGCGGCGGTAATGAAGTGCACCTCGGCAGTGGGCTGGAGCTGGGCCAGGGCCTTGGCCGCCCCCAGCATGGCGGCGGCCCCGCCCATGTCAATTTTCATCATTTCGATGCCGCTGCCGGTGGGCTTGATATTCAGGCCGCCGGAGTCAAAGGTGAGGCCCTTGCCGACGATGGCCAGCTTGCGGCTGGGGGTGCCCGCCGGGCGGTAGGTGAGGTGAATGAACTTGGGCGGCAGGTCAGAGGCCTTGGCCACCCCCAGGTAGGCCCCCATACCCAGGGCCTCGCACTGGGCCTGCTCCAAGATTTCAAGCTCCAGGCCGTGGGCGGTGGCGATGTCCTGGGCGGTCTGGGCCAGGGCCTCGGGGGTGACCACATTGGCGGGGGCCGACACCAGCTCGCGGGCCAAAATTACCCCGTCGCAGATGGCCTGGGCGCTGTGCAGGGCCTCGGTTTGCTCAGGCAGACCCAGCAGGTGAATGGCGGTGAGGGTGCCCTTGCCCTTGTCTTTTTTGCCTTTGTCTTTGTCGTCGGACTTGAAGCGGTTGTCCTGGTGGAGGGCCAGGCGGGCTCCCTCGGCCAGGGCCTGGGCGGTGAGGGCGGCATCGCCGCCGAGATCGCCGTTGAGCAGGGGCATGCTCAGCCCCAGGGAGGCACACTTTTCTTTTTGGGCCAGGCGGGCGGCGGCGGCGGCGGCCCGGCGCAGGGTTTCGGCGGTGATGGCGCTACCGGCCCCGAGGCCAACGATTCCCAGTTTGCGCATGCTGGCCCCGCTGCCGACGCGGGTGATGGCGGTGCTGCCCTCTTTGCCGGTGAACTCCACCTCGTCAATCAGCTCTTGCAGCAGCCCGGCGACGCGGCTGTTGAGCTCGGCCAGGGTGGTGGAGAGGGGCAGGGCGTCTTCGCTGAGGCCGAGGATCAAGGCGTCGCCAGACCAGTCGAGCAGGGGGGTGTTAGAAGCGTGAAATTCCATTCAACCTAGGGGCTTAGTTGGCGTAGTTTGCAGGTGCGCGTTTGCAGATGCTCTGTTTACTATAAACCTTGGATCACCCCCCAGGGCGCGGCGGCGACGGGTGAAGACAGCTCTGGGTTTCTCTCTGGGCTGCCGCCCAGGTTATTTATAAGACTACTTTGGGGCCGAGCCCAGAGCACCTGCATCAGTCTCGGGCAGGTTCGCTAGGATAGAGCGACGGTTTGGTTGGCCAAGCCGTCCCACAAGTTTTGCCGCTGGTCTCTCGCTGGCCTCTCGGTACGACGCCAAGGACCATTGTTTTCGCTAGACCTCTTATTCAGCGTGATTGGGTGTGCCATGGTGAAACGGTTGAAGGCAAACCTCCCCCTGGTGGCGATCGCAGGCATTGGCGCGCTGTCGCTGGGCATGGGGGCCGCCCTGGTGAATACGGTAGCGCCGGGGGGCAGCAGCGACACCATTTTGGAGGAGTCGCTGCTGCCGGGGCTGGGCGGTCTGGGCGGGCAAGATGCCGACGACCCGGTGCTGGCCCTGGCGCTACAGCCCGCCGCCCAACGCCAGGCGGCGCTGACGGCGGCGGCGGCGGGGCGACCGGCCCTGAGCCAGTACCGGGCCCGGTACCTGCTGGCCCTCGACTTGATCAACAGCGATCGCGGCGGCAGCGCCATTCCGCTGCTGGAGGGGCTAGAGGCCGAGTACCCACCGATGGCCCCCTACGTGGCCCTGGCGCTGGCCCAGGCCCAGCGGGCGGCGGGGCAGGCCGAGGCGGCGGCGCAGACCCAGCAGCGGCTTTTGAATGAGTACGGCGAGGATGGCGCGATCGCACCTCTGCTCTACACCCTCGGCCAGCAGGACCCCACCTACTGGGACCGGCTGGTGCAGCAGTTTCCCACCCATCCCAAGGCGGTGGAGGTGGCCCACCAGCGGCTCACCGCCGACCCCAACCGGGCCGACACCCTGCCCCTGCTGATGATCATGGCGCGGGCGGGCCTGCACCACCCCAGTGCCGGAGCGGCGCTGCTGCGGCTGAAGACCGAGTTTGCCAGCCAGCTCAGCCCCGAAGATTGGCAGACCGTGGGCTTTGGCTTTTGGCGCATCGACAGCTACGGCGACGCGGCGGTGGCCTACGCCCAGGCCCCGCCCTCGCCCCGCAACCTCTACCGGGCAGCCCGGGGGGCCCAGGTGAGCAGCCGCCGCGACCGCGCCATCGCCCTCTACACCCAGCTCGACCAGCAGTTTCCCAACGCGCCCGAGACCGCCACCGGCCTGCTGCGCCTGGCCCAGAGCCTGCCCGACCAGGCGGCCCTGGGGGTGCTAGACCAGGTGGTCAACCGGTTCCCCGACCGGGCCGCCGAGGCGCTGCAGGAGCGGGCCGCCCGGCTCGATGCGCTAAACAGTGCCGAGTCGGCCCAGGCCACCCGCGAGCTCATTCTCAAGGAGTACAAAGACTCTGAGGCGGCGGCGGAGATTCGCCTCAACAATGCCCGCAACGCCGCCGCCCAGGGCGACCTGGCCATGGCCCTGAGCTGGGGCAGCGATGTGCTCAAACACAGCCCCGACAGCGAGCTGGCCGCCGATGCGGGCTACTGGGTGGGCAAGTGGGGGCGGCAGCTGGGCCAGGCCGAGGTGGCCCAGAGCGCCCTGGAGAGCGTGATTGCCCGCCACCCCGAGTCGTACTACGCCTGGCGGTCGGCGGTGGCCCTGGGCTGGAATGTGGGCGACTTTAAGACGGTGCGATCGCAGACCCCCGCCCTGGCCCCGCCCACCCAGCGCATACCCCTGCCCGCCGGGTCGGACACCGTGCAGGAGCTCTACCTGCTGGGCCAAGACCAGCTGGCCTGGGAGCGCTGGCAGCTGGAGTACAGCAACTACCAGGACCCCACCCCCGCCGAGCAATTTACCGACGGCCTGATGCGCCTGGGCACCAACGACAACATCAACGGCATCTACCAGGTCTCCAGCCTCAGCCTGGCCGACGACCCCGCCGATCTGGCGGTGGTCAAAGAGCTCAAGCAGCGTCCCGACTTTTGGCACGGCGTGTACCCCCTGCCCTACGCCGACCTGATCACCACCTGGTCGGCGGAGCGGCGGCTCAACCCGCTGCTGGTCACGGCTCTAATGCGCCAGGAGTCGCGCTTTGAGGCCAACATTCGCTCCGGGGTGGGGGCGGCGGGGCTGATGCAGGTCATGCCCGCCACCGCCGAATGGATCAAAGGCCAGGCCGGGCTGCCCAGCTATGACCTGAATAACCCCGAAGACAACGTCAAGCTCGGCACCTGGTACCTCGACTACACCCACGCCGAGTACGACAACCACTCGCTGTTTGCCGTGGCCAGCTACAATGCCGGGCCGGGCGCGGTGGCGAGCTGGATCAACCGGGGCGGCTACGCCGACGCCGACGACTTTGCCGAAAAAATTCCCTACCCCGAGACCAAGGGCTACGTGCGCTCGGTGTTTGGCGGCTACTGGAACTACCTGCGCCTCTATGACCCCACCATTGCCGAGCAGGTCGAAACCCTGCAAAAGCGCCATCGCGGCTGGGGGGGATAGCGCCGGGAATAACTGGATGCCGCTGAGTCACCCAGCTATGGCAAAAAGAACGAGGGGGATGGCCAACTGGAATTAGCCATCCCCCTCGTTCTTTTTGTTAGCAGTGGGTCTAAGCGGCGGTGTCGCTGGCCTTGGCGCGGCGACGGCCCAGGGCTTTGAAGCGCTCGCCCAGCTGGTCGGCAACGCTCTTGAGGCCGGGGGAGTGGCGGGCGGCGGCTTTGGCGTAGTCGTAGACGAGCAGGCTACCGCCCATGGATTCGCTGCCGACGGCAAGCAGGGTGTCGTCAACGGTTTCAGTAAGCTGCTCTAGCAGGCCCAGCACTTCGCTGAGGGCGACGGTGAGCTGGTAGTCGCGGTTAAACTCGGCGATGTCAAAGTTGCTGGGCACAATGCCGGGATTATTTTGGGTGGCGGTGACGCTGTTACGCACGAAGGCGAGGCTTT
>DATIVG010000285.1:0-5449 GCA_035466075.1 Nodosilinea sp. | reverse complement strand
GGCATTGATCTCAAAATCCCAGTCGGCCTCCGACAGGTCAGCGATTTTGCCCGACGTTCCAGAACCGGCATTGTTAAAGGCGTAGTCAAGGCGGCCATAGGTCTCAACGGTTTTTTGCACCATGGCCTCAATATCCGATGCGCTCGTGACATCGGCCTGCACAAATATCGCCTCGCCACCGGCAGCTTTGACTAGCTGAACGCTTTCTTCGCCCTTGTCGGCGCGGCGCGCCACCACCACCACGCTGGCCCCCGCCTGGCCAAAGGCAACCGCCGTCGCCCGGCCAATGCCAGAGCTGGCCCCGGTCACAATTGCGACTTTGCCCGCCATTGAGCCCATGCGTTGCCCCCCTGATTACCAAATTTTGGTTTTATCTCGGTCATCCTAGCCCAGGGGTTTGGGGTGCGCTGTGGCGATGGCCACAACCCAGGGCTGGGGTTTGACGCCTTGGGCTGGCACAGTAGCGCCGCCGACAAAAAAACCCCCAGGGCGTTTAGAACCCTGGGGGCTGACCCGCATTTTGACCTGGCCTGCCTAGGCGGCGCGGCGGCGGGGGCGCTTGCGCTCAGACTTTTTCTTGTAGCCGACCGATTGGGCTTCGTGGCTGTCGGGGCCAAACAGACCCCGCACCGATTCTTTCATGGCCATCACGCTGTTGTGAAAATCCCACTCGGCCTGGCGGGCTTCGTCGGTAGCGGCTTTGGCTAGGGCCAGCATTTCGGTCTCTTTTTGTTGTTTGGCCTGCATGGTGGCCAGGGCCGTTTGCAGCGCCTCGGGGGTGGCTTCTAGGCGTCTGGCTGTGTAGTCGGCAACGGCGGCAAGCCCCTCGTAGGACTCAACATCTTGCAAAATGGCACGGGCCTGGAGACGGCGACTGGTATCGACAATGGCCATGGGTTGCACCCTCAGTAAGGTTAATAGGTTGGTAGATTCAAACGCGGCGGTAACGGGGCAAGATTTTCAGGCATTGAGTAGGGCAGAGCGGGGCGCTGCTCTGCACAAGCTAATACTGCCCCTGGGGTTTAAACCCGCGCCAGAGTCGCCCCGTTGGCGGCAAACATCGGCCAAATAGCTGAGCAACCTGGCCATGCAGCGCAGCGTAGATTGAGCTGACCTAGCGCAGCGCTGTACTTTGGCCCTGCAACGCCAAACTGCTGTGCCACATTGACGATCTGCTGTGCCACATTGGCGATCTGAAGGTGCAGATCGCTAAACTGCTGTGCCAGTTTTGCCAAACTGCTGTGCCACATTAACGATCTGCTGTGCCACATTGCTAAACTGCTGTGCCACATTGGCGATCTCAGGGGGCAGATTGCTTTACGCAGCTGCGTGAATGCCAAACGACTGCCCCAGATCGCTACATTTCGCCTGTCAGAAACCGAGCACCCCTAACTTTGGCGGGGGTAGGTGTAACTAAACGTAGGATGGGCAAAGCATCGCGTGCCCATCATCAGGGCGATGGGCACGGGCTTTGCCCTTTGCCCAACCTACGCAGGTTTTGATCTGAAGCTATTTGCCAGCAGGCTGCCAACATAAAAAAAAGGGTGCGCGTTGCCGCTTGTGGCAACGCACACCCAATCTGCCCGATGGTTTACGGGCCATTCACGCAGAGTAAATTCTGCGGCATTTCAAACGCGGAACCTGATTGGCAAGGGGTGCCTGACTCTGCCGATGGGCTGAGTTGCGATCGCACCCT
Source organism: Nodosilinea sp. (assembly GCA_035466075.1). Taxonomy (GTDB): domain Bacteria; phylum Cyanobacteriota; class Cyanobacteriia; order Phormidesmidales; family Phormidesmidaceae; genus Nodosilinea. The sequence goes on along the minus strand of DATIVG010000285.1, from coordinate 3,753 downwards.
GCCCCTGCCTACAGCAAAAACCGAATGCCCACGTAGGCGCTAATCACCATCAGCTGTAGCGCCATCAGCGGCAGGCCGTAGGTCAAAAACAGCCGAAAGGAGATCGGCTTGCCGTGCTGCTCGGCAATGCCCGCCGCCACAATGTTCGACGAGGCCCCCACCAGGGTGCCGTTGCCCCCCAGGGTAGCGCCAAACATCATGGCCGCAAACAGGGGCAAAATCTCCGGCGGCACCTGCCCGGCAAAGTCGGGCGACAGCAGCTCGGGCCCCACCAAATTCACGTTCACCAGGTACTCCTTCAGCAGCGGCACCATCGCCACCACCAGGGGAATGTTGGGAATCAGGCTGGAGAGAATGCCGGTGATAAACAGCAGCAGCATCGACCCCAGGGCGATATTTTGGCCGATTACTACCCCCAGCAGCCCGGAGGCGGCGCTGATCACCCCGGTTTCTTGCAGGCCGCCGATCAGCACAAACACGCTCATGAAAAAGACCAGGGTGCTCCAGTCCACATCGCGCAAAATGTTTTGCACCGTGTCGATGCCGCTGTGGTGGGTGAGCAGCAGGCAGAGGGCCGCCCCCAGCAGCGCGATCGCAGCGGGCGAAATGGGCACGGGCAGGCTCTCCCCCACCACAAACAGCCCCAGCACCAGGGCGACAATGACGCCGCCCAGGGCCAGCATGCGGGGGTGGTTGACCACCGGGTGGGGCAGGTGGTCGAGGTCATCGAGCTTTTTGTTCCAGGTGTTGGGAAAGAGAATGGGCAGCATCACCACAATGGTTGCGATCGCAACTACGCCCCCCAGGCTCAGCTTCATCAGGTAGTCTAAAAAGCTCATGTTGATGGAGCTGCCGACAATAAATGTGGCCGGGTCGCCCACCAGGGTGAGCAGACCGGCGCTGTTGGCCACAAACACCATCAAGATCAGCAGCGGCACAAAGTTAATGTTGAGCTCCGCCGCCATCGGGGGAATCAGCGGGGCCAGCAGCATCACCGTGGTGGCATTGGGCAGCATGGCGCAGATCGGGGTCGTAATCGCCACAATGCCCAGCAGCAGGCGCTTGCCCTCCCCCTTGGCCATAATCACCATCTGGGTGGCCAAATATTCAAAAATTTTGGTGGGCTCAAAGGCGCGCACCATCACCATGACGCCAAAAAATAGGGCCAGGGTGGCGTGGCTGTTGCCGATGTAGCCAATCGCTTGATCGAGGGTGAGCACATGCAAAAAAATCAGCAGCATGGCCCCCAAAAAGGCGGCAATGGTGAGGTGCATGCGCTCGGTGGCAATCAGCGCCAACACCCCAAAAAAGATCACCGACGCCGTGACCTCAGACCAGGTTTCCATACCCTGTCTCCTTGTTTTTGTGCTGGACAAAACCCCTCGGTTGAATGACATTCACCGGGGGGTAGCGGTAGCAGGAGAACTACGGATAGCGCTAGAAAAAGCCTTCCAGTACGTTCTCTCCCAAGGCCGACGGAGTTAGCTGACGGGCGAGGGGTGAGAGATCCCCTTCTCTGGCGATGCGTTTCGCCCTGAGATAAGCCCCAAAAGTTGGTTCCTCCGTTTCAGACCCTCTCGGGACGGCCTGAATTAGGCAGCGTAACTATTAAGTTGAAGATGAATCTAGCACACCTGCCGCCGATCAACAATCAGCAAATGCTCACGAGGAGAACCCATGCATCAGCTCAGGCAGTGGTCACGGTTTGGCTCCGATCTGGTGATCGATCTGGTGACCGCTGGGCCGCTATATGCGATCGCCCGTCACCGCATCCACGCCCCCGCCCCCCTCGACCCGGCAGAAAACTGGCACTTTTGGACCCAGCCCCGACCGGCCTGGCTGACCGCGCTACTGCGCCACACCCCGCCCGCGGCCCAGCGCCGGGCCTACCTCACCGCCCGGCTGGCCGCCGACCAGGCCAGCGGCATTGAAGCCCACTACGATGTGTCCAACGACTTTTACGCCCTGTTTCTCGACAGCCGCTACCGGTTCTACACCTGCGCCGATTTCCTCAGCGCTGCCGATACCCTGGAGACCGCCCAAACCCGCAAGGCCGACTACCTGCGCGCCCTGCTGCGGCTCAGCGGCGAGGAAACCATCCTCGATTTGGGCTGCGGCTGGGGGGCCATGCTCGCCTACCTGCGCGACAGCGGCCACCGCGGCCACCTGAGGGGCCTGACCCTCTCCCGCGAGCAGTGGGCCTACAGCCGGCAAACCCTGGGGCTCGATGTGGCCCTGGCCAACTTTGTTACCGATCCGTTTGACATTGGGGGAGTAGAGGGGGGGTGCGATCGCATCCTCTCCATCGGCGCCCTGGAGCATGTCCGGCCCAGCGAGCTCAGCGCCCTGTACCAAAAAATGTACGCCGCCCTCCGGCCCGGCGGGCTGGCCGTCCACCAGTTCTTTTCCTTTGAGCGCGAGCCCTACCCCGCCTCAGCCATCGCCCTGCAACTGTTTTTCCCCGGCTCGCTGCTGGTGCTGCACCACCACCACCGGGCGGCCGCCACCGAAGCTGGCTTCAGCCTCACCCACGACTCCACCCACGACTACCAACCCACCATCAAAGCCTGGTACGACCGCCTGGTTCACCACCGCGAGGCCGCCCTGGCGTTGGTGGGGCTAGAGACCTACAACCGCTACATGACCTTTTTTCCCATCGCCTGGCTGTTTTTCCAGCACAACGAGGCCAGACTCCACCGCCTGGTGATGGAAAAACCCCTGGAGTGAAGGGTTGCCTTAGTGAACTCGGCGTCAGCCCCCTGAGGCACCCCCAAACGCAGTTCAGCGGCCTGGTTATTTCAGACCGCTGAACTGCACAGCAGGTCAATGACCCTTGGGGCCAATCAATCGCCCCTAGTAGGGCCACTGCCACTGGGTGATCTCATCCTGGTCTTTGCCCTCGGTGTGGGCGTAGTTGAGACACTCAATGATTTTGTTCTTCATTTTCTCCTTCACGTGGGCCGCTGCCGACCCCAGCTTGGGCACCCGGTCAATCACATCGATCACCAGGTTAAAGCGGTCGATCTCGTTGTTGATCGCCAGCTCCAGCGGGGTGTTGATGTTGCCCTGCTCCTTGTAGCCCCGCACGTGAATCCGCTCCTGGTTAGAGCGCCGGTACACCAGCTTGTGAATCAGCCAGGGGTAGCCGTGGAAGTTGAAGATGATCGGCTTATCAGGGGTGAACAGCGAGTCAAAATCGCGGTTGCTCAGCCCGTGGGGGTGCTCACCCTGGGAGATCAAGGTAAACAGATCGACCACGTTGACAAACCGCACCTTCAGGTGGGGAAACTCTTCCCTCAAAATGGCGGTGGCGGCCAGCGACTCTTTGGTAACAATGTCGCCGCAGCAGGCCATCACCACGTCGGGGATATCGGGCTCGGTGCCGCAGTCGTCGTTGCTGGCCCAGTCCCAGATGCCCAGGCCCTTGGTGCAGTGGGTCACCGCCTGCTCCATGGTCAGGTACTGGAGGTGGTGCTGCTTGTCAGAGACAATCACGTTGATGTAGTCAACGCTGCGAAAACAGTGGTCGGCCACCGACAGCAGGCAGTTGGCGTCGGGGGGAAAGTAGACCCGCACCACGTCCGGGCTCTTGTTGGTGACCAGATCGATATAGCCGGGGTCCTGGTGGCTAAAGCCGTTGTGGTCTTGCCGCCACACCAGCGACGACAGCAAAATATTCAGCGACGACACCGAGCGCCGCCAGGGCACGTGGTTTTTGCAGATATCTAGCCATTTGGCATGCTGGTTAAACAT
>DATIVG010000284.1:0-2198 GCA_035466075.1 Nodosilinea sp. | reverse complement strand
AGCCTCCGGCTGAGCGACGTCTACATCTCCCAAATTGACTTTGGTAGAGTCGGGATGATGGGGTTTAAATTTAGGGTTAGATTGAGGCCAGCGCCTGCCCTGGCGCTCTGGCAAAACAGGATCGTTTAGCCAGAATTGGCGGTGCCGCCGGGGTGCTAGTGGCTAAGAGGGCGTTTGAAAAGTGATTTGCTGTAGTTTTAGTCACCTGCTGATCCCCCCTGCCCCCCTTAAAAAGGGGGGTAAAAGTCCCCTTTTTTATAGACGCTTGCGGCTTCCCGCAGGGTAGGGGAATTTAGGGGGATCTCCACTTTTGCTACAAGAAATAGGACTTTTCAAACATCCTCTAAGGCAATGCGGGCGATCGCAGGTGGGCCGTCCACACCCGCTCGAAGGAAACGTTTTCCTGACGAAAGGCTTCGCGCAGGGTGTCGGCGTCGGTGGCCTGAAATTCGCAAATGCTGCGGCTGCGGTCTTTTGAGATCAGGGTGCGCAGTTTTTGGATGCGGCGGACGCTCAGGCAGGGGTGAAGGGTGGGATTGGCCCTCATCTCCTGAAAATGGGCTTCTGTGAGGGGAGGGGTGTAGAGGGACAAGACCAAAACGCGGGCCGCGGTCGCTGGTGGACGACGATTCTCAGCGTTTGCGATCGCCCCGGAGTTGACGATGGATAGAGCAGGCGAGGATGGGACGGCAGGGAGGGGAGAGGGGCGATCGCCCTGACCTGGCTCCAGCTTGGGAAACTCGATCGCATCGGCCGCCCAAACGTGGTCGAAGGGGGCACCTGCCGCATAGCAGGCCTCGCGCACGGTATCGGCGTCGGTGGCGGCCATCTCGCAGAGGGTGCGGGTACCGTTGGGCGAAATATACATGCCCAGTCGCCGGATGTGGCGGGCCTTCAGACAATCTTGAGAGCGCTGAATAAACGCCGTCAGCTGCGCCCCGATCAGCGGCGTGGAATGGGTTGCTTCAATCAGAACTGTAGCCATGGCACTAACGGGTGGGGGAAACCGAGGTCTTGAGCGCTTGGGCGGCGGCGGCCAGGGTTTGGGTGGCGCGGTGGCTGAGTTCCTGGCGGTGGGCAAAGGTTTGCAGCAGGGGCCAGGCTGGCTGGGCCTTGTCCAGTTGGGCGGTGGCGATCTGGGCTCTAACTAGCAGCGACCCAGCGATGACCACATCGCTGGGATGGGCTACGACCTGGGCGGCGGTGTATGCGGCGGTAGCGTGGGCTAGGGCCGATTCAGAATGGCGGCGGCTGAGATCGATTTCGGCGGCACCGCTGTAAATATAGGCAAGTTTCCGGGGCGCATCGAGGTCGTGAAGGGTTTGGATCGCGGTGGTTAGAGCGGTATGGCTCTCTGCTGGGGGGGGTGCGATCGCATAACCAGCCAGGGCCTCTAGCGCTTGGCCAAAGGCAACTTCGCTACCCTGTCCCAGCTTTTGGGCCAGGGGCTGGAGGTCGCGGCAGCGGGCGATCGCCGCTTCCCAGTGGTGGGCCTCTAGCTCGGCCATGGCCCAGTGGCTGAGGGCCATAGCGACATTCAAATAGATGGGCGGGTCGTTTGCCAGCGTGGTCTCAAGCAGGGCGTAGACCGCGGCGAACTGTCGTCGGGCGGTGACCAGGTCGCCGCGAAAGCGGGCCACAATGCCCAGCCCGCAGGGAATATCGGGCAAAATGGCCTGCCCCCGCTGGGCCAGAGCTCGGGCCTCTAGCAGCAGCGCCTCGGCCCGGTTCATGTCGCGCTCCATGGTGGTGAGGCAGGCCCCGCTAATGGCCAGCACTCGGGCGCTGTGGCTGGGGTGCACGGTGTGGCCCCGCTCCGCCGCCCGCAGAGAGTGGTGGTGCAGGTCGCTGAGGCGATTGTGGTGGTAGTTCAACACCAGCAGCGCCTCTAGGCCAGTGGCTTCGGCCTCTGGCAAGCCCAGATCTTGAGCGGCTTGCAGCGCGGTTTGCAGAGATTGGGCGATCGCCGGGACCGCCTCAGCACTGACCCCCGCCAGCACCTGCACCTTCAACAATGGCAGTTCTAAGGCAAATTTGGTCTTGGGTTCCAGGTGGGTGCAGTGGCTCAGGCCCTGCTGGGCCAGCTCGGCCACTTCTTCGTAGGCAAACAGCTGTAACCCTCGCTGCGCCGCCTCTAGCGACGCCTGGGCGGCCAGCTCATGGTGCTGCCCCAGGGAGGCGTGGCGGGCGACTTCGCC
>DATIVG010000283.1:0-2066 GCA_035466075.1 Nodosilinea sp. | reverse complement strand
TCGCCGAGGTAGCCGAGCACCCCTGACAGAATAATGTAGTCAAACTGACGATGCTCGGGGGCCAGCTGGCCTGGGTCTAGGGTCTCTGCATCGAGGGTGTAAAAACTGAGGTGGGGGTATTTTTGGGCTGCGATCGCAACTACCGCCGGGGCAAAATCGATGCCCACCCCGATTGACGGCTCCGTGGCCTGGAGCAGATCGCCGGTGCCGCAACCCACCTCCAGCACCCGGCTACCAGGAGGAATAATAAACCGATGCAGCCGAGCCAGGTCGTTGTAGTAGTAGCGGTTGCGACGACTCCAACGGTCTAGCTCGGGGGCAATGCGGTCAAAGTAGGCCCGAATATCCTGCTTGAAGTCTTGCTTGGGGGCCTCAAGCAGAGTCGGGGAATGGGCTTGAATCACAGACGTTTAGGCGCTCTCGACGGTCTAGGCGGCGTCATCCCGCTCAATGTAAAGGAATAAAAAGGCCATCGCGGTCGCCGGAAAAACGATACCGACGAGGGGAACCAAAATAGAGGGCAAAAAGGCAGCTGGCATAGGGTTTCTACCTCAATAGCAACATCACAGCGTTGAGCATAAGACTACTGCGAATGGGGCCGCTGTGGAGCATTTATATATCTGTTTCGTTACAAACTTTCTCACTCGGCGGCGGGGCAGTCTGGCGGAGCATTCTCCTGGGGCAGACGGGTATGCCACCAGCTCTGGGTGTCGCGGTCTAGCTGGGCGGTATACAGGGTGGTGACAAACGCCGGTGCCCCGTAGCCCTGGCCCACAATTTCAACGCAGTAGGAGGGCGACTTGCGGGTGGCCATGTCGGGCACCAGGCGTTTACCAATGCGCCGCCAGCTGGGTTCTTTGCCCCGCCACTGAATGCGGCAGCAGGGCCAGGGCAGCTGTTCGCGGTCGAACAGGCGACAGCAGGGGCCGACTACCCGATAGGTGAGGTGGGCCCCTGGGCTTTGAAAAACATGGCCCGAGGGCCAGGGATGCTCGGAGGAGGGGGGCAGGGGCGGTATCATAACAGCATGTAACAGCTAGCCAGTGTAGTCTACGGGATTTTTTATGGCCGAGCCAATTACCCCTGCGGTGAGCGATCGCATCTGCAAACACATGAACGACGACCACGGCGAAGCCGTTCTCCTCTACGCCACGGCCTACGGCGACCAGCCCACCGCCACCGCCGCCGTGATGGAATCGATTGACGCTGAGGGCATGACCCTGGCGGTGACCGTCAACGGCGCGCCCACCGCCGTGCGGGTGCCCTTTGACCACCGCCTGGAGGGGGCCGAAGATGCCCACCATACGCTGGTGGCCATGCTGAAACAGGCTAAGACTCGCGCCTAGGCCAGCGCCTTAATATTGCTACGAGCGTTGGGTCTATGAGTGTCTCCATTCAGTTTTTGCCCGCCGGGGTCACCGTTGAAGCCGAGGTCGGTGAACCGCTGCTAACGGTGGCCGACCGGGCCGGGGTGAGCATTCCCACCGGCTGCCTGATGGGGTCGTGCCACGCCTGTGAAGTCGAGCTAGAGGGGCAGGCCGATCCCGTCTGTGCCTGCATTACTGCGGTGCCGCCGGGGCAGAAAACTTTGGTGATTAACTTATATGTTGACCCCACCTGGTGAGACCAGCGGGGCTGTGATCCCGCTGGTCTGTCTCCTGTTCCATAGGCATCAGGCCCCACGCGTCAGGCCCCACGCATCAGGCCATATGCATCAAGGTTGGGCAGCGGGCTGGGGCAGCGGGGCTGAGGCTTCAGGGGTGCTCTGGCCCGCTGCGGGCTGGGGCCCACCGGTGAGCATTTCCATCGGTATTCCCCGGCTGGGCGCAGCCAACTCTTGCAGATAGCCCCAGGCCTGCTGCTGGGCGGCATCCCAACTCAGGTGGCGGCGGTAGTGCTGCCAGGCCGACAGGCATAGCTGCTGGTCGCGGGCCCTATCGGCCATGGTGTCGGCAATGTACTGGGCATAGTCGAGGGCGGTGGCCGCCAGCGGGAAGGCTTTGCCGTTGATGTCGGCCCGCAGCACGGTGGGACTACCCCCCACAGCGCTGGCCACACAGGGCACC
>DATIVG010000282.1:0-10234 GCA_035466075.1 Nodosilinea sp. | reverse complement strand
GTGATGGGGTGATGGGGTGATGGGGTGATGGGGTGATGGGGTGATGGGGTGATGGGGTGATGGGGTGATGGGGTGATGGGGTGATGGGGTGATGGGGTGATGGGCGTTCCAAATTCAAAACCCAAACTCCCTAACTCCCCTACTCCATCACTCCCTACTCCATCACTCCCCCACCCCCTCCACCTCCCCCATCTCCCTCCCCACTCCCCCCGTCCCGCTGTACTCTGGTTTAAGTAATCGAAACCATCGCGCAACGCCCCATGGCCACCATCAACGACAACTATCTCAAGCTCAAAGCAGGCTACCTGTTCCCTGAAATTGCCCGTCGGGTTGCCGCCTTTGCCGAGGCCAACCCCGACGCCCCGATCATCAAGCTGGGCATTGGCGATGTCACCGAGCCCCTGCCCGAGGCCTGTCGCGCCGCCATGATTGCGGCGGTAGAAGACATGGGCGATCGCGGCAGCTTCAAGGGCTACGGCCCCGAGCAGGGCTACGGGTGGCTGCGCGAAAAAATTGCCCAGCACGATTTTCAGGCCCGTGGCTGCGACATTGACGCCAGCGAAATTTTCATCTCCGACGGCTCCAAGTGCGACTGCGGCAACATTCTCGACATTTTTGGCAGCAATAACTCCATCGCCGTCACCGACCCGGTCTACCCCGTCTACGTCGATACCAACGTGATGGCCGGGCACACCGGCCCCGCCAACGACAACGGCGAGTACGACGGCCTGATCTACCTGCCCATCAATGCTGAAAACGCGTTTACCGCCAGCATTCCCCACGAGGCGGTTGACCTGATCTACCTGTGCTTCCCCAACAACCCCACCGGGGCGGTCGCCACCAAAGAGCACCTGCAGGCCTGGGTCAACTACGCCCGCGCCCACGGCTCGATCATTCTCTTTGACGCCGCCTACGAGGCCTTCATCACCGACCCCGCCATTCCCCACTCTATCTATGAGATCGAGGGGGCCAAGGAATGCGCCATCGAGTTTCGCTCCTTTTCTAAGAATGCGGGCTTTACCGGCACCCGCTGCGCCCTCACCGTGGTGCCCAAAACCCTGATGGGCAAAGCCGCCGACGGCAGCGCAGTGGCCCTCCACGGCCTGTGGAACCGCCGCCAGTCCACCAAATTTAACGGGGTCTCCTATATCGTGCAGCGCGGGGCCGAGGCGGTGTACTCCCCCGAGGGCCAGGCCCAGACCCGCGCCCTGATCGACTTTTATATGGAGAACGCCCGCATCATTCGCGAGCAGCTGACCGCGGCGGGCATTGCCGTCTACGGCGGCGTCAACGCCCCCTACGTGTGGGTCAAAACCCCCAACGACCTCAGCAGCTGGGACTTCTTTGACAAGCTGCTGCACAGCTGCCACGTGGTGGGCACCCCCGGCTCGGGGTTTGGGGCGGCGGGCGAGGGCTACTTCCGCATTTCGGCTTTCAACAGCCGCGACAATGTGAATGAGGCCATGCGCCGCGTCACCGAGAAGTTTCGGGCCTAAGTACGGCGGGTTGGGCGGTGAAGGATGTTTAGGGGTTGGAATGTTGGCAGGTTAGAAAATTGAAAAGGTCAACCTGCCAACCTTTTCACCTGCGAACTCCCTTCTACGGACCCTGAACTCCCCCTCAGCGTGACTTGATGTCTGTTGCTGTCCACTGCTGCAAGATGATGCGAATTGTTCAGTGTGAGCCAGAACGCCATGGGGAAAAGATTTTAGCCCTCCTAAATGAGGCCATTCTCAACTCTACGGCGCTCTACGACTACAAGCCTCGAACCCCAGAGATGATGACCGAGTGGTTTAACGCCAAGATCAGGGGAAATTTTCCGGTGCTTGGGATTGAGAATGAGTCCAGCGACCTGATGGGTTTCGGCAGTTACGGCACCTTCCGGGCGTGGCCCGCTTACAAGTATTCGGTTGAGCACTCCGTTTATGTCGATGCCCGTTTTCGGGGCCAGGGCATCGGGAAGCGCTTGCTGCAAGAACTAATTGCTGCCGCGCAGGAGCAAAATTATCATATTCTCGTAGCAGGTATCGACACGACCAACTCAGGGAGTATCCGCCTGCACGAAAGTCTAGGCTTTAGTCATTGCGGCACGATTCGACAAGCTGGCTTCAAGTTTGGTCGATGGCTAGATCTAGCCTTCTATCAGCTGGTGTTGTCTACACCGGCTGACCCCACTGAGGACTGAGGGTAAATGTCATGTCGGTCAGTGCTGCTATTCGCATTCCTCACCCGCAATTTTAAGGAAGCTCGACCATGCTCACCATCGCGCTGCCCAAGGGCGGCATGCTCAACGACAGCATTCAGCTCCTTAAGGCTGTGGGCCTCGACTTTAGCCTGTTTCTCGACGGTGCCAACCGACAGCTGCAAATTACCGACCCCACGGGCCGGGCCAAAGGGCTGCTGGTGCGAGCCCAGGATGTACCGGTGTACGTGGAGTACGGCCAGGCGCAGCTGGGCATGGTGGGCTACGACGTGCTGCGGGAGAAAAAGCCGGCGGTGGCCCACCTGGCCGACCTGGGCTTTGGCGGCTGCCGCCTGTCGGTGGCGGTGAAGACCACCAGCCCCTACCGCTCGGCGCTAGATCTGCCCGCCCACAGCCGGGTGGCCTCCAAGTACGTCCACTGCGCCCGCGACTACTTTCAAAGCCTTGATCTGCCGGTGGAAATTGTGCCCCTCTACGGCTCGGTGGAGCTGGGCCCGATCACCGGCATGTCGGAGGCGATTGTGGATCTGGTTTCGACCGGCAAAACCCTAAAAGAAAACAACCTGATGGAGCTGGAGGTGCTCTTCCACAGCACCGCTCGGCTGATTGCCCACCCGCTCAGCTATCGGGTCAACCCCTACGGGCTCAAGGATCTGATCGACCACATGCGGGGTCAGGTGGGTGCGATCGCACCCACCTGACCCCCTAGCTCCCCCTTGCCCCCAGTCAACGCAAAAGCCCCCGATGATTGCACCGGGGGCTTTTGCGTTGAGGTTCAACCCCTGATAGAGATAGGGCCAGGCGCTCAGCCCCCTACAGAGCTCCCACCTCCTGGCGCAGTTTAGCCTCCTGCTCCTGGAGGCTGAGGGGCTTATAGGTGAGCTTAGACACCACCACAAACGCCACCAGACCCAGCAGCGGGCTAATCATCGTCGGAAAACCGTCAAAGCCAGCGGTAAACAAGTCGTTGGGGAAATACAGCAGGGTGTTGTCAACCCCAAACATGGTCGGCATCAGGGTAAACATCAGCAGCCGGGTCAGCGACCCCACCGCAATACAGGCCAGCGCCCCCTGGCGAGTGGCCTGGGGCCAAAACAGGCCGCCAATCAGCGGCACCACCAGCCCGGCAAAGCTCATGTCAAAGGCCAGCAGCAGCAGTACCCCCGTCTGGGGCCCCTTGAGGCCCAAAAACACCCCCACCAGGGTAATCACCACCGCCATCAGGCGGGTGATCAGCAGCAGCCGATCGCCCCCGGCCCCGTGGGCCGTGGCGTGGCGAATGCCCAGCACATTGTGGGCCAGCACCGAGGAGGTACCCAAAATAGCGCCGTCCGCCGTCGAGAGCGAGGCCGACAAAATGGCCGCCAGCACCAGCAGCCCCAGCGCCGGTGGAACCACATTTTGCAGCAGAGCAAACAGCACCGGGCCATCGGGGGTTACCCCCGCCTGGCTGAGAATACCGTTGGCCCCCAGGGCAATAATTGAGAAGGGAATGCCGATGGCCAAGGTGCCGCCCGCCGCAATAAAGCAGGCTTTTTGAGCGGTCTCGGGGCTCTCAGAGGCAAAGATGCGGGCCATAAAGTCGATCGCCACCATGTTGCCAAACCCCAGGGCAATGATGCTGGCCCAGTTGATCGCCGCCCCCGCCGCCGGGGAGGTGAGCTGCTCCAGCGCCAGCGGCCCCATGCCGGGGTCAACGGTCAACCCAAAGTTGCCCAGCACAAAGGCCAGCATGGCCCAGGCCCCCACCGCCGCAATAATAATCTGAATAAAGTCGGTGTAGGCCACCGCAAACAGCCCCCCCGACACGGTGTAGGCAAACACCAGCGCCGCCAGCAGGGTGAGGCCCCCGGCATAGCTAGTGCCGAGAAACGTCTCAAACATGTAGCCGCCCGCCACCAGGTTGCCCGCCAGCAAAAACGAAAAACTCACCGACATAATGCAGGCGGCAATCACCTCCACGGTGCGGCCATACTTGACCCGGTAAAAGTCGGGAATGGTAATCAGGCCCATGCGGTTCATGGGTTTGGCCAAAAACAGGCCGGTCAGCAGCAGACAGAGGGAGAGCCCCACCGGCAGCGCCGCCCCCGCCCAAAAGCCAAAGGCCGACGACAGGTCGGTGTTGCCCAGGGTGGCGTTGGAGTCAACCGACTGCGCCATCAGCGTCGCCGCCGCCAGGGGCAGCGCCAGCCCCCGCCCGGCCACCAAGAAGTTGACGCTGTCTCCCTTAATTTGCATCGATGCCCAGGCCCCAATCCCCAGGGTGGCGAGCAAAAAGGCAATAATGCCGTACGAATAAATACTGTGTTCCATCTGTCTAGGCTCCTGACCTACAGGTAACAACCATCGAGCAGCCAGCTAAAAAAACCCAGGAGTAAAGCGCCGACCCAGCGATGGTCTGCTCCTCTTCTCCCGGGCTTTTATCCCTCCGTGGACCGGGTGAGGCGGTAAACCCGACTCGACCCAGCTGCATCTCTCGGACCAGCCGCCGGATAGGGGAATGTTTCCCCGCCCGACCGGAACCCTAGATGCCGACTCTCAAGTTTTTGAAAAACGCTCGCTTGAAACCGCTGTCTTGAAAACAACTGCCTGAGACACACACCCCTTGCTCAGCACAATTGGCTGGAGCTGTAGCAGGCGGGTCTGCCCTACTGTTATCAATTGCCCGGGAGCCGATAAGTATCAGTAAATACGGGGAACTCGTCAAAATGTCAGGGTTTCATCACCTTGGGCCTCACGCTTGGCCCTGCCCTTGAGCATTGCTGGGGCGACCGGCGGCGGCGATCGGTGACGGGCGGGCCGCCAGGTAGGATAGAGAGCGTTGCGCTCTATCCTTGTCGCTATGTTTATCGACTACATCACCCTCATGCTGATCAATATGGTGGCTGGGCTGGTGCTGCTGGCCGACTTTGTCTACCGAGGCCTCGACGGGGCCAATCAAAAACGCTGGATTCCAGGGTTTGGCCTGGTGGGTGCGATCGCACTGGTCACCGGCCTGCACATGATTTTGACCTGGCCGGTGCCCGGCAGCTTCAACATCTCCTTTGGCGAGACCACGGTGCTGTTTGGCGGCCTCTACGTGGCAGCTGCGATCGCCATTGCCCAGGGGTGGGATCTGCTCACCCTGGCGGTCTACGCCTTCTTTGCCGGGCTGACCGCCATCGTCGTCGGCGCGCGCATCATCAACCTGGGCCAAACCCAGCTGCCCCTGGTGGCCGGGCTGGGCTTTATTTTGACGGGCCTGGGGGGCGTGCTGGCTGCCCCCACCCTGGTCTACCTGCGCAACAACAAAAACTGGCGCACCCTGGGGGCCGTCGTGCTGCTGGTGGCGGCTTTACTCTGGGCAATTATCGGCTACCGGGCCTACTGGGGCCACCTGGAAGGCTTTGGCGATTGGCAGCCGCCGGTGATGCGGCCAGGGATCCAGGTCGAGCCCTAGCCCGGCAGCGAGACCCGGCAGCAAAAGAATATCTGGCCCGGCGTGATATCGCTGCCAGGTCTCTGCTAAACTGGCAAAGAACTACTCTTTGGAAGCGTGGCTGAGTGGTCGAAAGCGCCTCCCTGCTAAGGAGGTAGGGGAGTAAACCTTCCCTCGTGGGTTCAAATCCCACCGCTTCCGTATTTTGACTAGTTAAACCATACAGGTGTACTTAACGATCGCCTGTACTGTAAGCTTGGGATAATGGTGCTGATGTACCCATGATTCCCAAGCTCATTTGTCTCAAGCATTTTCTTAGCTACCGCGAGGCCACCCTCGACTTCAGCGGGCTGCACGTCGTCTGCGTAGCGGGCCCCAATGGCGCGGGTAAGTCCTCGCTGCTGGAGGCAATTGCCTGGGCGCTGTGGGGCCAGAGCCGGGTCGCCGCCGATGACGATATTATTCACCAGGGCGAGCTGGAGGCGCGGGTAAGCTTTCAGTTTCAGCAGGGGGAGCACAGCTACCGGGTGATTCGCAGCCGCCACCGCACCCAGGGCACCGGCCTGGAGTTTCAGGTGCAGGGCGACGAGGGCTGGCGGGTGCTGACCCAGCGGGGGGTGCGGGCGACCCAGCAGCTGATCTGCCGCCACCTCAAGCTCGACTACGACACCTTTATCAATTCGGCCTACCTGCGCCAGGGCGGGGCCGACGACTTCATGCTCAAGCGGCCCGGCGACCGCAAGCAAATTTTGGCCGACCTGCTCAAGCTCAGCCCCTACGACCAGCTAGCCGAGCGGGCCAAGGAGCAGGGCCGCCAGGCCAAGGCCGAGGTCAGCCTGCGCCAGGCCCAGCTCGACGAGCTCACCGCCGCCCTGGCCGACTACGAGCCCACCCTCCAGCGCCAGGCCCAGCTCCAGCAGGAGCTCCATGCCCTGGAGCAGCGGCAGGGGTGCGATCGCAGCCGCCACCAGCAGCTGCAAACCCTGGGCCATCGCTACCAGCAGCACCAGCAGCAGGTGGCCATGCAGCGCCAGCAGTGCCGCCACCAGGGCGACCTGCTGCACCAAACCGAGACCGCCCTGGCCGCCGCCACCGCCGAGCAGCAGCGGGACGAGCAGCTGTTGGCCCAGGCCGCCGCGATTGAAGCCGGGCTGGCGGAGCTGGCCCAATTAGAGGCCGAAGACGCCCAGCTCAACCAGCAGTTTCAGCGTCACCAAGACCTCCAGCGCCAGCGCCAGGCCCTAGAGGCCACCTGGAATGCCCAGTCGGAGCAGGTGCGCCACCGCCTCAACCAAACCCAGCTCCAGCTGGCGGCGGTGCAGGCCCAGCTGGCCGACCTCGACACCGCCCTGGGCCAGCAGGATGAGGTCAACGCCGCCCGCCAGGAGTACCTGGCCGCCAAGGCGCGGCTCAAGCAGCTCAATGCTTTGGAGCTCCAGGTCGAGCCCCTGCGACGGCGGCAGCAGCAGATTGAGGCGGGTTTGCAGCAGGCCCAGACCCGCCTGCAAACCCGCCTCGAAGACCTCACCGCCACGGCCCAGCAGCTTCAGCAGCAGCGGGGAGAGCAGCCCCAGCTGGCCGCCAGCGCCGAGGAGGTGGTCGCCACCCTCAGCTACCTCGAAAAACGCCGCGCCTACCAGGAGCAGGTGCGCGAGCGGGGCCTGGAGCGGCGCAGCTTTATGGAGGTGCTCCAGGCCAAGCAGCGATCCTGCGAGACCCACATTGCCCAGATCGCCCAAAAGCTTGGCTTTCTCAGCCAGCCCGAGGCGGCCTGCCCCCTGTGCGATCGCACCCTCGACGCCCACCACCGCACCCTGGTCGAGAACCGCCATCGCCAGCAGCAGCAGGAGCTCCAGGAAGAAATCTGGGTGATCCGCGAGCAGCTGGCCGCCTCCGAACGCGAAATTCAGGTGCTGCGGCAGGAATACCGAGCCGTGGAGGCCGAGCTGGAGAGCTACGCCCCGGTGCTGCAAAAACAAGGCCAGCTCACCGCCCAAATGGCCAGCCAAGACACCGTCCAAGCCCAGCTCCAGACCCTGGAGGCCGAACGGCAACGCCTGGGACAGGCCCTCGCCGATCACCAGTACGCCCTCGACCTGCGCACCGAGCTCGATCACCTGCACCAAACCCTGGCCCAGCTCGCCTACGACGACCGCGACCACGCCCTGGTGCGCGGCCAGGTGGACCGGCTGCGCTGGGCCGACATCAAGTACCACGACCTGGCCAAGGGGCGGCGGCGGCGACAGCACCTGGCCAAGGGGCAGCAGCAGCTCGAAGCCACCCTGGCCCAGCTCGACAATGAGCTCGACCGCCTCCAGCAGAGCGCCCAGGGTCAGGCCCTGGCGGCGGTACAGGCCGCCCTCGACCAGCTCGACTACGATATCGATCGCCACCAGGCGGTGCGCCAGGCCCTGCAAACTGCCGAGCGCTGGCGGCAGCGCCACCGCGAGCTCGAGCAGGCCCGGCAGCGGCAGCCTCAGCAGCACGCCCACCTCGAAGCCCTCCAGCAGCAGCGCCAGCAGCAGCAGGCGGCCCTCGCCCTGGTCGAGCAGACCCTGGCGGCGGCGGAGAGCCAGCTGGCGGCCCTGGCCTACGACCCCGCCGAGCTCACCGCCCTGGAGGCCACCCTCGCCACCGACCAGCGGCAGCGCGATGCCCTACTCGCCCAGCTGGGTGCCCTGGGCCAGGCCCGCCAGCACCTCGAAGATCTCCAGCAGGGTCTGGCGCAAAAGCAGCAGGAGCTAGCCGCGGTGCGCCAGCGGCAGCAGGTCTACCAGGAGCTGGCCCTGGCCTTTGGCCGCAACGGCATTCAGGCGCTGATGATCGAAAACCTGCTGCCCCAGCTGGAGGCCGAAACCAACCATCTGCTGGGTCGCCTCAGCGCCCATCAGCTCCACGTGCAGTTTGTTACCCAACGGGCCACCAAACGGGGCCAGGGAATCATCGACACCCTCGATATTTTGATTGCCGACGCCCGCGGCACCCGCCCCTACGAGACCTATTCCGGCGGGGAGGCCTTTCGGGTCAACTTTGCCCTGCGGCTGGCCCTGGCCCGGCTGCTGGCCCAGCGTTCGGGCCTGGCCCTCCAGCTGCTGATTATCGACGAGGGCTTTGGCACCCAGGATCAGCAGGGCTGCGATCGCCTGATTGCCGCCATCAATGCGATCGCAGCCGACTTTGCCTGCATTCTCACCGTCACCCACATTCCTCACTTTCGAGCCGCCTTCTCTACCCGCATTGATGTCGCCAAGACCGCCCAGGGATCCCAACTCTCCCTATCGGCCTAGGGCATACCTGCCCGCCGCCAGATAAGTAACGACTCATAACTTTATTAATATTCTTTTTATATTCTAAGGTTTTCTTCCCATCTAACCTCAGAGATATGTGGCCTGCAATGCAACTCGCCACCGCCGAGGGCTTTAATCTTGTAGCGTGTAGCCCCGTTGCCCCCAAAGCGGCTAAGCATAAATAACCATTCCCGCTACCCTTCATAAATGTTACACTTGTTTACATTAAAGGTTAATAACTGTTTACTATGAGCATGTTTACCATGAGCATTGCTGGCCCCCTAGTCGAAATTGGTTTAGCCGCCGTAGCCGCTGGTCTCATTCTCAAGCGTCGGGCCGAAGAAGCGGCCCTCGAAGCTGAGCCCATTCCTGTGCCGGTGCGCAACTCCCGCTAGGGTGCGGGCTCACGCCCCCCTCAACGGTCGTCTTAAGCCATGCTTGAGCCATTGGCCAGCCCGCTGGGCCTTCCTCGGCTGAGTCGTTCCTCCGTCGCTGTTTCCTACTGTGCCGATTTATGAGAACTGTGCAGAATTCCACGGATCTAGTTCGTACCTACCTCAAAGAGATCGGTAAGGTGCCGCTGCTGACCCATGAGGAAGAGATTGTGTTGGGTAAGCAGGTGCAGAAGCTGACGGCCCTGGAGGCCAAGCGGCAGGCCCTAGAGGAGGCAGCGGGGACAGAGCTGACCCTGGAGCAGTGGGCCGCAGCGGTTGACCTCACCCTGCCCCAGCTCCGATCGGCGGTGCGCGACGGCAACTTGGCCAAGCGCAAAATGGTAGAAGCCAATCTGCGCCTGGTGGTGTCGGTGGCCAAGAAATACATCAAGCGCAACGTAGACCTGCTGGACCTCATTCAAGAGGGCACCATTGGCATGCAGCGGGGGGTCGAAAAGTTTGACCCCACCAAGGGCTATCGCTTCTCCACCTACGCCTACTGGTGGATTCGCCAGGCCATTACCCGCGCCATCGCCGAGAAGAGCCGCACCATTCGCCTGCCCATTCACATTACCGAAAAGCTCAACAAGCTCAAGAAAGCCCAGCGCACCCTGTCGCAGCAGCACGGGCGGGCGGCCACGGTGGCGGAACTGGCCGTGGAGTGCGATCTGACCACCAAGCAGGTGCGCGACTACCTGGAGAAGGCGCGTCAGCCCCTTTCTCTGGATCTAAAGGTGGGCGACAACCAGGATACCGAGCTGGGCGAACTGCTGGAAGACGACGGCCCCTCGCCGGAGGACTTTGCCACCCAGGTGTCGCTGCGGCAAGACCTGGAGCGGCTGATGGGCGACCTCACTCCCCAGCAGCGGGAAGTGCTTTCCCTGCGGTTTGG
>DATIVG010000281.1:0-9948 GCA_035466075.1 Nodosilinea sp. | reverse complement strand
TTCTCAACGGCACCCGCGCCGAGCGGGTTGAGGTGATCGACGGCAAAAAGCATGTGCACACCACCAACGGCACCGTCGTGGTAGACGACATTCTGCTGGCGGCGGGCCGGGTGCCCAACGTTGACCAGTTGAACCTGGAGGCGGCGGGGGTGGCCGTGGGCAAAGCGGGGGTCACCGTCAACCCCAAGCTGCAAACCACCAACTCCCGCATCTACGCCGCGGGCGATGTGATTGGCGGCTACCAGTTCACCCACGTGGCGGGCTACGAGGGGGCCGTGGCCATGCAAAATGCGCTGCTGTTTCCCACCAAAACCGCCGACTATCGGGTGATCCCCTGGGCTACCTTCACCGACCCCGAGCTGGCTCGGGTGGGGCTGACCGAGGCCCAGGCCCGCCAGCGCTACGACGATGTCTACGTGCTCAAGCAGGACTTCGCCGGGGTAGACCGGGCCCTGGCCGAGGCGGCAGGCTACGGCTTTGGCAAAATCATTACCCGCAGCAACGGCGAAATTTTGGGGGCCCACCTGGTCGGCCCCCACGCCGGGGAGCTGATCCACGAGATCGTGCTGGCCATGAGCAACGACCTCAAGGTCGGCGCGCTGACCGGCATGATTCACATCTACCCCACCCTGGCGGAGGTGAACAGCAAGGCCGCCCTGCAGCTCACCAAGCAAAAGTACGCCAAAAATGAGCGGCTCCAGGGGACGCTGACTAAGGTGTTTAGCGTGCTGCGCTCCTGGGGCTAATTTTTTGGGGTCAAATGTCTGACGAGAGGTCAAGACCCCATAGATGACTCGCATGAGTTTATGCAAGTCGTCGGTGCCGTCATGCATAAACTCATCCGCATTATCTAGGGTGCCTGGTCGTCAGGGGAAAAGTTTGACTCCGCTAAGTTAGTCCCTCAGAACACTTGACCTACAGCCGCCTAAACAGTACCTGCCAATTCAGGCTTGACGGACCACTAGAGCAAGACGTTAGAGCCAGAGGCAGCAGAAGAGATAGAGGCAGCAGAGTTTAGGGGTCTTTTTTCTCTCTGACTCCCCTAAAAACAGGCGGTCGAATTAACCAAAATTCGTAATATTAATTCATGTTTTTACTTATCTACCAAACAGTAGACACCGATGCCCAAATAGGTTTTTACCCTGGGATTAGGTAGGCGATGAATTGGAGATGAGAATGGGTCGGTGGCAGCGGTTTAGGTTGATCGCCCGTGGAGCACTCAGCGCAAAACCACAGCCCAACCAACCCTGACCCGCCCAGAAATTTTTCTCCCGAAAGCTTTCGCTCATCTGCTGCTTTACCGCTTGAACTATTTACTTTTAGGAGACGACTATGTGGAGTATTTTGTTTTCGGGTTTGGCCACGGCGCTGAGCCTACTGGTGGTCGATCTGATCGTGCCGGGCGTCACCATTGACACCGTGACGGCAGCTGCGATCGCAGCCGCCTCCGTGGGCCTGGTCAACGCGTTTCTAAGGCCCGCCCTCCAGACCCTCACCCTGCCCATCAACGCCATTAGCTTCGGCGCTTTTTCCTTCTTGCTCAACGGCCTCTGCCTGTGGCTCGCCTCCCTGGCGGTGCCCGGCTTTTACGTCAGCGGCCCGATCGGCTTTTTGCTGGGGCCCGTGGTGCTGTCGGCGGTCAACACCTTCCTCAGCAGCTACCTCGACAAAAAGACCCCCGCTTTCCTCAGAGACGGCTCTAGCACCGACCTGAGCACCGAGCGGTCGTCTCAGCCCTAGACCCCTAAGGCTGAGGCCCCAAGGCTGAGGAACCCCAGGCCGAGGTGCTGCCCAGCCCTCGGCCCTCTGCTCCATTTCCCCTCTCCCCTTCCTATGGAGTTGCCCCGACCATGACCTGGCATCATCAGATCGACCTCACCCAGTGCCGCACCGTCGCCGAGACCGGGCCTGCCCCCGGCCCCATGACGCCGGGCCTCACCCACACCTACGACCAGGCCCTGCGCGAGCAGGCCAGCGCCCACATGCCCCCCGCCCCCCCAGAATTTATGGGTCTCCAGGGCGAATACGACACCATCGGCCTGGTGCGCCGCCTGGCCGAAGCCCTCGACCAAATTCCCGACCTGGCGCCCATCGACACCCTCAGCCTCAGCCAGCAGGGCAGCACCCTGCGGCTCACGGGCCACCTCGACGACAGCACCCAGCTGGCCCGCATCGTCGAGATTGCCTGCCGCCTCGACGGCACCCGCGCAGTGGACACCAGCCAGGTGGACAAGGCCTCGGTGCTCCCGGTTGGGGCCATGGTCAGCGAGGCGTAGGTCATCCGTTTAAGCGCTCTATTCAAGCCCCCCATTTAAGCCCCCATCAGGGCGCTGAATCTGGCCCCCAGTAGACTTTTCCGCGACCGGAAGAGCCCGCTGGGGGCCGCTGACGCAGGCGGCTCCAGCCCGTGAAACCGCCACCCCATGCTGGTTTGAGACCTGGTCTAAATCTATACCTGGGGGCATATGGCTAAACGGCTCGCCCTATCTCAAAATGGGAACCGAGTAGCGCTGCGGCGCGCCAGGTTAGCGAGTTGAGCCCCGGCAGGTACCAGTGGGTACGGTGGGCACCTGGTCAGAGACACCCCGGTTGGGGTGTTGAATGGTTGTTTTGTTCCTTAGTGGTCTGCGTTGTCTATGCCTGTTTTTGCTGTGTGCGACGAGCGAACAATCGGCTTATTTCTTTACGGGCCTCTGATGTTTAACGGTAATGACTTTTCAACTGTCTCATTTACACCTTAGGGCCTGTGGTATAGCGGTTCTCTGTGCGGCGGCGGCACTGGGGCTAATGGTGTTGATCGACCCCATTGCCAATGTATCGATGACGCCGTTTTTGCTGTTTTTTGGGGCCATTGTAGTGGCCGCCTGGTGGGGTGGGATTGGCTGCGGCATATTGGCTACGGTGCTGGCGGCTCTTGCCAGCAGCTACTTTTTTATTGTGCCGCACTACGCCTTTAGTCTGGGCCTACCGGCAATCATTCGGCTCAACGTATTTATCGTGCAGGGCACGGTGATCAGCATTCTTTGTGGCTCGCTGCGGCTGGCTCACCAGCGTTTAGATCATAGCTACGGGCAGCTCCAGGCCAGTCAGCATTCCCTAGACCACACCAACCAGTGGGTGACCGCCATTTTGGGCAGCATTGCCGAGGGCTTTTATGCCCTGGATTTGCACTGGCGGTTTGTGTACATCAATCCCGAGGCCGGTCGCCTGCTCAAGCGGCCGGTACAGCAGCTGCTGGGCCAGTCGATTTGGGATGTGCTGCCCCGGCTGGCGGGGACCCCGATGGCCGACGCCTTTCACCGGGCGATGGCCAGCCGTCAGCCGGTGGTGATCGAAACCCAGGGGGTGAGCCACCCCGACCGGCTGTTTGAGATGCACATCAACCCCCTGGCCAACGGGCTGGCGATCTACTTTCGCGACCTGACCGAGCGGCGGCGCGACGAGCAGCAGCTGCGGCAGCAGCTGCAGATGCTCAACCTGGCCAACGACAGCATTGTGATTCGCGAGCTGGAGAGCGCCACCATTACCTACTGGAACCAGGGGGCGGTGCGCCGCTACGGCTGGTCGGCGGCGGAGGCGGTGGGGCAGTCGGCGATGGATTTACTGCGGACGGTGCTGCCCGAGCCGCTGGCGACGATTCGCGCGGCGGTGCTGGAGAACGGCCACTGGAGCGGGGAGCTGGTGCAGACCACCCGCGATGGCCGCCAGCTGGTGATGAACAGCCGCTGGACGCTGCAACAGACGGCGGCCCATCAGCCCAGCGCTATTTTGGAAATCAGCTCCGATGTGACGGAGCAAAAGCAGGCGGAGGCGGCGCTGCGCCGGAGTGAGCTGCACTTTCGCACCCTGGCCAACGCGATGCCGCAGATGTTTTGGACGGCGCTGCCCAATGGCCACCTGGAGTACTGCAACCAGCGCTGGTACGACTACACGGCGCTGACCCCGGCGGAGAGCTTTGCCCAGGGCTGGCTGGCGGTGATGCATCCCGAGGATGAGCCCCGCTGCCGGGCGGCCTGGGCCGAGTCGCTGCAAACGGGGCGGCTGCTGACCCTGGAGGCGCGGCCTCTGCGGGCCAGCGACGGGCAGTACCGCTGGCACCTGGTGCGGGTGTTTCCGCTGCAAGACGACGGTGGGGCGGTGGTGCGGTGGTTTGGCTCGCTGACCGATATTCACGACCAGCGGATGGCGCTGGTGGAGCGCGATCGCGCCCTGGCCCAGGAGCGGGTGGCGCGGGCGGAGGCGGAGACCGCCAACCGCATTAAAGATGAGTTTTTGGCCATGCTCTCCCACGAGCTGCGCACGCCGCTCAACCCGATTTTGGGCTGGCTGGCGCTGATGCGATCGCGCCCCCTCGACGAGGCCACTCGCCACCGCGCCCTGGAGACCATTGAGCGCAACGCCAAGGTGCAGGCGGAGCTGATCGAGGACCTGCTGGATGTGTCGCGCATTTTGCGGGGCAAGCTGCTGCTCGACAGCCGGGCGGTGCCCCTGGCCGGGGTGATCGACGCCGCCCTGGAAACCGTGCAGCTGTCGGCCCAGGCCAAGGGCATTGCCCTGGAGGCCGACCTCGACCCGGCGGTGGAGCCGGTGTGGGGCGATGAAAACCGCCTGCAACAGGTGGTCTGGAATCTGCTGGCCAACGCCATTAAGTTCACCCCCGAGGGGGGCCGGGTGACGGTGCGGCTGCACCAGGACGAGCACCACGCGGTGGTGGAGGTGCAGGACACCGGCCAGGGCATTAGCGCCGACTTTTTGCCCCACGTGTTTGAGCGCTTTCGCCAGGCCGACAGCAGCAGCACCCGCACCTACGGCGGCCTGGGCCTGGGCCTGGCCATTGTGCGCTACCTCACCGAGCAGCACGGGGGCGAGGTGGCGGTGGTGAGCCCCGGCGAGGGCCAGGGGGCGACGTTTACGGTGCGGCTGCCCCGGCCCGCTACCGCCCCGCTGCCCCCGGCGATTGCCGCGGCCCCCTGCACCAGCCACCTGGCCGGGCGCAAGGTGCTGGTGGTCGATGACGACGCCGACTCCCTGGAGCTGCTGACCATCTCGCTGCAAAACTACGACATTGAGGTGCTGACCGCCGACTCGGTACAGAGGGGGCTGCACCTGGCCGAACAGCACCGCCCCGACGCGCTGATCAGCGACATTGGCATGCCCGACCAGGATGGCTACATGCTGATTCAGGCGCTGCGGCAGCGGCCCCAGGCGGAGGGCGGGGCGATTCCTGCGATCGCACTTACCGCCTACGCCGGCGACAGCAACCGCGATCGCGCCCTCGCCGCCGGGTTTCAGCGCCACCTGAGCAAGCCCCTCGACCTGGAGTTGCTGGGCCAGACCCTCGCAGAGCTGATCCACTGCCCCAACCAGTAATACCAAATCCGAATCAGTAGAACACCTTGATTTTCGTAGGGTGTGTCATCGCTGGGCGTGACGCACCAAACTCCGATCCGGCGGTGCGTTGGGCTATGAGCCAACTCAGGCTATGCCAACGCCACAACACACCCTACCGCTGCCCCAGCGGATACCAAATCTGAGAGTCCCGTCACCCCAATTCCCAAACGGCCAAACCCCAGGGGCACAGGCGAACAAGAAGATTTTTTGGCATACCCCTCTCACTGTCAAGGTTGACGCGGCCCTAGGACGGCGACTGGGTGAGCTCAAGCACCGCCTGCACCAGCTTTTCAATATCGAGGGGTTTACTCAGGTGGCGCTGGTAGCCGCAGGCCAGCGACGCCTGCTGGTCTTCGTCGCGGGCGTAGGCGGTGAGGGCAATGGCTGGCACCTGGCCCCCCTGCTCCGGGGGCAGGTTGCGAATCTGGCGAATCAGGCTGTAGCCGTCGATCTCGGGCATGCCGATGTCGCTGATCAACACGTCGGGCTGGCGGTGTTTGAGGGTGTCCAGCACCTCCGCCGCCGAGCCCAGGGTGACCACCTCGGCCCCGTACTGGCCCAGCAGCACCGTCAGCAGCTCGCGGGTGTCGGCGGAGTCATCCACCGAGAACACGCGAATGCCGGTGAGATCGGCGGTGACCAGGGGCAACACCACCGGGGCCACCGTCGCCCCGGCGAAGGCGGGCAGCCGCACGCTAAAGGTCGCCCCCTGGCCCTCGCCGGGGCTGTGGGCGGCAATGGTGCCGCCGTGGAGCTCCACCAGCTGGCGCACAATGGCCAGACCCAGGCCCAGGCCACCGTGGCGACGGGTGATCGAAATATCTTCCTGGCGAAACGACTCAAACAGGTAGGGCAAAAAGTCGGCGCTAATGCCGATGCCTGTATCGGTGACGGTGATGCTGGCCTGGTCATCGACCGCCCCCAGACTCACCGTCACCCGGCCCCCCTCGGGGGTAAACTTGATCGCATTGGACAGCAGGTTGGCGACAATCTGCTGGAGCCGGGCCGCGTCGCCGCTGGCCTGCACCGTGGCGTCCAGCTCCACCTCCAGGGCAATGCCCTTGGCCAGCGCCGTGGTTTTCACCGTCTCCAGGGCCGACTCCACCACCCCGGCCAGGGTCACCGGCTGGGGGTTGAGCTGGAGCTTGCCCCGCAAAATTTTGGCCAGATCGAGCAGGTCATCCACCAGCTGGGCCTGGAGCTGGGCGTTGCGCTCAATGGTGGCCAGGGCCTGGGCCGTTTTGGCCTCGTCAAAGCGGCGGGTTTGCAGCAGCTTTGACCAGCCCAAAATCGGGTTGAGCGGCGATCTGAGCTCGTGGGAGAGCACCGCCAAAAACTGATCCTTCAGCCGGTTGGCCTGCTCGGCCTCCTCCCGGGCGGCGCGCTCGCGCTGGAGCAGTTGTTCGCGCTCGCGCTCGCTCTGCTTGAGGGCGGTGATTTCGGCAAAGCCGCCAATGGCACCGCGCACCGCGCCGTCGGAGCCGTAGAGGGGTACTGCCTTGCCGTAGATGTAGCGCACGGTGCCGTCGGGGTAGACAAACTCAATTTCATCGGTGACCTCCTGCCGGATGCGAATGGCCCGCTGCATCGGTAGATCCTGGGGCAAAATGGCCTTGCCCTGCCGACACTGTTTAAAGGGCAGGGGGTCGCCGTTCTCCTTGGGGGTGGCGGTGGCCCGGGTGCCGGGTTCGGTGTGCATGAGCTCGTGGGCCATGCGGTTGGCGGTCATGGCGTGGCAGTGGGCGTCGTGGGCAATCCAAATGGCGGCGGGGGTGGCGGCCATCAGGGCAGACAGCTCCTCGGTCTGGCGGCGGGCGCGGGCCTCGCTATCGACCAGGGCCTCTTCAAACCGCTTTTGCTCGGTGATGTTGATGGCAATGCCGGTCATGCGCGTGGGGGCACCCGCCTGGTTGTAAAAGGTCTGGCCCCGCACCATGATCCACCGCTGGCCATCTTCGGGGTGGTCGATGCGAAAGTTGACCTTGAGGTTTTTGCCCTGCTCAATGGCCTCGTAGGTGGCCTGCTCAATGCGGGCCCGGTCGATGGGCAAAATGGAGGCCAGCCAGTGCTCGTAGGAGGGCACCACGCTGGGGTCGAGCCCGTAGAGCTGGTAGTACTCGGCCGACCAGGTGACGGCGTTGGTGACCATATCCCAATCCCACAGGCCAGCCCCAGCGGCGCGCTGGGCCAGGCGCAGCTGTTCTTCGCTCTGGCGCAGGGTTTGCGCGGCCTGCTTGCCCTCGGCCTCCAGCCGGGCCCGCTCGCTGATATCGACCGCCGCGCCGGTGATGCCGATTGGGGTACCGCTGCGATCGCAGATCGGGTCGATGGTCAGATCAAAGTAGTGCGCCCCCAGCGGCACCTCGGCCCGCAGCCCCACGCCGGTATCGAGCACCTGCCGCTTGAGCCGGGTGAGCTGGGCGGCATCGGCGGCCGACACCAGCTCCTCGTCGCGGTGGCCCAGCATTTGGTCGATGGTGTAGTCGTGGGTGGGGTTGTGAACCCAGGTGTAGCGCAGGTCGTAGTCCTGGGTAAACAGGGTGATCGGGGCACTTTTGAGGGCCATGTCGAGCCGCTCGGTGGCCTGGGCAAGGGCGGTTTCGGTCTGGCGCAGGGCGGTGATATCGGTGTTGGTGCCCACCCAGCGCAGCACCTGCCCCTGGTCGTCGCGCACCGGCTTGACCCGGCAGAGAAACCAGCGATACTGCCCGTCTATGCCCCGCAGCGGAAAGGTGTCTTCCCACCCGTCGCCGCTGGCAAAGCACTGGCGGGCCTTAGCCCGCACCCGCTCCAGGTGGTCGGGGTGCTGCACCGTCTGCCAGCCCCAGCCCCGCACCTGCGCTGGGGTGGTGCCGGTAAAGTCGTACCAGCGCTGGTTGTACCAAAAGACATCGCCGCTGGCGTCGGCCATCCAGGCCAGCTGCGAAATGTTGTCGGCCAGGTCGCAGAAGCGCTCTTCGCTGTCCTGCAGGGCGGCGGCCAGGGCCTGCTGCCGGTCGGCGCTGGGGTCAGGGCCGTGGGCCGAAACACCCGTCGCAGCGGCACCCTGGGCCAAGGCACCGTTGGCCGAGACATCTGAAACCCATGGGCCACTGGCCAGGGTTGGGGCCACCTGGGCGGTGGCAAACACACCCTCCACCTGTCCGGCGGCATTCCACAGGGGGCTACAGGCCCAGCCGGTGGCGGGCAGCCCCAAACCGGGGGCCTGCTCGGCGGCAAGGGTGGCGGGCTGCCCGGTGGCAAATACCCCCTCCACCACCGCTTGCAGGGGGCCGCCCAGGGGGGTCAGGGGTTGGGCCAGGGGCGGATGGGCCGCCGTCGCGTAGGCCGGGTTGTAAATCATCCAGCGCTCGGGGCCCCACCAGCAGACCATGGGGGTGCCAGCGTTGAGCAAAATGCCCAGGCTATTTTTGAGCCCGGTGGGCCAGGTGGCGCTGTCGCCCAGGGCGGCGGTGAGGTGCGATCGCAGCTCCACCGCCAGCGGGCTAGAGCCCAAAAACCCCACCGGGGTCGGTGGCTGATGACGCATGCTATACCCTCAGAACTCCTGCTTGACCCAAAACCCTTGTCCCTGCTGGGGCCACCGCTCAGGCCACCCCGCCCATCGGCCCCGCCCATCACCTAGCCATGCTCCGTAGCCATTTCCCTAGCCAGCGCTCCTCGGCGACTTCTCCGGGGCGTATTCCCCATTATTTCTAGAGCAATTTCTAGAGCGTCTAGTTCTGGAGCGTTTTTAAAGCTAGCCAGGGAGATAACCCGCCCCAGGCCAAGTCACCCAAAAAGATTCACCACACCCGCACCGCCTTAGAATCTCTGTTCCCTAAGCACAAGACGGTATCTCACCCCACAGAGGAACACGACCTGTGAAACCCGACCTGTCGCTTCTGTGGTTCATAATCAGCCGTTTTATAGACCGGGTGATCTATCTCTAGATAGAAAAGCTTCATTGCTTTTTATTAAGCTATGCATCCAGGGATTGATGCCAATGTAAAAGCCGCATTCGCCCCAGGCAAATCGCCTAGGCAAATCGCTCAACTCAATATCTCGCCCACAGCTTTCAGGGCCACCTTTGGCCACCCCAGGTCTCCCCCTGGGCAGACGACTCAGCCGCCCCAAACAGATAGCCTGAATCTATAAAAGTCAGCTAAAAAGCACCTTACAGAAAGTCATCAGCCGGGTTCATCCCCCAGCACTCCTGCTTTCCCAGACTCCATTGATTCAAAGTTGATTCAAAGTTCCACCGGCCCTACCCTTCACCCACCCTAACCCTATGTTTGTTCAAGACACCCAAGACCACACGCTGATCAAAGTGCTCGACCCCGCCCAGCTCTTCAACCCGGTTCACGACCACATTCAGGGTCGGCAGCAGGCGGGCGAAGAAGAGCAGCCCCCCCAAGACTTCCCCAAGTCTCGGCTGCAATTTCCCTCCGGCGAAGCCCTGCCCCAGTGCTGGATTGACCCCGACTACCAGCTCAAGTAAGCCGCCAAAACTGGCCCGACAACAGCAGAATTTTTCTGGAATTCCAGGCGCCTAGACAGGGGGCAAAGACCCTCTGT
>DATIVG010000280.1:0-12614 GCA_035466075.1 Nodosilinea sp. | reverse complement strand
ATATGGCGAATCACCGCCGTTGAGCGCTGCCGGAGCGGGGCACCGCTAATGCCGCCGGCCTCCTGGTCGGGGGCATTGCCCGTTTGCAGCAGCACCTTGGTTTTGAGCCCCGCCCGAGCAATGGTGGTGTTGGTGGCGATGATGCCCGCCAGGCCGTAGTCCACCGCCAGATCAACTACGGCGTCAATGTCGGGCCAGTCGAGGTCGGGGGCAATTTTGACCAGCAGGGGCTTGCCAGCGCCGTTCTCTTCCTGTAGTGCCGTCAAAATCGGTGCCAGCTGGTCGGTGGCCTGCAGCGATCGCAGCCCCGGCGTATTGGGTGACGACACATTCACCACAAAATAGTCGCCGTAGGGGTAAAGCTGCTGAAAGCTAAACCGATAGTCCTCAGCGGCCTCCTCCAGCGGTGTCAGCTTTGACTTGCCCAGGTTAATACCGATGGGAATGCCCGGTCGTCGGGTGGGCCAGTAGGCCGCCAGGCGCTCGGCCAGGGCCGCTGCGCCCTGGTTGTTAAACCCCATGCGGTTGAGCACGGCTTCGTCGTCTACCAGGCGAAACAGGCGGGGCTGGGGATTGCCCGGCTGCGGGTGGCGGGTGACAGTGCCCAGTTCGGCAAAGCCAAACCCCAGCAGGGGCCAGGCCAGGGCCGCCTCGCCATCCTTGTCAAAGCCCGCCGCCAGCCCCAGGGGGTTAGCGAAGGTGAGGCCCCAGCAGCGCTGGCTGAGGCGCGGGTCGGGGCGGCAAAACTGTCGCTCTAGCCAGGGGCGAGTGGAGGCGAATAGAGTGCTGTCGGCGGGCTGACCCAGCCAGCTCAGCAGGCCCATGGCGCGCCGATGCACAAACTCGGGGTCGAGCTTCACCCCGTGAAACAGCAGGGGGCGCACAAGCTGGCGGTACGGATCTTTCACAGACTGTAGTGGCGAATGCAAACGGCGAAGGGGGTACACTGATATTTAGGCTACAGGCGCAATTCTGAGTGCCAGTGGTCGCTTGCACCGAGGAGCACGCCAGGTGAGCATAGCGGTTAGCGGTCTTCGGCAACAGGCACTGGCGACAGTCGGCAGTTTGCTTGTTTCCATTAAAGCAGCCCCAGGCGGCGGCGCGAGACCCTAGCGCGAGACCTTTGAGCAGATCTGGGTGGAGTCTACAGCAATTGAGTCGTCATAGCCCGATTACCGCCGCTTTAGCATGGGGCCCAAGGTAGTCGCGGGGGCACGGCTCGGTTGGCTATCCTGGGTGGTTCAGCAGCCTGGCCCAACGCTAGGTTGAACCCGCGACCAGGTCTGTTTGCCTATCCCTTCCCTGCAGCCGAGGAGATTGTTGACGCCAATGGCGCAATCCCGCACTAGCGATTCCCCCTTCGACCCCTACGACCAGAAAATCATGGCCCTCTCCCGCGTGCTCAAGGCGCTGCGGGGCACCACAACGGCTGAGGAGGCCATTTCTCTCGCCCTGGCCCACGTCCACCAGGAGTTTGAGTTTGAGGTGGCCTGGGTGGGCCTGTACGATCGCGTCAACCATCGGCTGGTCACCAAGGGGTGCCACAGCCCGTCGCCCCTGCGGGCGATTCGCACCATGATCAACCTCACCCCCGGCGATGTGATGGAGCAGGTGGTGGTGCAGCAGCGCCCGCTGATTGTGGCCGACCTGCAAAACGAAATTCGAGCGGGGGAGTGGGGCTCCATTGCTAAGCAGATGGCCCTGCAGAGCGCCATTATTTTTCCGATCAAGCACCAGGATGTGTGCTTTGGCCTGCTGGTGCTGGCCTCTCCCGCCTGGGGCAAAAGCGCCTCCTTGGGCGAGCGGTCGTACCTGGCGATTGTGATGGGGGAGCTGGCGGCGGCGCTGCACCTTGCCGAGGCTGAGCAACAGCGCCAGCAGACCAAGCGCCTGGAGCAGCCTCTGCTGGCGCTAATTGGCCGCCTGGGCAATCTGCCCGACATCGACAGCCAGCTCAAAGATACCCTGAGCGAGATTCAGCGGTTTATTGGGCCCCAGCGGTCACGGGTGTTTTGGTTTGAGCCCAAGGGCAACTACTTTTGGCAGCGGGTGCCGGGGCTGGCCCTGCGCCACGCCCAACCCACCCAGGACAATGACCCCAGCCTGCATATCGCCGTCGATGAGGTGCGAGGGCTGTACCAGGCGCTGTGTAACCAGCAGCTGGTGGTGGTGGGCGAGAGCCGCGGGGCGCTCAAAACCATTGTCTCTGACCGGCTGATGCAGCAGATTCGGGCTCAGTCGCTGATGGTGGCACCGATTAGCAGCCAGGGCGATCTGGTGGGGTTTATTTCGGTGGAGGGCAGCACTCCCCGCATCTGGAAGGAGGCAGAAAAGCAGTTTTTGATTGGGGCGGCCCAGCTGCTGAGCCTGACGATGCCCGCCGCCGCCGCCCGCGAGGGGGAGCGCCAAAGCCAGCTCGACGAGCATCTGACCACCGGCGTGATTCAGGGCATCCACGGCGATGTGGACTGGCACCGCACCCTGCAAACCTGCTTTTCGGTGCTGCAAGATCGCCTGGCCATTCAGCAGTTTTTTGTGCTGCTGTTTAACCCCGACCGCAACGGCTACGAGCTGTGTTTTCAAAGCCAGGCCGCGGGTCTTCAGCGCGGGGTGCCCATGCTGTGGCCCTGTCTCGACGATGTCGATTGGCAGATGCTGGAGCGCAGCCCGTCGGCGATTAGCATCGACAATCTGGAGCACGACCTCAAGCTGATGGCCTGGCGGCCCCACCTGCTCGACCTGGGGGCCCAGGCAGTGTTGGTAGGCAATGTGGCCCCCGGCAACGCCCCCGAGGGCATTGTGCTGATCTGCGATCGCATCAGTCGGCAGTGGGTTTCCACCGAGCAGTCGCTGTTTGAGGCCGTCGCCAGACAAATTGGCGTGATCTTGCACCAGTGGCAGCTCCAGCGCCAGCTCGACCAGCAGCAAAACATCTACGAATCGATTCAGTGGGGGCTCCAGGCCCTCCACAAGGGGCTCCACCCCGACCAGCTGGAGCTGGTCACCCTCCAGCACGTGATGCAGCTGCTCCAGGGCTCGGCGGTGCTGCTGGTCACCTGGC
Source organism: Nodosilinea sp. (assembly GCA_035466075.1). Classification (GTDB taxonomy): domain Bacteria; phylum Cyanobacteriota; class Cyanobacteriia; order Phormidesmidales; family Phormidesmidaceae; genus Nodosilinea. The sequence goes on along the minus strand of DATIVG010000280.1, from coordinate 9,553 downwards.
CTGCCGGCAGCGCCACCGCCGCCGTCACCCAGCTGGTCTGCCAGGACAGCAGCGTCGGGGTGAAGACCGACCATGCCATTCCCGTCGGCACCGACGCCGTGATCAACTGGGCTCTGCAAACCGACGGCATGCTGCCGCTCACCATCGACGAGCTGCCCGATGAGAGCGCCTGGCTGACCGCGCCCGCGGGCCGCCGCCTGCTGATCACCGCCCTGCGAACGGCTCCCTCCCACGCGGTGACCGGGGTGGTGGTGGTGGTCTCGCCCTACCGGCGGCCCTGGGCCAGCCACCACCTGACGATTTTTAAGCTGCTTACCAGCCAGCTGGCCTGGTCGCGGCGGCACCTGGCCTTGAGCACCATGCTGACGCAGCAGCGCCAGGATCTCGAAAACCTCAACTGGTACAAGCACCATCGCCTTGAAGATCTCTACCGCACCCTGGGGCAGCTGTGCCAGGAGTTGGGGCAGCTCCAGGATAGGGACAGCGCCGTCAGCAACGACCTGCAGCGACTGCACAGCCAGATTGCCACCCTGATGGAGAGCTCTGAAGCCGTGCTGGTGGGCGAACGCTGGGAGCTCCACAGCCAGTACCAAACCATGCCGCTGATCAGCCTGCTCAACCGGCTGGTCGAGCGGGTCAACCCCATTCTAGAGGCCCGCCAGCTCTGGTCTAAGGTGCACAACGAGAGCAACGTGGTGCTGGGCGGCGACATGCTCAAGCTGGAGCTGATTCTCTACGAGGTGATGGCGGCGGCCTGCAACCGTTCCCGCGTGGGGGGGCGCATCGACCTCTGGTGCCGAGTGCTCAACCTCGACTGGGTCGAGCTATCGATTACCGATGATGGCCATTGTTCAGACCAGCTGCTGGAAGAGCTAAACCATGGCCATCCCGCCGATGCGCTGGCCCCCTCGGCCCTGGACGGCCCGCCGGGGCTCCACCTGGCGATCTGCAAAATTTTAATGGAGCAGCTGGGTGGAGAAATGACCTTTCTCACCCTGGACGACGGGCGCACCCACAGCCGCCTGCTGCTGCCCCTGGCCGCCTACAGCGACCAGCCCAAGACCGCCCTGGGCGCGGTGACCCCCACCGAAGCCCCTAGCCCCACCTAGGGCCCGGCCCAATTTTCCTGGTCAATTTTTGATCAAAAAAGGGAGGGATCGGCTGAAGCGATCCCTCCCTTTTCAACTGAACTGTGAACCGCGCCGACCGGGCTGAGGGCCTAGAGCGGGCTCTCTACCGGCGTAATCGCCACCTGGGCGGCGGGGGGTTGCAGCATGGGGGTTTGCAGCACCGCCTCGTTGGCCAGGGTAAACAGCGGATTCGACAGAATGCCCGCCAGGGAGGTGGCCACCACCGCCAAAATCAGGCTCACCTGCATGGGGCGCAGCCCCGGCAGATCCCAGCGAATGGCGGGGTAGCCCTTGACGGCGTCGGACATTTCCTGGGGCTCTTTGACCACCATCATCTTGATGACGCGGATGTAGTAGTAGATGGAGATCACGCTGGTGACCAGGCCCACCAGCACCAGCCCGTAGGCGCCAGCCTGCCAACCGGCCCAGAAGATATAGATTTTGCCAAAGAACCCGGCCATGGGGGGAATGCCGCCCAGGGAGAGCAGACAGATGCTCAGGCCCAGGGTGAGCAGCGGGTCCTTTTGGTAGAGCCCGGCGTATTCGCTGATTTGGTCGGTGCCGGTGCGCAGCGAGAACAAAATCACGCAGGTAAAGCCGCCCAGGTTCATGAACAGGTAGACCAACAGGTAGTAGATCATGCTGGCGTAGCCCGCGTCGGTGCCGACCACCAGACCAATCATTAAGAACCCGGCCTGGCCGATGGAGGAGTAGGCCAACAGCCGCTTCATGCTGGTTTGGGCCAGGGCGACCACGTTGCCCAGCACCATGCTCAGCACCGCCAGGGCGGTAAACACAAAGTGCCACTGCTCCGACACCAGCGGAAAGGCGGTGACCAGGAGGCGAATGGCGAGGGCAAACCCGGCGGTTTTAGAGCCCACCGACAAAAAGGCGACCACCGGCGTGGGTGACCCTTCGTACACGTCGGGGGTCCACTGGTGGAAGGGGACGGCGGCAATTTTGAAGGCAATACCGGCGATGACAAACACCAGGGCGACCACCAGGCCGATGGGGGCGGTGGTGCCGTCACCGGCAATGTTGGCCGCGATCGCACCTAGCCGGGTCTCGCCCCCGGACAGCCCGTACAGCAGCGACGACCCGTAGAGAAAGATCGCGGAGCTGGCCGCCCCGATCAGCAGATACTTCAGCGCCGCCTCGTTGGAGCGCGGGTCGCGCTTCATGTAGCCGGTCAGCAGGTACGACGAAATACTCAGGGTTTCCAGGGCGACAAAAATCATCACCAGCTCGCTGGCCCCGGACAAAAACATGCCCCCCAGGGTGGCGGTGAGCAAAATCACCAAAAACTCGGCCAGGGAGGTGCCCGACTGCTCCACGTAGCGAATGGCCATCGGTACCGTGACCACCGCCGAGAGGGCGATGATGCCGCGGAATAAAATGCTCAGGGCATCGGCGTTGAAAGCGCCCAAAAAGCCCACTGTGTCAGCCATTGACCACTGGAGCGCCAGGGCCACCACGGCCCCTAGCCCACCTGCGATCGCAACGTAGGGAGTCCAGGCCGACGATGAGCGCCCCTGAATCAGGTCGCCCACCAAAATCACCAGAATGGTGCCCAACAGAACGGCCTCTGGCCAGATGGTGCCAGCGTTGAGCTGGGCTCCGAGGGTGCTGAGATCCATGGGTAGCTTACTCTGCGAGATCACTCTTAACGGTACCAGCTCCCTCCGACCCTGACCAGGGGCAGGGCCCAATCCCCACGATTGAACCGGCAAATGAACCGGCAAATCTGCCCCGCCCAGGCCAAGCAGGCTAGACGATGGCTCGAAGAATGATCTATTTATTAAGACAAGGCTATCAGGCTCGGGCCTGGCCCCTCGGCCCCAGGTATCTATCGCTACGGCTACGGTTGCCAATGGTTAAGTTTTCCTGGGCGAAGGCGGCGGAAGGGCTGGGGGCGTGCAGTACAGTGTTGATCACCGGGGTCAGCCCTGGCGCGGCAAAACACCCCGTGCCAAAGGCTTCTAGGCCAAGGCTCCCGGCTTTTCGCTGGCCCCAGACCCGTCGGCAGCCAAACCCACTGAACAGATCCAATAAATTTGTTCTGCTAGTTTAGGAATGCCCAGCTACGATTGCTAACGATTGTCACCAAAGCGCCTAGCAGCCCTATGTCAACCCTTGTCATTGTTGAGTCTCCCACCAAGGCCAAGACGATTCGCAACTACCTGCCAGCGGGGTACCGAGTCGAGGCGTCCATGGGGCACGTGCGCGACTTGCCGCGCTCAGCCAGCGAGATTCCCGCCAACGTCAAGGGCGAAAAATGGGCCCAGCTCGGGGTCAACCCCGACGCCGACTTCGCGCCGCTGTACATCGTGCCCAGCGACAAAAAAAAGGTCGTCAAAACCCTCAAAGACGCCCTCAAAGACGCCGACGAACTGCTCCTGGCCACTGACGAAGACCGCGAAGGCGAAAGCATCAGCTGGCACCTGCTCCAGGTGCTCAACCCCAAGGTGCCCACCCGGCGCATGGTGTTCCATGAAATCACCCAGGAGGCGATTCAGGCCTCCCTCAACAACTGCCGCGACATCGACAGCCAGCTCGTCCACGCCCAGGAAACCCGGCGCATCTTAGACCGCCTGGTGGGCTACACCCTATCCCCCCTGCTGTGGAAAAAAATTGCTGGCGGTCTGTCGGCGGGCCGCGTGCAGTCGGTGGCGGTCAAAGTCGTGGTCAAGCGCGAGCAAGAGCGGCGCGCCTTCCGCCAGGGCTCCTACTGGGACTTGAAAGCCAGCCTGCTCAAAGACAAAAACGCCTTTGACGCCAAACTCTACTCCCTGGGCGGCACCCGCCTGGCCAACGGCAGCGACTTCGACGAAGCCACCGGCCAGGTCGCCGCCGGGCGCGACGTGGTGCTGCTCGACGAAACCCAGGCCCGCGAGCTGCAAACCCGCCTCCAGGCCGGGGTGTGGACGGTCAGCAATCTCGAAGAGCGGCCCAACACCCGCAAACCCTCCCCGCCCTTCACCACCTCAACCCTTCAGCAGGAGGCCAACCGCAAGCTGCGGCTGTCGGCCCGCGACACCATGCGAGTCGCCCAAAACCTCTACGAGCAGGGCTACATCACCTACATGCGTACCGACTCGGTACACCTGTCCGAACAGGCGATCTCGGCGGCGCGGGCCTGCGTCACCACCAAGTACGGCACCGACTACCTCAGCCCCAAGCCCCGCCAGTACGCCACCAAATCCAAGGGCGCCCAGGAGGCCCACGAAGCCATTCGCCCCGCTGGCAGCACCTTTAGAACCCCCAAAGAAACCGGCCTCACCGGCCGCGAAGCCGCCCTCTACGACCTGATCTGGAAGCGCACCGTGGCCAGCCAGATGGCCGAGGCCCGCCAAACCAACATCACCGCTTCCATCGAAGTGGAGAACGCGATTTTCCGCGCCACGGGCAAGCGCATCGACTTCCCCGGTTTCTTTCGGGCCTACGTCGAGGGCTCCGATGACCCCGATGCCGCCATTGAAGATCAAGAGGTGCTGCTGCCCGCCCTGGCCACCGGCGACGCCCTCAGCTGCACCGATCTCGACGCCATTGGCCACGAGACCCAGCCCCCCGCCCGCTACACCGAGGCCACCCTGGTCAAGGTGCTAGAGAGCGAGGGCATTGGTCGCCCCAGTACCTACGCCACCGTAATCAGCACCATCATTGACCGGGGCTATGTCAACCTGGTCAACAACAGCCTGATCCCCACCTTTACGGCCTTTGCGGTCACCGAGTTGCTAGAGCAAAACTTCCCCGACCTGGTGGATGTTCACTTCACCGCCCGCATGGAGCAAACCCTCGACGATATCTCCACCGGCGAGGTCGAGTGGCTGCCCTACCTCAAGGCCTTCTACGCCGGGGATCAGGGGCTAGAGCACCAGGTGCAGGAGCGAGAGGCGCAGATCGACCCCACCGCCGCCCGCACGGTGCTGCTGGCCGACCTGGAGGCAAAGATTCGCATTGGCCGCTACGGCCCCTACGTGGAAATCGGCACCGGCGAAGAATCGGTGAAGGCCTCCATCCCGGCGGATGTGCCCCCGGCGGACCTGGACGGTGAGCAGATCGAGCGCATTATCAAGCAAAAGGTGGAGGGCCCCGACAAGGTGGGCCTGCACCCCGACACTGGGGAGCCGATCTTTCTGCGCATTGGCCCCTACGGCCCCTACGTGCAGCTGGGTGAGCCCACCGACGAAAACCCCAACCCCAAACGGGCCTCGCTGCCCAAGGGCACCCAGCTGGAGGCTGTCACCCTGGAGATGGCGGTGGGGCTGCTGATGCTGCCCCGCAAGCTGGGGACTCACCCCGACACTGGGGCTTCAATTAAGGCCGGTCAGGGCCGGTTTGGCCCTTACATTGTCCACGACCAGGGCAAAGAGGGGCGCGACTACCGCTCGCTCAAGGGCGATGATGACGTGCTGACGGTGTCTCTGGAGCGGGCTCTAGAGCTGTTGGCCCAGCCCAAGGCCGGTCGCGGCCGCAAAAAAGTTGACCCCCTCAAAGATTTGGGCGCCCACCCCGAGGACCAGGAGCCGGTGGCGGTTTTCAATGGCCCCTACGGTCTCTACGTAAAGCACGGCAAGGTCAATGCCTCGGTGCCCGAGGGCACCGACTTGGAGGCTGTGTCGTTAGAGCAGGCGATTGGCTGGCTCAACGCTAAGGCCTCGACCAAGAAAACCAAGGGCGGCAGAGGCAAGACCAGTAGCTCGCGCACCACTAAAACGGCGGCGGCGAGCAAAGCCAGCGGCGCTAAGAAAACTACTAAAACGACGGCGGCCAAGTCGTCTACGGCCAAGTCGTCTGCCAAGTCTGCCACGGGAACCAAAACCTCGACTCGGGCCAAAACCACCAAGTCCAGCACCACAGCCTCTAAAACGACCAAGTCGGCGGCCAAAAAAGCGAGCGATCCCGCCCCTGAACCAGAGGCGTAGCTGTCAATCTAGGCCCCAATGCCTGCAAAAAGCAGTGGCGTACTGGGGTACGCCCACTCTTTTTGGTTTCTGGAATGTTTTGCCTGGAATGCAATCAGCGGCTACCTGGGTGCGGTTAATACACCACGCCCCGATAGCGGCGTACTGCGGTGCCATCCGCCAGCTTCTCGGGGCTGGGCGGCTTGGGCAGCGCGCTGGATTTGACGGCGGGCGGGGGCGCTGTAAATGACTCCTTGCTGACAATCTTCTTGGGCAGGCCGCTGTTCAGCGCCCGCAGGCCTGAGGCCACCCAGTCCACGTCGTTGAGGGGGTCGGGGCCGGGGGCTGCGTCAGGGGCTGGAGTACCAGGGGCTGGGGTAGCAGCGGTCTGGGAGGTGGCCAGGGTGAGCCCGGCCAGGGTGCCATTGGCGGAGGTGCGATCGCGGCTCGGCTTGGCTGCGGCATCGGCGGGCTGGGTGGTGCTCAGCTGGCGACGAATATTGAGCAGAACGGTCAGCAGCGCCTTTTCGTTGAGGAAGGGATAATCGAGGCTGGTGAGAATGCGCTTGACATTGCCGGTGGCGCTGCTCATCAGCGTGTCGCGGTCAAAGCCGCTGAGAAAGTCAGTGGCCCCCTGCTGTCTGGCCCAGCGCCGCTCGGTCTCAGAGATGCGGGGCTGGCGGCAGCGGGTGATAAAAATCTGCATCTTGGGGAAGGCTTCCCGACACCAGCGGCAAAACTCGTAGGGGTTGAGCTCTGCGGCCTCGGCATCGAGCACGATCACGTCGGGCAAGGTCAGCCCTGCCTCGGCAATTTGGCTAATGCAGTCGGCCAGGTCGCTCTTGGCGGGCTCGAGAATGACAGCCAGCTTTTGAGACTTTAGCAGGGCCTGCCACATCAGCCCCTGGAGACGGTTCGACTGAACAATAAAGGCGAGTTTCTGCGGTGCTTCCACGGTGTTGGCAATCCCCTAAGCGTGCGTCCAATTAAAATCGAGCGGTTGTGAGGTGCAGGCCAGCCTGAACCTGCAGCGAACCTGCGGTCGGTCGTGACCGCGTCTAGCTAAAATCTCTGCGTAGGGACGGCTGGCGGAAACGGTTGGTCGACACCCTGAAGGTCGCAGTCCTACACAGTCTGGGTGGCGTGATCAGGAATATTTAGCTTAATGTAGTTGCGATTTGTTCCCCAGAAAAGATATGCGCGTTACACAATGGCAGAATTTTTGACGTTAAGGCCGCATTTTGCTGCGGTTGCTGGGGTGTCTAGGTGAACTGGGCTGAACTTATCCTGCCCAAGCTCGGTCTGTGAAGTTTGCGCAACCCCCAAAACGGCGCTGGCCGCAGGGGCCGAGGCCGGGGGATGCTGGCGCTGGCGACGGGGAGAACGCCTGGCGGTGTCGCGGCACCGATTGCCCAGGGTTACCGATTTGAATCGGAGCCATAAGGGATTTTGACCCCCCGGCCAGAGCGTTTAAAGCGAGAATATTCATATTAAGAAACGTTTTGCTGACTCAGCCCGCCCCTGGTCTGCGGGCAGATAGTCCAGGTTTTTAGGAGGTTATCAATGGTTGCAGCCGCACCGGGTACCGCGCAAAAGCGCCTCACGGTTCAGGTCGAGGGGGTGGCCGAAGACACCACCACCATTCGATCCCTGGATTGGGATCGCGATCGCTTTGACATTGAGTTTGGCCTGCAAAACGGCACCACCTACAACTCTTTCATCGTGCGCGGCGAAAAAGTGGCCCTGGTGGATACCTCCCACGCCAAGTTTCGGGAGCTGTACCTGAAGACCCTGACCGGCGAGATCGACCCCAAAACCATTGACTATCTGGTGATTAGCCACACCGAGCCCGACCACAGCGGTCTGGTGCGCGATGTGCTGGAGCTGGCCCCCCAGGCGGTAGTGGTGGGCGCTAAAGTTGCGATCGCATTTCTTGAAGACCTGGTGCACCGCCCCTTCGAGCGGCTGATCGTCAAAAATGGCGACACCCTGGACCTGGGCAACGGCCACGTGCTGGAGTTTGTCAGCGCCCCCAACCTGCACTGGCCCGACACCATCTTTACCTACGACCACAAAACCGGCCTGCTGTTTACCTGCGACGCCTTTGGCCTGCACTTTTGCAGCGATGCGGTCTACGACGAAGACTTAGAGCTGATTTCCCCTGATTTTCGGTTTTACTACGAATGCCTGATGGCGCCCAACGCCCGCTCGGTGCTGGGCGCCATGAAGCGCATGACCGCCCTGCCCCCGGTGCAGATGGTCGCCACCGGCCACGGCCCGCTGCTGCGCTACAACGTGGGCGAGCTCACCGGCCGCTACCAGCGCTGGAGCCAGGAAAAAACCAAAGCCGAAGACCTGGTGGCGGTGTTCTACGTTTCCGACTACGGGTTTAGCGATCGCCTCTCCCAGGCCCTTGCCCACGGCATCACCAAAACCGGCGTTGCGGTAGAAATGATGGACATGCGCTCCGCCGACCCCCAGGAGGTGACGGAGCTGGTGGCCCGCGCCAAGGGGCTGGTGATTGGCATGCCCCCCACCTCGGGCACCGGGGCCCAGGAGACCCAGGCCACCCTGGGCACCATTTTGGCGGCGGTACACGGCAAGCAAACCATTGGCCTGTTTGAGTCCTACGGCGGCGACGACGAGCCGGTAGACCCCCTGGCCAACAAATTCCAAGACCTGGAGCTGATCGCTGCCTTTGCCCCGATTCGCATCAAAGACACCCCCACCGAGGCGGTCTACCAGTTTTGCCAGGAGGCGGGCACCGACCTGGGCCAGGGCCTCGCCCAGGCGGCCAAGCTGAAAAAGCTGAAATCCCTCGATGCCGATCTGGAAAAAGCCCTGGGCCGGATCAGCAGCGGCCTCTACATCATTACCGCCAAGAAGGGCGAGCTCTCCAGCGCCATGCTGGCTTCCTGGGTGGCCCAGGCCAGCTTTGAGCCCCTAGGCTTTACGGTGGCGGTGGCCAAGGATCGCGCCATTGAGTCGCTGATGCAGGTGGGCGACACCTTTGTGCTCAACGTGCTCGAAGAGGGCAAGCACCTGGGCCTGATGAAGCATTTTCTCAAGCGGTTTGCCCCCGGTGCCGACCGGTTTGCCGGGGTGCGCACCCGCCCCGCCACCAACGGCTCGCCCCTGCTGGCCGACGCCCTGGCCTACGTGGAGTGCGAGGTCACCAGCCGCATGGAGGTGAGCGACCACTGGATCGTGTACTGCACGGTCCACGACGGCAAGGTGTCTGACCCCGACGGCCAGACCGCCATTCACCACCGCAAGGTAGGCACCTACTACTAGACGGTAAAGCGATCGCAGGATGCTACCGGTAGCGAATCATGGGGATATTCGCCCCAGCTTGAGCGCTACCGGTAGCGTAGCTATTCCCATGGCCGATCAAGCCTATGGATCGGCTACGGTAAATTGTCGATCGCCTCTGCTTCTTCCGGCGTTGCCACGGATGAAAACAGCGCACTCTTGGCTGCACCCAAAGCTTCGGTTAAAACCAGTGGAAATTCAGCTTCC
>DATIVG010000279.1:0-13567 GCA_035466075.1 Nodosilinea sp. | reverse complement strand
GCGGCAGCTTTACTACGTCTATACAGATGCTAACGATCCTGCGGTGCAAGCCTTTTTGGGCTTTGCGCTGTCGCAGCAGGGGCAGCAGGCGATTGCCTCAGCAGGAAAGTAATATCGATTTTGGATTTGCTATGAGAAAGTAAACTCTACTCCTAACCCAAAACTGGGAATCCGAAACCTAAACTGGCCCTACCGCTGATACCAGGCCGCCAGCGCCAGGGCCAGGCCATCGGCGGCATCGTCCGGGCGAGGAATGCGCTCCAGACCCAGCTCTCGGGCCACCGCCTGCTGCACCTCAGACTTATCGGCATTGCCGTAGCCCGTCAGCGCCTGCTTCACCTGGGCCGGAGTAAATTCCACAAAGGGCAGACTGTGCTGGGCCAGCACCAGCATCACCACCCCCCGCGCCTGGGCCACCAAGATAGTGTTGCCCATGCGGTAAAAAAAGAACTTCTCGATCGCCACCAAATCGGGCTTGTACAGCTCTAGCAGACTGTGCAGATCGGTGTAGATGGTGCAGAGACGATCGCCCACCGGCGTTTTGGCCGGGGTTTCAATCACACCAAAATCAACCACTGCCGCCTCGGCGTGGGTGCCAGAGGCGGCAGGGGCCGAGAGGTCGGCCCCGTCAATCACCCCAAAGCCTAGAATGGCTAGTCCTGGGTCAAGCCCGAGAATGCGCTGACCCACAGGACTGCTTACCGCGCCCCCACCGGCTGGCGCCCGTTGACGGCAGCCTCATCGGGGTCGGCCAGGCCAAACACCTTGCAAAACACCTTCTCGACCTTATAGCCCGAGTCGATGCTCTCTAAGGGGTCTTTGCGCAGGCGGTGGCGCAGGCAGAGCACAATCACCCGCTTGATGTCGTCCAGGGTGACTTCGGTGCGGCCCTCGTAGGCGGCAATCGCCTTGGCGGCCCGGTTGGTAACAATATCGCCCCGCAGCCCATCGACATCGAGCTCTGCACAGACCTCAGAGATACGCACTCGATCTTCGTGGTCGAGGTTGACCCCAGGCAGCCGGGTTTGGGCCTCAACCAGACGGGCTTGAAGGGCCTCCTGGGCTGCTTGGTGCTTGGCCAGATAGGCACCGGGATCTTGGTCAAACTCGGAGCGCTGCTCGACAATTTGCACCCGCAGCTCGGGGTCGCGCACGGTGCGAATTTCAGCGTGCATGCCAAAGCGGTCGAGCAGCTGGGGCCGCAGTTCCCCTTCCTCGGGGTTGCCCGAGCCCACCAGCACAAACTGAGCCGGGTGGCGAATGGAGATGCCCTCGCGCTCCACGGTGTTCCAGCCCGAGGCGGCGGAGTCGAGCAGCACGTCTACGAGGTGGTCGTCGAGCAGGTTGACCTCGTCTACATAGAGAATGCCGCGATTGGCCTTGGCCAGCAGGCCCGGTTCAAAGGCTTTGACACCCTCAGAGAGAGCTTTTTCGATGTCGATAGTGCCGCAGACCCGGTCTTCGGTGGCCCCCAGGGGTAGGTCAACCATGGGCACTTTCTTGAGCGCCACGGGCAGGTCGTCGGTGCCGCGCTCAGCCCACACGTCGCGATCCTGGGGCGAACGGCTGAAGGGGTCGTCGGCTACGACCTCGATCTCGGGCAGCAGGTCGGCCAGGGCGCGAATGGTAGTGGATTTGCCGGTGCCGCGATCGCCCATAATCATCACTCCGCCAATCTTTGGGTCGATGACGTTGAGCAGCAGGGCCAGCTTCATGTCGTCTTGGCCAATCACGGCGGTGAAGGGAAATACCGCGCGGCGGGCGGGGGCAAAGGTGGCCGAAGGGGTCGCAACAGTAGAATTCACAGGCGTTTCAAAAGATGACAACAAAATTTAAAGGTGTCTTCCATTGTGCCACAGTACCTGCGCTCCTTCGCCAGCGTCTGAAATAGGTGTTGAAACCGTGGAGCCTGGGGGGCAAGGCTAGGCACACCCCCCAGGCCAGCACCAGAGACCCTAGGAATCGGCGGCAGCCGCCTGCTTTTTACGCAGGGTGGCTAGGCCCAGACCCGCCAGCCCCGGCAGCAACGCCGGGGTGGGAATGGGGGTGGGATCGGGAGGGGTAGACAGGAGGCTGACTTGGAGATCGACTGGGTTTTGAAAAGCAGAATCTATATTAAAGAGGTTAACAACGCTAAGCCGTCGAAACCCAGGAGGTATTGACGCTTGGTAAGCGGCGCTGCCAGACAGTAGGAATCTTCCAACGCTGCCATTGAAAGTCTGCACCCCAGAGTCGAAGCACCCAAGGCTATTAGTGAACCCGTAGTTGGTGGCGGAGTTGTAGACAAAGCTAGGGGAAAACGATAACCCTGTATCGATCGCGCTCACCGGGTTGCCGTTCAGGCTTTCCAGGGTGAACGGGGAAACCGCGTAGGTGCCCACCAGGCTGTTGAAATCGACATCGGTGGTTGTAAACGTGCCCGCCGCCCCGTTGGTAGGGCTACCAACGGACCACGACCACAGGGCGGCGGCCTCCGCGTCCTGAAGCCATGAGTTCATAGGCTTAAGGGCGGAGATAGTAGCTTTGACTCCGCTCCGCTAGCATCTCCGCCAGGTCTCCAATTCGGCATGGGTTCCCTGAACACAAGGATCGCACGCCAGAATCAAAGCGCTAACAGCTGATCGAGGGCATCCAGCGCCTCACACTTGGGCGAGGGGGGGGGCGATCGCCTCTCTGAGCGACTGCCTGGGGCAGGCAGAGTTCTGCCGTAGCCCTGTGGAGAGCTTTCATGGGCGACAAAGTCCCCCACATCGGCGGGCCGGCTGTAGAGATAGTCGTCGCAGTAGCGGCGAAACACGGCTTCTACGGCAGCGCGGGCGTTTTTAAGGCCCCACTCAGCGGCGATGCGATCGGCTTTTTCGAGCACGTCTTGGCTGAGACGCACTTTGTTGTCTTGCCGGGTTGTGCCGGACTTTACTTGGTGGTCATACATAGTTGGTTGTCACCGGTCATCAAAAACAGGCCGCGAACGTTGGCAAATTGAGGGTCGCCCATGATGGCAAACAGCTCATGCCCCTGGAGGCGATCGGCAATCAGGTGGGAGCCGCCGCCGGTCACTAAAAACCGTGTGACCCGAGGCATGTAGGGGGTGTACTGGGCCTTCACCGTTTGAAAGATGCCTTTAAACCAGGGATCGAGGTACTCGTCGAGCCAGCTGGCCCAGGCTAGCCCCGTGTCGGCGTAGACGTGATCGATGCGAAAGCCATCCATGACAATGCAGGGGTCGGCGCTGCTGCCCAGGTGGTCGGTGAGGCGGTGGTCGAAGCTGATGGCGGTGGCCAGCTCGTAGGTGCCGCCGCGATCCATGATGTTTTCATCGATCACTTCGCCGTCGGCATCGACCAGGCGAGTGAGCCAGGTGCCGCCGCCGATGTCGATCACAATGGTGTAGCCCTGGGCCGGAATCACTCCCTGGGTTTTGGCATATTGGTAGGCACCCATGCCTTCGCGGGCCACCTCGACCGACTCCACATTGACGCGAAAGGCGACATCGTTGCGGGTAAACTCGTGAACCCCGAGCAGCTGGGCCCGCATGTCTTCGCCGTTGCGGGCGGGGTCGGGGGTAGAGACCTGGAGATTGAGGCTGTAGTCGGCCACGTCGCCAGGCAGGGTCTCTAGACAGGCGTAGAGGTGTAGCTTTGCCAACTCCACTTTGTTTTCAATGACGGTTTGCTGCTGGCGGCGGTACTTGTAGGCCTGGGCCCCAAAGTGGTAACGGCGACCGTCGGGCAGTTCAATGAGGGGAGAGGCTTCGGAAAAGCTGACGGCGTCACGGCCCTGGGGCAGCTGGTAGCGCACCGAGCGAATGGCCTTGGGGTGGCCGCTGCCGGTAAAAAACTTGAGGTCGTAGTTGCCCGCATCGAGGGCGAGCACCGGGGTGGTAGCGCTGGCCGCTTGGGGGCCGCGAGCCTTGGCCGTAGACCGAGACGCACCAGCGGCGGAACGGCTGCGGGGGGCGGTAGTCGTGGTCATAGGAAACTCTCGTGGGGATAACAGATCAGCAGTGTCTGGGGCCAAGGGTTCACCAGGAAGGCTAGAGCCGGGGTGGGAACGGTTGTACCCATCAGTACGCATGCACCAATAGTAATGCGTTTGTACTGTGTTGGCAAGGGTCGGTTTGGTCTGCTGGGGGTGCTCCGGTGGGGACTGCTCTGGGGAATGGCCTGGGCCTGCTTCCCTGGGGATGTTTGGATGGTCTGTCGGGGTTTGAGGTGAACGCCAGCCATGCTCATTGGCAAGACCGCGACAGGGGCAAGACCGCGACAGGATAACCTTGAGGGCGCGATGGGGTGCGATCGCACCCCATCGCGACTGAACAGCTGGCTATTTAGTCGCGGAGAATGGTTGGCTGCTGGCTGAGCAGCCGCTGCCTCACCGGGCTGCTATCCGCCCTGGGCGAGGCCTGCGACGGTTGGGCTGCACCTGGGGGGAGGAGCGAAAATCGCTATCGTGTTACAGGTCACATTCCGTCACAATCTTTAGCGATCCCCCTTGTCAAGCGGTACCCTCGGGCTCACACTGTAAATGTGCAATGAAATGGTGTAAAACTGGCCTGTTTACGGGGCTTATCGAGGGTATCTTGTGAAATCAGTTCTGGCCATAATTTTAGGTGGCGGTGCCGGCACTCGCCTTTATCCATTAACTAAATTTCGAGCTAAGCCAGCGGTTTCCCTAGCCGGTAAATACCGCTTAATTGATATTCCCGTCAGCAACTGCATCAACTCTGAGATCAATAAGATCTATGTGCTGACCCAGTTCAACTCCGCTTCGTTGAACCGGCACATCGGTCGCGCCTACCAGTTTTCGCAGTTTACCGAAGGTTTTGTGGAAGTGCTGGCGGCCCAGCAAACCCCGGAGAGCCCCAGCTGGTTTCAGGGCACCGCCGACGCCGTGCGCAAGTATCTGTGGCTGTTTGACTCCTGGAACGTAGAGGATTTCATCATTCTCTCCGGTGACCACCTCTACCGCATGGACTACAGCCTGTTTGTGCAGCGCCACCGCTCCACCAACGCCGACATCACCCTGTCGGTGGTGCCGATTGGCTACAAGCAGGCCTCAGACTTTGGTCTGATGAAGGTTGACGGCAGCGGCCGGGTGGTGGACTTTAGCGAAAAGCCCAAGGGTGAGGCCCTGGAGCAGATGAGAGTCGATACCACCTCGCTGGGGCTGAGCCCCGAGCAGGCGGAGGAAAAGCCGTTTATTGCCTCTATGGGCATCTACGTCTTTAAAAAGCAGGTGCTGATCGATCTGCTGCGCAAAAACCTCGACCAGACTGACTTTGGCAAGGAAATTATTCCGGCGTCGGCCCGCGACTACAATGTGCAGGCCTATCTGTTTGATGGCTATTGGGAAGATATCGGTACCATCGAAGCGTTCTACGATGCCAACCTGGCGCTGACCCAGCAGCCCCACCCCGACTTCAGCTTCTACCACGAGGACGCGCCCATCTACACCCGCGCCCGCTACCTGCCCCCCAACAAGCTGCAAGACTGCCACATTACCCAGTCGAGCATTACCGAGGGCTGTATTCTCAAGAATTGCCGCGTTCACCACTCGGTGGTGGGGCTGCGCCAGCGCATCAACGCCGACTGCGTGATCGAGGACTCGCTGCTGATGGGGGCCGACTACTACGAACCCTGGTCGGAGAGCAGCCAGCACCTCACCCGCGGCAAAATTCCGATGGGCATTGGCGAGGGGTCGGTGATTCGCCGCGCCATCATCGATAAAAACGCCCGCATTGGCCGCAATGTGCAAATCGTCAATAAGGATAACGTCCAGGAGGCGGAGCGCGAAGACCTGGGCTTCTACATTCGCAGCGGCATTGTGGTGGTGCTCAAAAACGCGGTGATTCCGGACGGTATGACCATCTAGGGCCGCTGGTGATGGCCGATCGGATGCCTGTGCCCCTGGGGCTGCTGGTGGGTATTCCCGGCAGCGGCAAGTCGAGCTGGGCGAGGGCCTTTGTGGCGGCCCACCCCGGCTACTGCGTGGTGTCAACCGATGCCCTGCGGGCCCAGCTCTACGGCGACGAAAGCATTCAGGGCGACTGGTCGCAGATCTGGCAGCAGGTGCTGGGGCAGTGGCGCAGTGGAGTGGCGGCGATTCGCCGGGGGGAGCTGGCCGGGGTGATTTATGACGCCACCAATGCGCGGCGGCGGCACCGGCGGGAGGTGATTGGGGCGGCTCGCCAGGTGGGCTTTGACCCGATTACGCTGGTCTGGCTGGATGTGCCTTTGGGGCTGGCGCTGGATCGCAATGGGGTGCGATCGCACCCCGTACCCACCCCCGTCATTACCGCCATGCACCGCCAGCTGCGGGGGGCCCCGCCCTCGATTCAGGAGGGGGTCGATCGGGTGCTGACCCTGGGGCCAGATTGGTATCCTGGCTTACCATCCGAATCCACCGACCCGCTACGCTAATGCCTGGGGATCGTCGGATAGCCACGGCCCCAGTCTTATCGTGAGTTGCCCATGAACGTTCGTGCCGTCGCTGCTGCTGGTCTCTGTGTGCTGCTGTTTAGCGGCTGCCGCGCCCCCCAATCGGCCTCCACCGACACCGGAGCCGAGCCCTCCCCCGCCGCCGACCCCACCCTGCGCCTGCTCTACTGGCAGGCCCCCACCATTCTCAACCCCCACTTTTCCAGCGGGTTCAAAGATTCCGAGGCCAGCCGCATCACCCTAGAGCCCCTGGCCAGCTTCGACGCCGACGGCAACATGGTGCTGTTTTTAGCCGCCGAAGAACCCACCCTCGACAACGGCGGCGTCGCCGCCGACGGCACCTCCGTCACCTGGAAACTCAAGGAAGGCATCACCTGGTCAGACGGCACCCCCTTCACCGCCGCCGACGTCGCCTTCACCTACGAGTTCATCGTCAACCCCGAGGTGGCCACCGTCAACGCTGGCAGCTACGAGCTGGTGCAGACAGTCGAAGCCCTAGACGACACCACCGTCAAAATCACCTTCAAAGAGCCCAACCCCGCCTGGTACCTGGTGTTTACCGGCACCGAGGGCATGGTGCTGCCCCGGCACATGTTTGAAACCTACAACGGCGCCAACGGCCGCGAGGCCCCCGCCAACACCATGCCCGTGGGCACCGGCCCCTACCGGGTGACCAGCTTCACCCCCGGCGATGTGATCGTCTACGAAGCCAACCCCAACTACCGCGACGCCGACCAGCTCGCCTTTAGCCGGGTAGAGCTCAAGGGCGGCGGCGACGCCACCTCGGCGGCCCGGGCGGTGCTGCAGACCGGCGATGTTGACTACGCCAACAACCTCCAGGTCGAGGCCGCCATTCTCAAACAGCTAGAAGCCGCTGGTCAGGGCCAGGTGGTGGCCAACTTTGGCTCCCTGGTGGAGCGCATTATTTTCAACTTCACCGACCCCAACCAGGCCACCGCCGACGGCGAAACCTCCAGCGTGGAGTTTCCCCACCCCTTCTTTAGCGACCCCCAGGTGCGCCAGGCGATCAACCTGGCCATCGACCGCGAGACCATCGCCGCCCAGCTCTACGGCCCCACCGGAAAGGCCACCACCAACTTTTTGGTGGCCCCCGGCCCCTTTGCCTCCCCCAACACCAGCTACAGCTACGACCCCGAGGCCGCCGCCGCCCTGCTGGATGGGGCGGGCTGGGTCGATAGCAACGGCAACGGCACCCGCGATCGCAACGGCCAAGAAATGCAGGTGGTCTTTCAAACCTCGGTCAACCCGGTGCGCCAAAAGACCCAGGAAATCGTCAAACAATCCCTGGAGCAGCTGGGCATTGGGGTCGAGCTCAAGGGCATCGACGCCAGCGTCTACTTTTCGGGCGACCCCGCCAACCGCGACACCCTCGACCGGTTTTCGGCAGACCTGCAAATGTTTGCCACCGGCAACACCAACCCCGACCCTGGCTCCTACATGCAGACCTACACCTGCGCCGAAATTGCCCAAAAGGCCAACGACTGGTCAAAGAGCAACTACGCCCGCCACTGCAACCCCGCCTACGACGCCCTCTGGCAGCAGGTGGCGGTAGAACTCGACCCCGAGACCCGCCAGGATCTATTCATTCAAATGAATGACCTGCTGATCAACGAAGCGGCGGTGCTGCCCATCGTCCACCGCGCCGATGTCTCCGGCGTCAGCAACCGCCTGGAGGGCATTGACCTCACCCCCTGGGACCTCAGCACCTGGAACATCGCCGACTGGCGCAGACCGTGATGGGGTAATAGGGTAGGTAGAATGCAAAATTCAAAGTTGAAAAGGCAAAATTTTGAACTTTGAACCCACCACTCCCCTGCCCACTCCATTACTCCTCTACTCCCTAACTCCCCCACCTCCCTCCCCTCCCCATGCCCGAAATTCGCTTTCAAATTCAATGGCCCGACGGCCACCAGGAAACCTGCTACTCCCCCTCCCTGGTGGTCAAAGACTACTTTGCCGTGGCGACCGCCTACCCCCTGGCCGACTTTGTGGCGCGATCGCGCACCGCCCTCACCATTGCCAGTGACCGGGTGCAGGCCAAGTACGGCATGCCCTGTAGTCTGGCCCTGGGGCAGCTGCGCCGCATCGAAACCACCGCCAGCCGCTTTGAGCACCTGCCCACCCCCGCCGTGACCGTGCTGGAGTTTATGGAATAGGCCCCACAAAAAGAATTTTCAGAAATTTCCGCCAGCTGTTTGACAAAAGCACCCCCAAGGCACAGAATAGAAATTGCCCAACCCAAGGGCCTGTAGTTCAACCGGTTAGAGCACCGCCCTGTCACGGCGGAAGTTGCGAGTTCGAATCTCGTCAGGCCCGTTCTAAAAAGCATCTGTTCTCCAGAGCATTTACTTCATACATGGCATTGGCCTCGAAGGTAATCTTCGGGGCCAATGCTGTTTTTGAGGACAACGCCGCAGCTGTGAGCCCCCGCTGGTTCAACCCGCGAGTTCAAAAGGTAGGCAGGCTGGGCGGTCATTTCAGGGGCGGGAGGTTAGACTAGTGAACAGCCCATCCGGTATCTAGGGATACTAGCTCCCGGGTACAGTCTCGCTGAGTTAACTCGCTTATGCCCATGCATTCCTCTGGTAAGCAAGCCGCCCGCCCTGCCCGCGCCGGAGCAACTGGCCTGATCACCGTTGGCTGGTTTTTGCTGCAAAGTTTGATGCCCCTGCCCGCCGCCCTGGCCCAAACTGAGCCCGACGACGGGCTCTCCTACGGCGAATTTTTAGAAAAAATTGAGCAGGGCCAGGTGGAGCAGGTAGACCTGGATGAAACCCGCGGCATTGCCTACGTGCAGCTCGAAGGCGCAGCGGAGGATGCGGCCCCCCAGCAGGTGGTGCTGTTTGCGGGCGAGAGCAATGCCGAACTGATTCGCCGCCTGCGCGACAACGATGTGGATGTAGAAATTCGCGACTCGTCGAGCAGCGGGGCGCTGGCCTGGCTGGCGACTAATTCGCTGCTGGCGCTGATTCTAATTTTTGGGCTGCTGCTGCTGCTGCGGCGCTCGGCGGCTGGGGCCGGCAACGCCATGAGCTTTGGCAAGTCGAAGGCTCGCTTTCAAATGGAAGCGAAGACCGGCGTGGTCTTTGACGATGTGGCGGGCATTGAAGAGGCCAAGGAAGAACTGCAAGAGGTGGTCTCTTTCTTAAAGAGCCCGGAGAAATTTACCGCCATTGGGGCGCGCATTCCCAAGGGGGTGCTGCTGATTGGCCAGCCGGGGACCGGTAAGACCCTGCTGGCGAAGGCGATTGCCGGGGAAGCGGCGGTGCCCTTCTTTAGCATTTCAGGTTCGGAGTTTGTGGAAATGTTTGTGGGCGTGGGGGCCTCCCGCGTGCGCGACCTGTTCCGCAAGGCCAAAGAAAACGCGCCCTGTATTGTGTTTATCGACGAGATTGATGCCGTGGGTCGCCAGCGCGGGGCGGGCATTGGCGGCGGCAATGACGAGCGGGAGCAAACCCTGAACCAGCTGCTCACCGAGATGGATGGCTTTGAGGGCAACAGCGGCATCATTGTGATTGCGGCCACCAACCGGGTCGATGTGCTCGACTTGGCCCTGCTCCGGCCGGGCCGGTTTGACCGCCAGGTGGTGGTCGATCTGCCCACCTACAAGGGGCGGCTGTCGATTTTAGACGTGCACGCCCGCAACAAAAAAATTGCCCCGGATGTGTCGCTGGCGGCGGTGGCTCGCCGCACCCCAGGCTTTTCGGGGGCGGAGCTGGCCAACCTGCTGAACGAGGCGGCGATTTTGACGGCCCGCCGCCGCAAGGAGGCGATGACCATGCTGGAAATTGAGGATGCCATTGACCGCATTACCATTGGCCTCAGCCTCACCCCCCTGCTGGACAGCAGCCGCAAGCGCATGACCGCCTACCACGAGGTGGGCCACGCCCTGCTGACCACGCTGCTCACCCACTCCGACGAGCTCAACAAGGTGACGATTATCCCGCGCTCGGGCGGGGTGGAGGGGTTTACCCAGTCGCTGCCCAATGAGGACATCATCGACAGCGGCCTCTACACCCGCAACTGGCTGATTGACCGAATTACCGTGGCGCTGGGGGGCTTTGCCGCCGAGGCCGAGGTGTTTGGCGATGACGAAACCTCCACCGGGGCCAGTGGTGACATTCAGCAGGTGACGAACCTGGCCCGCCAAATGGTGACCCTCTACGGCATGTCGGAGCTGGGCCCGGTGGCGTTGGAGAGCATGGATAACCAGGTGTTTTTGGGCCGTAACCTGATGCCGCGCAGCGAGGTGTCGGAGGAAATGGCCAGCAAAATTGATGCCCAGGTGCGCGGCATTGCGCTGAACTGCCTGAACCGGGCCCGCACGCTGCTGCGCGAACACCGGGTGCTGATGGATCACCTGGTGGATGTGCTGCTGGAGCGCGAAACCGTAGATGGCGAGGAGTTTCGGGAGATTGTCAGCCAGTACACGCAGATTCCGGAGAAGTTTTTGGTGAAGGCTGGCTAGACTGAGCCTGCCGCTAACCACCGGAGCCTAAAAGCCCCCGACTGAGCAACCTGGCCGCAGAGATATCTGGTGAGATATCTGGGCCGGGGCAGTCGGGGGTTTTGGCTGTAGACGACGGCGTGACCGCAAATGGGCTGGGGGCAGGCCCTCTCTGCCTGGGGATGTAGATGGAGGGGCGATATCTCTACCCTGGCTCTATCCCTGTGGGGCGATTCAGCGGGGGATCTTAAGTCGGTATAACGAGGGAGTCTTAGCTCACGGCGGCTGCTTAGGCGGTCTACCTGTAGGGCCCGACTTTTTATCCGACTTAGGAGACTAGATGATGAAATCTTTGTTTGCTGCTGCCACCACCTGGATGCGTAACGTTGCGATCGCACTTTCCTGTGCCCTGGTATTGCTAACCGCTGCTCCGGCCTTCGCCAATAGCAGCACCCCCAGTCGCCCCGAGCAGGGCACTGTGCAGCTCGACGACGTGTACAACGAAGCTGAAAAGTCGGTGCGGCCTGAAAATGCCCTCGACGGTGACAAAATGCTCGACCGGGCCAACAAGGGGCTCAACGAGGTGCAGAAAAATGCCGATGCCCGCCAGATGAACCGGCCCGACAACTCGGCCCAGGCCACCTCGCCCATGGATCAAATTAAAGACGCTCTGAGCAACGTCACCAAGTAGGTCGCCCTAGGCGACAGCAGGCCCGATGGTTTAGCTATTCCACAGACGTTCCTGACGCCGTTGGTTGGGGGCTAGCGCGGTAAACTGGGGGAGTTTTCTCCCAGACCCGAGCTACCCCGCCCAGCGGTTTTTTGTATGGCATGTGCGATCGCAGATCTGATCTCCAAACTCGAAGCCTGGGCCAACCCCGCCTGGCAAGAAAGCTGGGATAACTGCGGCTGGCAGGTGCAGCCCGGCATTCTCGACCAGCCCGCCCACGTGCTGGTGTGCCTCACCCCCACCCTAGCGGTCATGGCCGAAGCCCTTCAGCTCCGTCAGCAGGGGGTGGCCGTCAACCTCATTTTGGCCCACCACCCGCTGATCTTTAGCCCGCTCAAAACCGTGGTGCAGGGCGACCCGGTGGGCGACATGGTGCAGCAGGCCATCACCCACGGCATCGGCATCTACACCGCCCACACCAACTTTGACCAGGTGGCCGACGGCACCGCCGACCTACTGGCCCAGCTGCTGCATTTGCAAAACCCGGCCCCCGTGGTGCCCACCCAGCCCGGCATTGGCTACGGGCGGGTGGGCGATCTCAGCCCCGCCCTCACCCTGCAAGCCCTGCTCGATCTGATTCAGGCTCAGCTCTCGCCGCCGCGGCTGCTCTACTCCCCCGCCGCCGATCTGGGGCAAACCATCGATCGGGTGGCGGTGCTGGGGGGCAGCGGGGCCAGCTTTTTGGGGGCGGTGGCCAGCACCGGGGCCCAGGCCTACCTCACCGCCGACTGCAAGTTTCACCAGTTTCAGGAAGGGCGCGATCGCAACCTGGTGCTCATCGACGCGGGCCACTACGCTACCGAACGCCCCGCCTGCGCCCGCCTAACCGAGATTGTGCAGCAGTGGGGTGCCCCCTGGGCCCAGCTCAGCACCGCCGACGAAGATTTTCGCCAGTTTTGGGGCTGAGACCTGGGGGGCTGAGACTATAGTTAGAGAAACTGCCGCCGCCCTCCATGCCCATTCCCCACAGCCGCAGCGACCTCTACCAATACCTGCTCGATCTGCCCGAGGCCCAGTTCAACCAGGTGTTGTTTAACCTCAATCCGCCGTCGGCCAATATTTCCCCCGCCCTCGCCCCTCGCGGCCAGCGGGTGCCCGAGCTGTTTACCTGGCTGGAGAGCATTGGCCCAGGGCTAGAGGCCCTACGCACGGCCTTGGCTGATTGTTCTGACCCCTCAGCAGCTCGATGGTGCATCGGCAAGGGGGGAGCGCAACATTGACATCGATCGGTCGGTGGAGCGATCAAACCTGGTCTCTGGGGATGCCAACCGCATTGACCAGTCGCGCACGGTCAACATTTACTACGGCTTGCCCGAGCAGCAGCCCGCCCCCAACCGCACTGATCGCAACGAAAAAATCCTGATTAGCGCGGTGTGGACGGAGGTGGAGGACCGCCTGCGCCAGTCGCTGCACAATGCCATTTTGATTCGCCTCGACCTGGCCGAGCAGCGCAGCCAGGTCAACCGCCCCTGGGATAGCGAACTGCGCACCGCCAACCAAACGCCCAAGCCCCTGGCCCCCGGCACCCCCATTGCCGAGGTGTTTGACCGCCGCGATGTAGGCGGCAAGCTGCTGGTGCTGGGCAACCCCGGCGCTGGCAAAACCACCACCATGCTCGACCTGGCCGCTACCCTGGTGCAGCGGGCCAATGGCGACCCCGAGGAGCCCATGCCGGTGATGGTCAACCTGTCGTCGTGGCAAAACCCCAAGCAGAGCTTTGCCGACTGGCTGGTAAATGAGCTGAAGCTAAAGTACGGCGTGTCGCAAAAGCTGGGCCAAACCTGGCTGAGCGAAAAAAAGCTGCTACCCCTGCTGGATGGCCTCGATGAGCTGCCCCCGGCCCGCCAAGAACCCGCCGTGCAGGGCATCAACGCCTGGTTGCAAAGTGATGCCGGTGCCCCCCGCCTGCTGGTGTGCAGCCGCCTAGAAGAA
>DATIVG010000278.1:0-14054 GCA_035466075.1 Nodosilinea sp. | reverse complement strand
CGGTAATGGCCTGGCCAAAGGCTTCAAAGCTATCTAAAATACCCTGACGGTTGACGGTGTAGACCACGGTGCCCTCGGGCAGCCACAGGCGGGCAATTTCGATCCCCGCTTGGAGCAAGCCGCCTGGGTTGTTGCGCAGATCGAGTAGATAGCCCTCGGCCCCCTGGCTGGCTAGCGCTTTAATGGCTTCCGCCAGCTTTTCGGCGGCGTTACCGTTGAACTGGCTGAGGCGTAGATAGCCTATCTGCTGCCCTGTGGGCGTCGTTTTGAGTTCAGACACCACCGGGTTGAGGGTAATCACGTCGCGGGTGAGCGACACCTGCCGGGGGGCGGTGTCGTCGGAGTGGCGCAGCTCCAGGGTGACGGTGGTGCCTCGCTGCCCCCGCATCCGGGCCGCAGCTTCGTCTAGGGTCAAGTCCGTTGTGACCACGCCATCGATTTGCAAAACCAAATCCTGGGGTTGAATGCCCGCCTGCTCCGCAGGAGATCCTTCGATGGGGGCAATCACCCGCAGCCAGCCGGGGTGCTCATCCTTAGAGATTTGGAGACCGACGCCGGTGAGTTCTCCAGCGGTGCTGGTCTGAAGACTGCGGTACTGGTCGGGGGGCAGTAGCCGAGTGTAGGGGTCTTCTAGCCCCGCCAGCATGTCTTGAATGGCCCTGTAGGTATCGGCTCGGGTGGCCATGGAGCGCTCTAGGGCCCGCTGTCGGATAAACCACCAGTTTTGGTGGTTAAAGGTTTCATCGACGTAGGCTCGGTTAACAATGCGCCACACCTCCGCTACCAGGT
Organism: Nodosilinea sp.; assembly: GCA_035466075.1. Classification (GTDB taxonomy): domain Bacteria; phylum Cyanobacteriota; class Cyanobacteriia; order Phormidesmidales; family Phormidesmidaceae; genus Nodosilinea. The sequence continues at coordinate 13,265 of DATIVG010000278.1, read as the reverse complement.
TTTGCTCCTCTGTAAGGGCAAGGGCGGGTTCAGTGGAGAGCCCGCCAAACACCAGCCCTGTGAGGCACAGGCAGAGAATGCTGAGACGCAAAACGGATCTGATCATAGACACTCATGCAGAGGCAGTCGGTGAACGGGAATAGCTCAGGGCAAGGCCCCAGGCGCTCTCAGCACCGGGATCATCCAGCTTGGGTTTAAGAATCGGCGATCTCTCCAGCCATCGAGCCGGTGCTTCATATTAGTTTTTTATTGTGACTATATTATTGTCGCTAAATTGTGGTTCCTCGGTCTGGGCGAGGTAGCCTGGCCCCCACTCACCACCATGGCGGATCGGGGAGGTAGGGGAAGGGAGGTGCGATCGCACCCCCCTCCCTCAATATTCGGCAATGTAACGAAACGTTGCGGGGTTGGGCGGGTTTCTCATCTCTAGCTGGAGGCTGACGTTGGCCTAATATCAAGCCTTTTGCTCAGTTGGGGCTCACGGGGTTTAGCAGCGTGCTCCCCAGGGCTTAGAATCTATAGCAAAGAACTTAGCGTTGCCATTACGGCTATGTTACATTTTCTTTGACGGCAATTATTGATATACCGAGTTACCCGCTCCATGTTTACCAAGCAAGTTACCGACTCTAAGGCCTACCAATGGTTTAACGAGCGGCTAGAGATTCAGGCCCTGGCCGACGACATCTCCAGCAAGTACGTGCCGCCCCACGTCAACATTTTCTACTGCCTGGGCGGCATTACCCTGACCTGCTTCCTGATCCAGTTCGCCACTGGGTTTGCCATGACCTTCTACTACAAACCTACGGTCACCGAAGCATTCAGTTCTGTGCAATACCTGATGACCGAGGTCAACTTCGGCTGGCTGATTCGGTCTGTCCACCGCTGGTCAGCCAGCATGATGGTGCTGATGATGATTCTCCACGTGTTTCGGGTCTACCTCACCGGCGGCTTTAAAAAGCCCCGCGAGCTGACCTGGGTAACGGGCGTGGTACTGGCCGTCATCACGGTAACCTTCGGGGTTACTGGCTACTCCCTCCCCTGGGATCAGGTGGGTTACTGGGCTGTGAAGATTGTGTCTGGGGTACCCGGCGCCATCCCCGTGGTGGGTTCCACCGTCGTTGAGCTGATGCGGGGTGGTGAGGCCGTTGGCCAGGCAACCCTGACCCGCTTCTACAGCCTGCACACCTTCGTACTGCCCTGGGCGATTGCCGTGTTCATGCTGCTGCACTTCCTGATGATTCGCAAGCAGGGTATTTCTGGCCCTCTCTAGGGGTTGAGAAATGGTTAGACCCTCTGCGCTGAGGGTGTTGTGGGCATGACGTTTGGTTTCGGCTGTACAGATTGCCCAAGTTGAGTGGTTTAAACTTTGGGCCTAGCCCAACTGGCTTTAACAGGAGAAGTTTTTCAATGGCAACCATTAAGAAGCCGGATCTCAGCGATCCTAAGCTAAGAGAAATGCTCAAGCAGGGCATGGGTCACAACTACTATGGCGAGCCCGCCTGGCCCAACGACCTGCTCTACATCTTTCCGGTGGTTATTCTGGGCAGCATTGCCTGCTGTGTGGCGCTAGCCGTGCTCGATCCCGCCCTGGTGGGTGAGCCCGCCGATCCCTTCGCTACTCCCCTGGAGATTTTGCCGGAGTGGTATCTCTATCCCACCTTCCAGATTCTGCGCATTGTGCCCAACAAACTGCTGGGTATTGGTGCCATGACCGCTATTCCCCTGGGGCTGATGCTGGTGCCTTTCATTGAGAACATCAACAAGTTTCAGAACCCCTTCCGTCGTCCTGTGGCTACCACCATGTTCCTGTTTGGTACCCTAGTGACCCTGTGGCTGGGCATTGGGGCCACCTTCCCAATTCAGGAGTCCCTGACTCTGGGCCTGTTTTAGGATATTTTGTAGCTTTACAACCCAAGGTCTGCGTAGAACTGTATCGTTTTGCGCAGACCTTTTTGCTGTAGATACGCTCTTTCGCTAAGCTAACTTCAGGGGGTTACGGTAGGCGTTGATACAGGAGTAGACCATGGCACGGTTGAAATCCAGGCAAGAACATTTGCAGGTGTCCAGCAAGCTGGATGTAGTGGCTCAGGTGCAGCGCTGGTTCCGAGATATTTGTCGCTCCGTGGATGGAGACTCGGCCTGGGTAGGCCGCTATAGCGATCGCCTCGCGCTGGCGCTGACCGAAGGGTTTACCAACGCCGTGCGCCACGCCCATGCCCACTTGCCCCCAGAGACGGGCATAGACATTGATCTGGCCCTAGATACCGACCAGGTGGAGATTCGCATTTGGGATTACGGCGATCCGTTTAACCCGGAGCTGCTGCCTGAACCAATGCCGGGGGAATTGTTGGAGAGCGGCTACGGCTGGTTTTTGCTGCGTCGCCTGGCCGACAAGGTCACCTACTACCGGTCCAAGGACGGACGCAATTGTCTGTCGATTGTGAAATATGGCACCTGCCTGACCTAGGGACTGACTGGGCGAGGGGGTAACCTAGGGACACGCCGCCGTGGAAGGTCTGTCTCTGATGGGTTCTCTCGCTCTCAATTTATTTGCCCCTAACTTATCTGCCCCCCATTTACCTGCCGGGGAAGCGGCCTGCTAAGGATAGCCCGATCTCCCCCGTGACGACTGCCCATGTCAGTGGGGAACCGGGAGCCGCCGGGGGGCCAGGGGCCAGGGTGGAGCCAGGGCCGGTCACCTTTGTCTTTCTCGAGATCTTTTCTGGCGAGGGGGGCATCCAGTCCTACGTTAGAGACTTGTTTCGGGCCTACCTGGAGGTGGCCGATGGGGCTCCTGCGGATGTGTTTTTACTGCGCGACCGCCCGGATATGGATAACCCCTACGACCGGGCACCGCTGCGGTTCCACTATCTGGCATCGGCCAATGCGGCCCTGGGCCGCCTGCGGCTGGTGGCCGCTTTGCTGGGGCACCTGGTGCGGCGGCGACCCAGCCGGGTGGTGTGTGGCCATGCGCTGCTGCTGCCCGTGGTGGCTCCCCTCTGCCGCTGGTTGAAGCTGCCCTACACCGTGATCACCTACGGCAAGGAGGTGTGGGAGCCGCTGCCGCCGCGAGACCAGGGGTTGCTGCGCCGGGCTGATCAGGTCTGGGCGATCAGTCGCTATAGCCGCGATCGCGCCTGCGCCGCCAACCAGATTGACCCCACTCGGGTGGTGATGGTTCCCTGCGCGGTGGATGGGGCTGTCTTTACGCCGGGCCCGCCAGATCCAGAGCTGGTGGCAACCTACGGTCTGACCCAGGGCCCGGTGCTGTTGACCGTGGCTCGGCTGTGGTCGGGCGATATCTATAAGGGCGTGGATGTGACGATTCGGGCCCTACCCGCCATCGCTGCCGCCGTGCCCACCGTGAAATATTTGGTGATTGGCCGCGGGGATGATCAACCGCGGCTGGCGGCGCTGGCCCAAGATCTGGGGGTGTGCGATCGCGTCATCTTTGCCGGGTTTGTACCCACGGCCGCCCTGGCGGCCCACTACCGCCTGGCCGACGCCTACATCATGCCCTCCCAGGAGGGCTTTGGCATTGTCTACCTGGAGGCGATGGCCTGCGGTGTGCCGGTGCTGGCGGGCGATCAGGATGGCTCCGCTGACCCCCTCCAGGATGGCCGTCTGGGCTGGCGAGTGCCCCACCGCGACCCCGAGGCGGTGGCCACCGCCTGTCTGGAGATGCTGGCCGGGCTCGACCCGCGCTGCCAGGGAGCAGAGCTGCGGCAGGCCACCCTGATGGCCTTTGGCCCCCAGGCCTTAGCTGAGCAGCTCAGGCTAGCCCTGGGGCCGCTCAGACCCCCTGACCCCAGCGCTACAATACAGGGTGATGCCAGGCGCCCGCTAACGCCGCTGCACGGAGACCACCCCTGTGAACCAAAATCGCCCTAATCAGATTCAGCTAAATTTTTCGGGCCTGGGCTGCTGGCTCACTCTGATTGGGGTGATCTGGCTGCTGGGTGCCATTGGCCTGGGCTGGGTGGTCAAGTCCCTGGCGGTGCTGGTGGTGCTGGTGCTGGCCGCGCCGGTGCTGGGGTTTATCGGCCTGCGGTTTTGGCTGCGGCGCAACCTGGTGCAGGGGCCTTGCCCCGTGTGCGCCACCGATCTGACCGGAATCAAAGGGGCTGAGACCCGCTGCCTCAACTGCGGCACGCCGCTGCGCACCGAGGCCGAGGGGTTTGCGCGGCTGACCGAAGCGGGCACCATCGACGTCACCGCCGTCGATATCACGGTAGAGGCCAAGCCCGTACTGCCCGAGGGCGACTGACCCCCGACCGTAAGGGCTGCTGGGACTAGCTGCTGAGAACGGTCGCCAGGGGTGACGACCTTGGCTATGTCGAAGTGAGTCTGTGTTGTTAGGATAGATACACAACCAATGTTTTGAATCTGGAACGCCGCTATGCCCGCCGCCATTCAAGTCGAGAAAACCAAGCTCAAGCAGCCGCCCTTAGACATTCACACCCTGGGCGATCGGGTGCTGCGGCAGCCCGCCAAGCGGGTGGCTAAGGTTGACGATGAAATTCGGGCCCTGGTGCGGGAAATGCTGCAAACGATGTACAGCGCCGATGGTATCGGCCTGGCGGCTCCCCAGGTGGCGGTGAACAAGCAGCTGCTTGTGGTCGATATTGACCCGGAAAATGCCGCCGCTCCGCCCCTGGTGCTGGTCAACCCGCAGATTATTAAAGTCTCCAAGGAGCTAGCTACCGGGCAGGAGGGCTGTCTCAGCATTCCGGGTGTGTACCTGGATGTGGTGCGCCCGGCGGCCCTGGAGGTCTCCTACAAAGACGAAAATGGTCGGCCCCAAAAGCTTCAGGCCAACGACCTGCTGGCCCGCTGCATTCTCCACGAGATGGATCACCTGACCGGGGTGCTGTTTGTGGATCGCGTTGAGAATGCCCTGGCCCTCAACCAGGAGCTGAAAAAGAACGGGTTTTATGCCAAAGATGTACAGCCGGTAACCCCCTAGCTGCGTGCTATGCTGCCTGCGTAGGATGGTGGGCTGGATGCCCTGCCTAGGATTGTTGAGGAGATGATTCTGTGACCCCTAAGAGTGGCCTGTTGCTGGCTGGTTCCTGTATAGCTGCGATCGCAGCGGTCGGCTCTATGTTTGAACTGTCCTCGGGCAGCCCTGACTGGGGTACCTGGCCGACTACGATCGTTCTCGGTGTGTGTCTACCGCTGGTGGGGGGGCTGTTTTACGCGGCGGTTAAAGACGCCCAGGCCCACCAGGAATAGACCGTCTTAGCCACACCAACCACCGACCCAATCCCCGACTGGAGAACGGAGCCATGGAGCCCACCCAAGACAGCCCAAGGCTAACCCGGCGCTCGCTGCTGGCCGCCACCGCCGCCGGGTCAGCGGCAGTATTGCTCGGTCGCCCCGCCCAGGCCTACGATGTCATCCTCAACCCCACCGCCCCCGAATTGGGCGACACCATTTCTGTAATTGCCGTTCCCAGGGATCCCGGCGCTACCACTCCTCCTCGGGTGACGGTGGACGACCGCCTGGAGTACCCCACCTTTGCCATTGGCGGCAACCGATTTCGGGCGCTGGTGCCCACCAGCCCGCTGAACCCGCCGGGGCGCATGGTGATTCGCGTCATGGGCACTGGCGAAACCCGCAACCTGGCGGTGGGGCTCAAAAACCGCAACTTTCCCACCCAGCGCATTACCCTGTCCCCCAGCCAGAGCAACCTGGGCACCCAGCACGAGTTTGACCGGGTGGCCGCGTTTAAGTCCCTTGTCAGCGCTGAGCGCTACTGGGCTGGGGCCATGGTGCGCCCCAACCAGGGCCGCACCAGCACGCAGTACGGGGTGCGCCGCTACTACAACGGCGTCTTTGCCCAAGACTATTACCACCGGGGGCTAGACTATGCCGCCCCCACCGGTTCCCCCGTGGTGGCCCCCGCCGCTGGCCGCATTGCCCTGGTGGGCCGCGTTGCCGATGGATTTGAGCTGCACGGCAACACCATCGGCATCGACCACGGGCAGGGGGTGCTCAGCATTATGATTCACCTCAGCCGCATCGATGTTGGCGAGGGGGCGATGGTGCAGGCCGGGCAGCCCATTGGGGCCGTGGGCAGCACCGGCGCTTCCACCGGGCCCCACCTGCACTGGGGTCTCTATGTCCACGGGGTCTCCGTGGACCCAGGGCCGTGGCGAGAGCGAGGCTTTGAGTAGGGCGACTGGGCCTGCTCTATGGCCAAGCCCGAGGTTCAGCGATTTGCCCCAGGGCAGCCCGGGCCGTGTGGACTATCTGGACTGTAGCTGGTGTTGGCTATTCACCACCGGAGGACTGACCCGATGAACCGATACGAGATGTTGGCTCGAACCGAGCGGCCGCGGGTGAGCGATGGAGAAACCATCGCTCTGCTGACGGGCTGCGCCGGGGCGGCCAAAATTTTGCTGCTGGTGTGGCCCCAGCTGGGAGATTTTGACAGTTTGGAATACGCCTGGTGGCTCCAGCGGCAGGCCCCGACCCTGCACCAGCAGGGGATTGCGGTGCGGGCGGTGGGCCTGGGCAACCTTGCCGCTGGCCAGCGATTTTGCGACTACACCGGCTTTCCGGCGGCGCACCTGTTTGTGGATGAAACCGCGGCCCTGCACCGCGAACTGGGGCTGTACGCGGGCCTGACCCTCAAGCCCCCCGGGCTAAGGCCCGGGCAGGCCGCCTGGCTCAACCTGATGCTGATGTGTGCAGGCATCGCCAGCCCCGGCACCCTGCGGGAGGTGCTGCGGGGCTACACCGGCGATCGCAGCGCTCCCCAGCTCATTGGTGATGACGAAATTGTGCATGCGGGGCCGCTGCCGCCCCTGTCGGGGAAGACCTTTCGCTGGGCCGGGGGGCAGGGGTTTCAGCGCCCCTTTGAGCTGGCTACCCTGCGCCTGCGCAACATGACCGAGGTGCTCAGCCACTGGCGCACCTACGTGCCCGATGCCGCCTACCTGACCCAGCGCGGCGGCACGTTTTTGTTTGATGGGGCGGGGGAGCTGCTGTACGAACACTGCGATCGCAACATCCTCGGCTTTGCTGAGACCATGGCCAACCCCCTGGCGTTCTTAGCCCATTCTGTCCCTGCTACCAATCCTTCCTAGCCCAGCCAATCGGCGGTAAAGGGCGGTAATCTCAAAACTGATGTTGACTAGCGGTTACCCATCGCTAGCGTCTATGGGGTCGTGATTATGGCGTGGCTTGAGCCTTTGGAACACCTGCTAGAAGGGGTGGTTGCGGCCACCACCTTTCTCCTAGAGGCGATTTCGGTGCTGTGCGTGGTGGCGGGCCTGCTGAAATCGGCCCGCCTGGCGTTAAGCCTCAGCCGCCAGCGCCGCCGGGAGGAGTTTCCCTTCAACCAGGTCCGGCTACGGTTTGGCCTGTGGCTGGCCCTGGCCCTTGAGTTTCAGCTGGGGGCCGATATTTTGTCGACCACCGTCGCCCCCACCACCCAAGACCTAGCTAAACTGGCGCTGATCGCCGTGATTCGCACCTTTTTAAACTATTTTTTGGGTAAAGAAATGGCTGCCGAAATGGCCCTCGAACAGCAGAAGCTGAAACAGGAGTAGGCTAGCCAAAACTCAGGGCCTACTCCACCCCCTTAAACCCAGGGCCGCTCAACAGGTGACCTTCGGGATCAGTAAATCCCCAGCGATTGGCGACCTGTACCCGGGCCCATCCCTCTGAAAACCGCCCCGCATTGCTGTACTGCGGCTCAATTGCCCAGTCTCCCTGGCCATTGATGTAGCCGTAAAGCCCCTCTTTCTGCACCACCGCCAGTCCTGCCGAAAAATCGGCGGCGTAGTCAAACTGGGGCGCAATGACCATCTGACCAGCGTGGTCAATGTAGCCCCACCGCTGGCCGATCAGCACGGCGGCCAGGCCCTCAGAAAAATCTGAGGCAAAGGGCAGGGTGGCCTCAACGACCGCCTCTCCCTGGGAATTGATAAAGCCAAAGGTGCGCCCCTGCCGCACCCGAGCCAGCCCCTCCGAAAAGCTAAAGGCCCCATCGTAGCGGGGCGCAATCACCATGGCCCCGGTGGGGTCGATGTAGCCGTAGTGCCGGTCAACCCTGGCCACCGCCAGAGATTCCGCAAAGCTCCAGGCATCTTTGAGGGTGAGCGGCACCGCCAGGCGGCCGGTGGGGTCAACGTAGCCGTAGGCGTCTGCCAGCTTGACCAGGGCCCGGTCATCGACAAAGGTTTCGGCCAGGTCAAACTGGGGCTCGATCACCCATTCGCCCTGGCGGTTGATATAGCCGTATTTGGTGCCCCCCTGCACCGCCGCCAGCCCCTCAGCAAACGATTTGGCCTGGCGAAACTGCACCTCAATGGCCCACTGCCCCGCTCGGTTGAGATAGCCAAAGTAGCTGCCCACCTGGGCTACCGCCAGGGATTCGGCATAGTCAGCCGCGTTTTCAACGGTGCTGTCGGCTACCTGAACGCTCAGTTTTCCCTGGCTATCGATATAGCCCAGCCCGGCATTGGCGCGCACCATGGCCAGGCCTTCAGCGAAATCTGAGGCGGTATCAAACCATAGGGGACTAGTCATGGCACGATCTGGGGCAGCAGGCGGAGGATTTATGAACTGTAGCATTGCCTCGGTGCGGCAGGGGACTGCCACGGCCTACAGGACTGCCCCGAGGACGCCTAGCCCAACCGGTGCCCTGCCACCATCACCGCTCTTTGGAGCCCCGGCAAGAAACCTTGCCGCAGCTAACCGTTGGCCGGGCTAGGGGTTGAGCGCCTGGGCCGCCCCATCAGCGCCCAGATCTAGCGACAGCTGCGGCGGGTGCAGCTCCTGGTAAAGCCGCTCAATATCCCGGCGGCGGTACAGATGGCGGTTGCCCCGGCGCGAGGTGCGCCGTTCGCAGCCCCAGCCGTCGAGCCGCTGCTGGAGCTCCCCCCGTGGGCAGCTAAACACCTTGGCCGCTTCCCGCAGCGGCACCCACTGATCGGCAAACTGCTGGCGCAGCGCGTCATCTGAGGTCTCGGCCAGGCGCTCCAGCAGCAGGTTGGCCAACAGCCAGCAGGCCTTGGCGTCGGCCAGGGCGCGGTGCGATCGGCCGACGTCAAACCCAAAATGGCGCACCAGCTGCGGCAAGCTGCGCGACGGCAAATCCGCCAGCAGCAGCCGCGACAGAATTACGGTGCAAAATTGGTTGACCACCGGACGCTTAAACTCCTGCCCCTGCCGCCGGTACTCCGCCTGAATAAAGCCGTAGTCAAAGGCCAGGTTGTGGCCGGTGAGTATCCCCTGGTCGAGGTGCGATCGCAGCGTCTGCCACACCTGCTCCGGCGGCACCCCCTGGTCCACCATAGCCGTCGTAATGCCGGTCAGCCGGGTGATAGTCGCTGGCACCGACACATTCGCCTTCACCACAAAGGCATGTTCCTGGAGCGCCCTCTGCCCGGCCACCCCCTGCACCACGGCAATTTCAATCACCCGGGCCTCGTGGGGGCGAGACCCGGTGGTCTCCACATCCACCACCGTCAGCAATGCCTCGGGCAGCTGGCGGTAGTAGGCCAGCAAATGGTCTGTAAATAGGGCAGACTGAGCAATGCCACCCACCGACACCGGAACCATGGCGTCACCACCGCAGAGAACCCTCTTAAGGTGCCACATTTTTTCGGCGGTCACACCCCCATGAGCCAACGGGTTTTCCCTGGCCGCCACCGCTTAGCCTAGGGCAGCGGCCGATCGCCCTCTACCACCGCCCCGTTGAGCTCCTGTTCAAGCCGGGGCCGCCGCCGTAGACGACCCAGGCGCTCTTTGATCACCAGCCACAAAAAAGGAAAATCATCCAGCAGATAGCGCTTCCACAGCCGCCGGGGCTCAGTGCTGAGGCGGTAGAGCCACTCCAGCCCCAGCTTGCTAATCAGCTCCGGGGCCCGGGGCTTATTGCCCGCTTCAAAGTCAATCGCCGCCCCCACCGCTAAAAAGATATCAATGGAGGGCAGCTGATCGCGATACTTAGCAATCCACTTTTCCTGCTTCGGCGCACCGACCCCCACCACCAGCACATTGGCCGGAGACTGGCGAATCATCTCCAAAATTCGTTCGCACTCAGCCTCATCTTTCTCAAAGCCAAAGGAGGGCGAGTGCGCCTGCACAATAATCTGGCGACCAATGCGGGCATTGATCCGCTCCATGGCCTGATCGGCAATGCCTTCGGCACCCCCCATCAAAAAAATCTTGATCGCCTCATTGTCGCGGTGGTGATCGCAAAACAGCGGAAACAAATCCGACCCAGAAATCTTAGCCTTCAGGGGAGTACCCAGAAACTTGGAGGCAAACATCAGTACCTGGCTATCGCAGACCCGGTAGTCGGCGGCGCTGTAAGCCTTCACAAACTCCATGTCCTTCTGGAGTTTCATCAGGTGGTCTACGTTGGGGGTAAACACCACCCCATGCTTGAGCTGGCTGAGGAAATCGCTGACTGAGATATTGTCAATGGGAATATTGAGAATCTCAACCTGGGTCTGAATATGCTCGTACTGCTGCTTACGCAGTTCTCGGGCCGTCGATTCCAGCGCCGCCTTGCGAAACTGTCGGTACAGCTGCTTAACATCCTCAGCAGGCACCGACTGGCCAGGCTCTCCCAGGGTAGGAGTCGCTCCAGGCTCTGGCTGATCGCCTTTCGATAGCAGCACGCTTGGCTCTAGGTCCAAATCCATGCCGGGGTCGCTATCCGACGTCAGCACCTGTTCAGTAAACTTTGACTCCATAGGATCATCCAACTTCAAGAACCAGAGAGATAACCGATCAACCGTGTGCCGATAGCCATGATTTTCCAGGGATGGATTTTCCGGGAATAGGGGCTCAACTTGGTTATAAAGCCTCACCGCTATGGCACAACTCTCGACGGCCCGCTCATCAGGGCAGATGCAATTGCTGTCGACAAGTCAAACGAGTGTGATAAACCCAACTCAGTAGATCAGTAGATTTACAAGGTTGGCCAGGCTCCCCAGACCAGCCCTGCTGTTTGGCCCAATCACCGATGCTCAGGCGATCGACAACCAACCTCAAAGGCACCAGACGGGGGGGTGATGACCTCATCAATCCTAGGGTAGTGAACGCGAAATTACTGACTCCCCAGGCAGAGTTCATAAAAGCTGAATACCTCTGTAAAGGGCATTTTTACCTAACCCAAGGGCCGGTGATCGCCAGGTCAGCACCCAGGTGAGCGTCTAGGAAGGCGGTCTAATCCTCTAGAATTGCAGCAGAGGCGCGCTGCTCCAGGCGGCTCTCTTGCTCTCTACAGTCCGAGCCCAGGATACCCACAGAGCACTCTAAACTTTCCCCTACCCATTGCTATGACTCCCCCTCCTCGCGATGTTCAGCTCTATGCTATGGCCGCCGGCACCACAGTGCTGCGCTGCCGCAGTTGGAACCGCCTGCGGTTTGAAATTGAGTACGCCCTAGAGCGAGGCACCACCGCCAATAGCTATCTCATCCAGGCCGATCGCACGGCGCTGATTGATCCCCCCGGTGAGTCATTCAGCGATATATTTTTGGCCGCCCTGGAGCGTCACATTGACCTGTACGCTCTGAACTATATTGTTTTAGGCCACATCAACCCCAACCGGGTTGAAACCTTAAAGATTCTGCTAGGGCGATTGCCAGAAGTCACAGTGGTATGCTCAAACCCTGCGGCCTTGGCCCTTAAGGATCTACTGCCAGATATTTCGCCTCGGCTGCGGGTCATTCGCAGCGGCGATGATCACCTCGATCTGGGGCAGGGCCACGATTTACAGTTTGAGCTGGTACCCACCCCTCGCTACCCTGGTGGGTTAGTTGCCTTTGACCCCTACTCCGGGGTGCTGTATTCCGACAAGTTTTTTGGTGCCCACCGCTGCGACGATGCCGTCTTCGACCTGAGCTGGGCTGATCTCCTCGAAGACCGTCGCTACTACTTTGACTGCTTGTTTGCCGCCAGCACCCGACAGGTGCTGGCAGCCCTGGGCAAGCTTGCCGCCTTACCCTACCAAATCCTGGCCCCTGGCCATGGCCCAGTGGTGCGCTATAGCCCCCGTGAGCTGGTGCAGAGCTACCGAGACTGGAGCCAAGCCCAGACCAGTCAGGACCTGTCGGTGGCTCTGATCTATGCCTCTGCCTACGGCAACACCGCTACTATTGCCCAGGCCCTCGCCCGGGGCATCACCAAGTCGGGAGTTGCTGTGGAGGCGATCAACGCTGAGCAGGCTAGCCCCGACGACATTAAAACCGCCGTCGAGCAATCGGCCGGGTTTTTGATGGGGTCGCCAACCCTCGGTGGCCACGCGCCGACCCCCATTCAAACGGCCCTCGGTATTGTCTTGGCGACCGCCTCGAAGCAGCAGCCTGCCGGGGTGTTTGGTTCCTTTGGCTGGAGCGGTGAGGCCATTGATCTGCTGGAGAGCAAGCTCAAGGACGGTGGCTACACCCTGGCCTTCGAGCCACTGCGGATTAAATTTAAGCCCACCGATGTCACCCTCAAATACTGCGAGGAGATCGGTACCGACTTTGCCCAGTCCCTTAAAAAAGCCAGGCGAGCCAAGCAGCCCCGCACCCCGGCCTCAGCCGTAGAGCAGGCGGTGGGGAGAATTGTGGGGTCGCTCTCGATCGTCACCGCCCGCCAGGGGGAGGTCTCTAGCGCAATGTTGGCCTCCTGGGTATCGCAGGCTTCCTTTACGCCGCCGGGCTTTACCGTGGCGGTGGCTAAGGATCGAGCGATCGAGTCGTTGATGTACCCTGGCAGCGGCTTCGTGCTCAATATTTTGGCCGAGGGTCGCCACCTGGGGCTCATGAAGCATTTCCTCAAACCCTTTGCCGCTGGAGAAGACCGGTTCGCAGGGGTGGCCACCGAGGAAGCGGACAATGGGTCGCCAATTTTAACCGAGGCCATTGCCTACCTGGAGTGCACGGTTGAGCAGCGGATGGAATGCGGTGATCACTGGTTGGTCTATGCCACTGTGCAGACGGGCCGGGTGCTGGACGGCAATGGCAAAACGGCGATCCACCACCGCAAAACCGGCACCCACTACTAGCCCTCTGGCCCGAATATTGCTGAGGCAGACCCCATATCGCCGCCGATCGGGGTGACCCCTGCCGTGAAGGCCTATCAAAGGAAGGCCTATCAAAGAGGAATTGCTCAGGAGGTGGGGATTGGGTCCAGCCACCGGAGGCTGCCACTATTAAGCTGCGTGAACGACAGGGCCTTAAATAGCTATGCCCTAACCGAATGTGCTACCAGTAGGAATACTGGTCAAAGGGCTAAGGAGCTTACCCAAAGC
>DATIVG010000277.1:0-11948 GCA_035466075.1 Nodosilinea sp. | reverse complement strand
GCCTCCCTGGGGGCCTGCGTTGGCTTCTACGCCGTGAAGTACCTGGAGACCCGCCACCTCGACCCCCAGGGCCTAGCCATCGCCGTCACCGCCGACAAGACCGAAAACCCCGTCCGCATCGACCACATTCGCATTCAGATCACCACGCCCCTCACCCTAGAACCCCGCCACCGGCAGGGGCTAGAGCGGGCGGTGGACGCCTGCATTATCCACAACACCCTCACCCATCCGCCAACGATGACAACGGAGATAGAGGGGGGATAGAGGGGGCTGCGATCGCAGCCCACTCCATCCCACCGTAGGGTGGGCAGTGCCCACCACCCAACCACTCTCAAAAAAGGAATCTGCTACCTCAAAAATTTAGGCAGATCACTCCCAAATAGTCACCTTTCCCTAACCCCCAGCAACGCCACCCAGCTAGCCAACCGCTTTCATCCTTCTGCCTTCATCCTTCTGCCTTTTTTCCAGCTCCAGCCCCTCCAGGAGGACACCATGTCCGTAACCAATCTGAGCGAACTTGAAGCCCTCATTCAACAGGTCAAAGCCGCCCAGGCGCAGTACGCCACCTTCACCCAGGCCCAGGTCGATCACATCTTTCGCGCCGCCGCCCTAGCCGCCAACGCCGAACGCATTCCCCTGGCCAAACTGGCGGTCGCCGAAACGGGCATGGGCGTGGTCGAAGACAAGGTGATCAAAAACCACTTCGCCTCCGAATATATCTACAACAAATACAAGCACGAAAAGACCTGCGGCACCGTCGAAAAAGACGAGGGTTTTGGCATCGAAAAAATTGCCGAACCCGTGGGCATTCTGGCCGGCATTGTGCCCACCACCAACCCCACCTCCACCGCTCTGTTCAAGGCGCTGATCGCCCTCAAAACCCGCAACGCCATCATCTTTTCTCCCCACCCCAGGGCCAAACAGTGCAGCATTGCCGCCGCCAAGATCGTGCGCGAGGCCGCCGAAGCCGCCGGTGCCCCCACCGGGCTGATCGGCTGGATTGACGAACCCACCGTGGCCCTCTCCCAGGCGCTAATGCAGCACCCCGACATCAAGCTGATTTTGGCCACCGGCGGCCCCGGCATGGTGAAGGCGGCCTACTCCTCGGGTAACCCCTCGTTGGGCGTGGGCGCCGGCAACACCCCAGCGGTGATCGACGCCAGCGCCGATCTGCCCATGGCGGTCAGCTCCATTTTGCTCAGCAAAACCTTCGACAACGGCATGATCTGCGCCTCCGAGCAGTCGGTGGTGGTAGTCGATGCCATCTACGAGCAGGCCAAGGCCGAGTTTATCGCCCGCGGGGCCTACGTACTGGCCGAAGACGAAGCCGCCGCGGTGCGGCAGATCATTCTCAAAGATGGCCATCTCAATGCCGCCATTGTGGGGCAGTCGGTGGCGCAAATTGCCGCCCTGGCGGGCATCACGGTACCCGCCGGGGCCAAGGTGCTGATGGGCGAAGTGAGCGAGGTGGGCACCGGCGAACCCTTCTCCTACGAAAAGCTGTGCCCCATTCTGGGCCTCTACCGGGCCCAGGATTTTCCCGCTGCGGTGGCAACGGCGGCGGCGCTGATTCAGTTTGGCGGCAAGGGGCACACCTCGGTGCTCTACACCGACCCCGCCAATCGCGCAGACATCGCCTCCTTTGAAAATGCGCTGCAAACGGCGCGGGTGCTGATCAACACGCCCTCGTCCCAGGGAGCCATCGGCGATCTGTACAACTTTAAGCTCGACCCCTCGCTGACCCTGGGCTGCGGCACCTGGGGCGGCAACTCCGTGTCTGAAAACGTCGGCCCCCAGCATTTGCTCAATATCAAAACCGTCACCCAGCGGCGGGAGAATATGCTGTGGTTCCGGGTGCCCCCCAAGATCTACTTCAAGTCGGGCTGTCTGCCTGTGGCCCTGCGGGAGCTGGCGGGCAAGCAGCGGGCCTTTTTGATCACCGACAAACCCCTGTTTGACCTGGGCATGCTGCACCCGATCACCCAGGTGCTCGACGACATCGGCGTGCAGTGGGATGTGTTCCACGACGTCGAGCCCGACCCCACCCTGACGAATGTGAACCAGGGCCTGGAGCGGCTGCGCAAGTTTGAACCCGACGTGCTGATTGCCATCGGCGGCGGCTCCCCCATGGATGCCGCC
Source organism: Nodosilinea sp. (assembly GCA_035466075.1). Taxonomy (GTDB): domain Bacteria; phylum Cyanobacteriota; class Cyanobacteriia; order Phormidesmidales; family Phormidesmidaceae; genus Nodosilinea. Next base: position 9,809 of record DATIVG010000277.1, on the reverse strand, counting down.
AAGGTGATGTGGCTGATGTACGAGCAGCCCCAGATCGAGTTTGAGGGGCTGGCCATGCGGTTTATGGATATCCGCAAGCGGGTCTACGAGCTGCCCGCCCTGGGCCAAAAGGCGCAGCTGATCTGCATTCCCACTACCTCGGGCACCGGCTCGGAGGTGACCCCCTTTGCGGTGGTGACCGACGATCGCGTTGGCATCAAGTACCCCCTGGCCGACTACGCCCTGACGCCCAACGTGGCGATTGTAGACCCGGCCCTCACCCTGCACATGCCCCGCAGCCTCACCGCCTTTGGCGGCATCGACGCCCTCACCCACGCCCTGGAGTCCTACGTGTCGATCATGGCCAGCGACTTTACCGACGGGCTGGCCCTCCAGGCGATTTCGCTGCTGATGGAGTATCTGCCGCGGGCCTACAAACACGGTGCCGCCGACCCCGAAGCGCGGGAGAAAGTTCACTACGCCGCCACCATCGCCGGGATGGCCTTTGCCAACGCCTTTTTGGGGGTGTGCCACTCCCTGGCCCACAAGCTGGGGTCCACCTTCCACGTGCCCCACGGTCTGGCCAACGCCCTGATGATCAGCCATGTGATCCGCTACAACGCCACCGATGCGCCCTTTAAGCAGGCGATTTTCCCGCAGTACAAGTACCCCAATGCCAAGCACCGCTACGCCAAAATTGCCGACCACCTGGGGCTGGGGGGCATCACCGACGACGAGAAGGTGCTGCGGCTGATCGAAGCGATCGAGGACCTGAAGCGCCAGGTGGAGATTCCCCTCACCATTCGCGAAACCCTCAACGCCTCGGAGCAGGATTTCTACGACCACCTGGAGCTGATGTCGGAGCAGGCCTTTGACGATCAGTGCACCGGGGCCAACCCCCGCTACCCGCTGATTCGCGATATGAAGGAGCTGTACACCCTGGCCTACGGCGGCTGCCGGGTCGATGCCAGCCTGTACCACCAGCCAGATCTGGTGCCCGATTTGACTACGGTCTAGAACCGTAGGGTGGGCATTGCCCACCCAGGTCTAATGCCCACACCCAAGACCATGCTGATCAAGGTTAAGGGCTACGCTCCCAAGGTGAAAGTGGGCAGTGCCCACCCTGCGCACCTCTGAAGAAATCGTCCGGTGGTGTGGTCGTTAAACCTGGATCGGCCGTGGCGCTTGAGCAATCAACCTGCGGTGGGGCTCTGGACTGTTCTGGTCTAGCCCTAGGTGGGTGGTGGGCAATGCCCACCCTACGCCACAATCAATTCCACAATCGCCAGTTCACCCCTGGCAGACCGTGCCTGCTCCTACGAGGATCTAACCATGCTGAGCTGCCCCGATCCGGTGACGGATCTCTGGAAAACTGGGAGTCACCCCCTCGACTCGATCTTCTTGCCCCGGTCGGTGGCGGTGATTGGCGCGACCGAGCGCCCCGGCAGCGTGGGCCGCACGGTGCTGTGGAATTTGATCAGCCATCCCTTCGGCGGCACGGTGTACCCGATCAACCCCAAGCGGCGCAACGTGCTGGGCATTCAGGCGTTTGATCGCGTCGCCGCTCTGCCCGAGGCTCCCGATCTAGCCATCATCGCCATTCCGGCAACTGGAGTGCCCGCTGTGGTGCAGGACTGCGTGGATGCGGGGGTGAAGGGGGCGATCATTCTCTCGGCGGGCTTCAAGGAAATTGGCCCGGCGGGCATTGAGCTGGAGAACCAGATCAAGGCGACTGCCCGGGGTCGCCTGCGGCTGATCGGCCCCAACTGCCTGGGCATTCAAAATCCGCTGACGGGGTTAAACGCCACCTTTGCCAGCCAGGGGGCGCGGCGGGGCAATGTGGGCTTTATCAGCCAGAGCGGGGCGCTGTGTACGTCAATTTTGGACTGGAGCCTGCGGGAGAACGTGGGGTTTAGCGCTTTTATTTCCCTGGGGTCAATGCTGGATGTGGGCTGGGGCGACCTGATCGACTACCTGGGTGACGACCCCCACACCCACAGCATTGTGATCTACATGGAGTCGATTGGGGATGCGCGGGCGTTTTTGTCGGCGGCGCGGGAGGTGGCCCTGAGCAAGCCAATTATTGTGATCAAAGCTGGGCGCACCGAGGCGGCGGCCCAGGCGGCGGCCTCCCACACGGGGGCATTGACGGGCAGCGATGCGGTGCTGGATGCGGCCTTTCGCCGCTGCGGCGTGCTGCGGGTGGACCACATTGAGGAGCTATTTGACACGGCAGAGGTGCTGGCCAAGCAGCCGCGCCCCCGAGGGCAGCGCCTGAGCATTATCACCAACGCGGGGGGGCCGGGGGTGCTGGCGACGGACGCGTTGATTCGCGCTGGGGGGAGTCTGGCGGAGCTTTCGGCAGCCACGGTGGAGGCGCTGAATGGGGCGCTGCCCGCCCACTGGAGCCACAGCAACCCGATCGATATTTTGGGGGATGCTGAACCGGCACGGTTTGCTGAGGCCCTCAAGACGGTGCTGGCCGACGCTGACAGCGACGGCTGCCTGGTGGTGCTCACCCCCCAGGCCATGACCGACCCGACCAAGACCGCCCAGGCGGTGGTTGAAACCTGGCGCAGCAGCGGATCGAGCCAGCCCCTTTTGGCCAGCTGGATGGGGGGGGCGGAGGTGGATGCCGGTGAAGATATTCTCAATCGGGCGGGGATACCCACCTACCGCTATCCCGACCAGGCGGCGCGGCTGTTTGGCCTGCTGTGGCAGCACAGCTACGCCCTCAAGGGGCTCTACGAAACCCCGACCCTGACGACCAACCACGGCATCGATCGCGCCAAGGTGGCCGCCATTCTGCAAGCGGCCCAGGCCGAAGAACGCCACATTCTCACCGAGACTGACTCTAAGGCGGTGCTGGCGGCCTACGGCATTCCGGTGGTGCCGACCCAGGTGGCGGTGAGCGAGGGGGGTGCGATCGCAGCCGCCGATGCCCTCGGCTACCCCGTGGTGCTCAAGCTCTACAGCCACACCCTCACCCACAAAACCGATGTGGGGGGCGTGCAGCTCAACCTCGACAGCAGCCATGCCGTCGCTCGGGCCTTTGGGCGCATTCGCACCAGCGTGGCCGAAAAAGCGGGGGCCGAGCACTTCCAGGGGGTGACCGTGCAGCCGATGATCCGCGTCGATGGCTACGAGCTGATCCTGGGCAGCAGCCATGACCCGCAGTTTGGCCCGGTGCTGCTGTTTGGCAGCGGCGGCCAGCTGGTCGAGGTATTTCAAGACCGGGCGATCGGCCTGCCTCCCCTCACCAGCACCCTGGCCCGCCGCCTGATGGAGCAAACCCTGATCTACAAGGCCCTCCAGGGGGTACGGGGGCGCGAGGCCATCGATCTAGAGGCCCTGGAGCAGCTGCTGGTGCGCTTTAGCCAGCTGGTGGCCGAGCAGCCCGACATCGCCTCGATCGACATCAATCCGCTGTTGGTCTCCCCCGACCGAATGCTGGCCTTAGATGCGCGGGTGATTCTGCGCGCCCCCGACTCCCCGCCCGCCCGCCTGGCCATTCGCCCCTACCCCACCCAGTACATCTGGCCCGGGCGCGACGGCATCACCATTCGCCCCATTCGCCCCGAAGACGAACCGCTGATCATCGCCTTCCACGACCTGCTGTCTGACTACAGCATTTACCTGCGCTACTTCCACGCCATCAAGCACAGCACCCGCATCGCCCACGACCGCCTCACCCGCATCTGCTTCAACGACTACGATCGCGAAATCGCCCTGGTGGCCGAAGTCTGCGACCCCGACCCCAAGATTATCGGCGTCTGCCGCCTCACCCAAAAGCACGGCCTGCCCGAGGCCGAGTTTGCCATGCTGGTGGCCGACCCCTACCAGCGGCAGGGCTTTGGCACCGAGCTGCTGGGCCATCTGGTCGAGGTGGCTCGGGCCGAAGGGCTGACCCGCCTGACCGGGGAAATTTTGGCCGAGAACAAGGGCATGCAGTACCTGTGCAAGCGAGTTGGGTTTCAGCTCAAGCCCACGGTCGAGGCGGGCATTTTATCGGCCACCCTAGACCTGATACCCTCGCCCTAACGGATTTCTAGCCGCCCTGGCCGGGACCTAAAACAGCTCAGCCCTATGCCGATGCTGTGGCTGGGTGCAGGGGCTCTGCCCTAGCCTAGTCGAGGAAGTTGCGGTCGTCGTCGAGGCAGGCATCCCAGCTGGCCGAGAGGGCGTCGGCCACCATGGCCTCCAGGGCAGCGGTGTTGACCGAGCGGGTAATGTGGTCGTGCATGGGGTCAGACAGGGGCATGATGCGCAGCCGCCGGTTGTCTTGCACCAGGTCGAAATGATTGCCGTCGGCCTCGGTGCGGCCAATTTCTAGACAATCAAAACTGTAAACGTTGATATATAGGGTATGATTAGCCACCAGCGTGGCCTGCTGGCTGTCGGCAAACACTTCCATGACCAAACCCTGACCGTCGGACATGGGTACGCCGTCTTGGAGATAGCGGTACCGCACCTGCCCCAGGTCTTGCAAAAGCCTGAGCATGTCTGCTTTGTTGACGACGACGCCGCTGTCGATCAGACAGGGGGCCGGAATGCTCAGATTGGTAGCACGCTCGTGATTCATGGGTTTTTAACCACGCTACGTTGGCTGCCGGAGCAAGGCCTGTGGCGTTCGCTCCGATTGGTCTATATCCACGATACTCGATATTGCTGGGAATGATCTGCCCTGGGGTGACCACTGGTTTGGCGGCGCTGGGGCTCGCTGTGCCAAAGGCCCAGCGGCTAAGCATTTTGCCAGCTGGGCCGGGGCTCCGTAATATTGCTGAATGTTTTCTCCTAGGGAAGAGGTGGATCCGTGACTCCGTTGCCCCCGGCCCGTGCTGACCAGAATACGCCTCGACCGGGCAGTCTGGCCCGGCTGGGTGGATCCATTTTGTTTTATACCCGGCTGCCGCTGCCCCGTGGCTGGGTGCCGCGCTTTGAGGGCATTGCGGTCTTTGCCCCGGTGGTGGGCCTGGCCCTGGGGGGCCTGCTGGTGGGGGTAGATGCGGCCCTGGGCCAGCTGGGCCTGGGGGCGCTGCTGCGCAGTGCCCTGGTGGTGGGCCTGGGGCTATGGCTGACCGGCGGGCTGCACCTGGATGGGGCGATGGATACCGCCGACGGCCTGGCGGTGATGGCCCCCGACCGTCGCCTGGCGGTGATGGCCGACAGCCGCAGCGGTGCCTTTGGGGTGATGGCTGCGATCGCAGTTCTCGGTCTCAAAACGCTGGCCCTGGCCGAGCTCACCAGCGGCCGCGGCTGGGTGCTGGTGGCGGCCATGGTCTGGGGGCGCTGGGGGCAAGTGGTGGCGATCGCCCGCTACCCCTACCTGCGCCCCGAGGGCAAAGGGGCCCTGCACAAAGCCCATCTGTGCCTGCCCCAGGACTGGCTGTGGGGTCTGGCGCTGGCGCTGGCGCTCCACGGCCTCTGGGCCTGGCGACAGCCCGATCAGTGGGCGCTGGTGAGCGTCACCGGCCTGGGGGGCTTGGGCCTCTCCCTGGCGGTGGGGGCCTGGCTGCACCGCCGCCTGGGCGGCCACACCGGCGACACCTACGGCGCCACGGTGGAATGGACCGAAACCCTGCTGCTCTGCCTGGCGACCCTGGCCTGAGCCCAGACTAGATCACTGTGTTCAACCACTCAGCGGCGATGGCAGATTAAGCTACTGCTCAATGTCCTGTCGCCCCCGTTTTCCTGCTGCCCCTGTTCTTTTGGCACCCCGCCTTTTAGCCATTGGGGAAACCGATCGGCCCAGTGCTTCGTACTGGGGAGGGTGCTGGGTTAGATCATGACTGACCCACCGCCGCCAGCGAGGTTGCCCCTCCCCGGGCACCGGCGGGGCTCTGCCCCCAGAGCCGTTGAGCTAACGATCCACCGTGCATTGGGCGAAGTTTCATCAGCTGAGTCTTTTGCATCGCTTACCCCCTGACTTCAGTTCAGCCCCGTGGGGCTGGGCTCAGTTTGTGGTGAGCCGCAGTCGCTAGGCACCGCGCCCCCGCTGGCTAGATCTCACAAGCACCGCGAGACCCAATCAAGGCAATTGAAAGCCCCTTTAACGCGCTTTAGCGCCCTTTACGTTTGATGCTGCGTCTACTCAACGAGGACATATCATGCAACGTCTGATTGCTCTGACTGACAACAACTCGCTCTTGACCATCGACCCCCAAGACCTCAGCTCCGTCACCCCGATTCCGGTGACCGGTATTCAGGGCACCCTGATCGGCATCGACACCCGCCCGGCCACCGGCGAGATCTACGGCCTCACCACCGCCAACCAGCTCTACACCCTCAACCCCGACGGGTTTAGCTCCGGCGACTTCAGCGGCCAGTTTACCCTCAACGCAGAGGAGGCCGCCGCCCTGCTCGACGACGGCCTCTATCTCAACCTCCACACCGCCGCCTTCAACGGTGGTGAGCTGCGCGGGCAGCTGGATATTGAGCTGGAGAACGACATCGTCGCCTTTGGTCTGCCCTTAGAAGAAAGCCAGCAGGTCGGCGATATCGTGCCCCCCGCCGACGGCCCAGGCATGGGCAACTTCGATGTCATCTACGACGATGCCACTAACCGCCTGACCATTAACGGCACCTTCAGCGACCTGACGGCGGGGCTCTTGCCCGTGGGCAACACCGACGTCGAAGGCAACCCCCAGAGCGCCATTCACCTCCACCAGGGCGCAGCGGGCGAAAATGGCCCGATCGTGCGCAACTTTACGGTGAATGACGACGGCACCTTTACCGGCACCTTTACCCTCACCGATGCAGAGGAAGCGCTGCTGCTCGATCAGGCGTTTTACGTCAATCTGCACAGCGACACCTTTGGCGGCGGCGAGCTGCGGGGGCAGGTCGCCGTTGAGGTAGACGGCGACGTGGTTGAGCTGGCGGTACCGATCGAAGAAAGCCAGCAGGTCGGCGCGGTGGTGCCCGACGGGCCCGCCACCGGCGCTTTTGATGTTTTTTATGAGGCCACCACGGGCGCTCTAGGGGTAGAGGGCAGCTTTGCGGGGCTGAGTGGCCCGCTCCTGCCCGTGGGCGGCACCGATGTCGAGGGCAACCCCCAAAGCCCCGTGCACCTGCACCTGGGGGCCGCCGGTGAAAATGGCCCGATTGTGCGCAACCTGACCGCCACCGACGATGTGGCCACCCTGGTCAGCACGCTGTCGGTGCCCTTTGCGGGCGGCGTGGTGTCAGGCTTTGACTTCAACCCCGTGGCCGACCGCCTGCGCCTGGTGGGCGACAACGACCAAAACTTCCGCATCAACGTGGAGACTGGGGCGGTGATTGAGGACGGCACCCTGGCCTTTGCGGCGAGCGATATCAACGCTGGGGTAAACCCCAACCTCACGGCGTCGGCCTACACCAACTCCTTTGCGGGCACCACCAGCACGGCGCTGTACAACATCGATCCGCTGCTCGACCAGCTGCTGCTGCAAAGCCCCCCCAACGACGGCACCCTGGTGACGGTGGGCGATCTGGGCGTTGACTTTGATGTGGTCGGCGGCTTCGATATTTTCTCCACCGCCGAGGGGGACAACGCCGCCTTTGCGGTGGCCGATAGCACAATCTACGCCATTGATCTGGAGACTGGAGCGGCCACCCGCCTGGGTGCCCTGGGCGCTGGGTCTGGCAATCTGCTGGGGTTTGTGGCCATGGCCAACCCGATGGTGGGCGAGGCCCCCGACGACCTGATCAACCCCGGGGAGGGCGGCATGGAGCTGCCCATTCCCGAGGGGATTCCCGGTGGGCCAGCGATTATCGACAACCTGGGGGACTTGCTAGAAACCCTGGCCATGCCGCCCCTGGGGCTAGATTTGGCCACACTGGGGTCAAATCTCTTTAGCAGCACGGGTGCTCTGGCCACCCTGCTGCCGACGGAAGCTGAGGTCAATGGTGCGATCGCAGATCTGTCCGCAGCTCTAGGCCTCTAGCCATCCAGCTACGGGAAGCGCCCCGGGGGCTAAGCGACGGCGCAGCTCCCGAGGCGCTTACCGTAACCTACCGAATCGCCCCCAGGGTATTTTTCCAGCTCAGCTCTTTGCCCAGCACCATCAGCGCCTTCTGGTCGGCCCCGGTAAACAGACCGCTCTCCACCAGTTCGGCCAGCACCTGCTGGGCCAGCTGGGCCGCAAACATACCCCCCGACCGCAGCAGGTGGCTGTAGTAGCTAAACTGTGTCTGCCCCTCTGGGTTGCAGTGAAACGCATGAATTTGCTCCGGCGGCATCTTGTACACCGAGGTGTTGGCAGGCACCACCACCGGCGGAATCCCCTGCTTGCCAAAGACGCTGCCGTCTTTTTCGCCCATGTTGCCCACCAGCACCACGCCCAGCAGCGTGCGGGTCTCCTGTACCAGGTCAGGGGTAAACAGGGGGTCGGGCTCGCTAGAGAGCCGCGGGCCACTGTTGAAAAAGAGCGGATTGAATAGCTGAGAATTGTAGACTAGCCCCACCGCCCAGTGGCGATCGCCATCAAAACTGACAAACTGGCCAAAGCCACAGTCTTCGGGGGATGGCGGCGAGCAGACATCCTGGGCATCGTCCACCTGCACCACATAGTCGCAGTGGGAATTAGACTTCACCACCTTGCCCAAGCGGCAGCGGGTCGGAGCCGGAGTAAACAAATCCATAACACCCTCCAGCAGAACATGGGTACTTATTGTAGTGGATTTTTAGCCACCGACTGCCCCTGGGCAAGACTGTCCCTCGGCGAGGGTAAAACCTTCAGAACCCCTGGGTAAAACTATCGACCCATAAGGTCTCCACCGCTTCATCACGCCCGCAGTTTCATCACCATCAGGGGAATCCCGCTCGAAATCAGTAGACCCACTAGCAAATAGTTGCCCTGCCTGAGATCAAACTCCCGCAGCACCATTTTCCACCGCAGCTTCATGAGCTAGCGGCCCAGTACGACCTCAAACAGTCCCATAAACGTAGCGAGGAAGAGACCCACGGCCCACAGCCCCCCAACGGAGTCAATGCCCAGGGTCGGAATCCAAAAATAGCAAATGACAAACAGAATCAAAGTACCGCTGATCAGGCTGACCTGCTTTGCCCTTTTCGTGCCCAGCCTGGGGGCGACAACCGCATTGCGAAAATACCATCCAGGGTCTCAGGGCACTGGTCTGTTAGACGGTGATGAGTAAAATGATTGTAGTGCAACTACTCCAGTCTCATGGATTGTCCCCACTGCCAGAGCCAGCAAGTCGTGAAAAATGGGCGAGAGTCGCTCTCAGATGGCACCGTGCTTCAGCGCTATCGGTGTAGAGGGTGTAGCAAGTGCTTCAACGACCGAACCGGTACCCCGATGGCTCGCCTGCGAACCCCCAGTTCAGTGGTCGCGACCGCCCTCAATGGCCGCAGCGAAGGGCTGGGAGTACGAGCGACAGGTCGCCTGTTTGGGGCATCGCACTCCACCATTTTGCGCTGGGAAGAGCGGTTAGCCCATCAAGCTGACGCTTGGTCTCCTTCAGCCCCAGCCGACCGAGACGTGACGCTGGAAGGTGATGAAGTCTACACTCGCGTGGGCAAGAACCTTCCCCCCCGCTAGCTCCGAGGGGTGGACGATCCACTTTATTGAACGCCAGAGCCATTACTGGGTGTCAGCGATGGCTGGGCACAAAGATGAACTGCTGTTTCAGCGGGGAACCCAGCAGGCCTGGCAGTGGGCGCAAGCGTGCTCTTATATCCGGTGGTTCACTGATGGTGAGTGGCGCTACGCCAAAGTGTTGTGGTGTGGGACTTAGCCAGGGTCTATCTGGCGCTACGCAATTCTCCGAGTGCCTATCGCACCCGAAAAGTCTGGCGGTATGGCCTGGAAGTCGCCATGAAAGTGAAAGGG
>DATIVG010000276.1:0-21355 GCA_035466075.1 Nodosilinea sp. | reverse complement strand
CGACAGCAGACCGCGAAAGAGAGGGTCGTAGAAGCTCTCGTAGACACTCTCTGGCCGGGTGAGAATGCCCAGGGCAAGACCGAGCAACAGGGCCGATAGGGCAGAGCCCTGGATGCTTTCTCTCACAATGGGCCAGATCTTGACCCGGCTGCTGGGGGCACCGCTCGACCCGCTGGAGTAGCCACCGGCGCCACCACCCCCCTCGCCGGGGTATCCGCCTGTGGAACTGCGCGCATCGCTGGTGGGATAACCACCGACGGGAACAGGCTGGTCGATGGGAGTCCCGCCTGCGGCAACCGGCTGCAGGCCGAGATAATCCTCCTTGCCGATGTACTTCTCATTTTTGCGATACTTTTCGCGTTTCTGGTTGTTGGTGTAAATGCTGGCCACCACGATCGCCGTCACCAGCGCCGGGATGTCCATGAAGGGATAGAGCGCACCGGCCCAGGCCTCGTATTCCATGCCCTGCCCCTCCAGCACCGTGATGCCGGCCACCATGGTCGAACCGCTCACCGCACCAAATAAGCCCCCGGTCGCCAGAGCATCCACGGTTCTAATGCCTGGCAGCTTGGCCAAGGTGTAGCGCGCCACGAGCACAATCACGATCCCCGTTACCACGGCGAACAGCGCAGGCAGCAGCATCTCCGTCAGGTTGGCATTGCGAATGGCCATGCCGCCGGTCAGGCCGACTTTGATCAGCAGCATGAAGACGATGAACTTATAGATCGCATCGGGAATGGCCAGTTCGCTACCGAGGGCGGCAATGACGATACCGCCGATCAAAAAGCCAAGGGTTGGGGACTGCAACTGCGCCCCGAATTTCGTTAAGAACTCGGACAAGAAATCCATTAAAACCTCCTTCCGCCTCCTCTAAAGAGGGGGTAATGAATGGGATAGATGAGCTTTCAAAGCGTTGAAGGAAGTAAGGGTGAAGCGCTTCACCCCTACAGCACAGGTGTTACGGGAGACCCTGCCGGCAGGGTGTTTAGAGATAGCCGCGCTCTAAATAGAGCCAGCAGGTGATAAGGAACAGCAACACCTTGCATAGATTGATATCTATCAAGACCTTGATGCCCATGCACTTAAGTCTATCTGCAAAGTCCTGGGTTTTTACGCTTCCTCGGCATGGATTTGAAACGCAATATCAAATTCAATTTATAGTTTTTGCTTATATTTCCGGGTATGTGTATATCCCGGATTAATATGAATTGCGCTGCTCCCCAAGAGTTTTGCTGAGGGGGTTGCCCTTGCAGAACTAGTATTCAAAGTGGCGTACACATCTGATTTTTGCGCGAAAAAAAGCGGGAACCGGAGTTCCCGCCTGTGCTGTGTGAGATGGTGTGAGGCGCAACGTGTGCAGCGAAGACTGTAATTAGTCTTCGTAGATGCGGCACTCCGGGGCATCGGGGTGGGCCTCGCAGTAGCGATCAAAGGCCGAAGGTTGCACGGCTTGACGACGGTGGGCCGTTGAGAGTTCTTCGACGGTTTCCCAGGCGATCGCAACGTCGATATTGTCTGCACCGTAGAGAGCGGTCAGCCGACGAGCATGCTCAAGGGCAATTTGCAAACGGGATGCCAGGGTGCGCTGGAACCCAGTGCTGGGGCTTGATAGGGTGGTGGTCAAACTCATCGTGGATGATCTCCTGGGGTGTAGTGAACTGTTTTCAGCCTATTGATAATTTCGACAAATAGCAATAGGCATTCTATATAGCTTTTTGTTATCTGCCATCAGGTTTTCTTACCGTTTACTGCTCGGCAGAGGAGGTGGAAAAAGACGCCGCCGCATTGGATCAATGCTCCAATAGTTTCACTGTGCCGCAGAGCCGCCGCCCTTGCTTAGATGGGAAATCCACCACGGCGGGTGCGCCAATCTGGGGCGGCCCGTGCGAGATCAATCGATTTGCAGCGGTGCCACGATGTCGGGGTTGGGAGCTAAGGGGGCCGCCGTGGTAGGACTGCGGGGCAGGTTATAGCCGATGATGCCCAGGGTAAGGCCGAGGGCAAGGCCAGCCATAAACATCCAGCCGTGGGAGGGTTCGAGGGTGTAGAGCAGGCGACGATTGCAGTCGTAGACATGAACCGCCCAGCCTTCTTGGGTCGTGTGGTGGAGTCTATTCATAGGAAAGGTCAGGGTTAGGGAAATTAGGGGTTATTCAGGAGCAATGGGCCGCTGGGCGGTGCTGAATAGCAGGCATGCCGCTGCTGTCAAACAGGTCACCCCGCTGCACCGTGGCGTAGATCAGCACCTGGTCGCCCACGGGGGACCGTTCGACAACGGTGCATTCCACGTAGGCCAGGGCATCGGTGAGAATGGCGCAGCCGTTGGGGGCGGCCTCAAAGGGCAGGTGGTCAAAGGCGGCGGTAGAGTAACCCTGGGCCGAGAAATGGCGGCGCACCGCCCGCCCCTCCTTGAGAATATTCAGCACGAAGCCGCTGCCGGGGCGGAACTGGCTGGTTTCAGGGGCCTCCCCAGGCAGAGTCAGCATTAGACCGGGAGGGCTAAAGCTGGCCTGGGCCACGCCAGCGGTGAGTAGCCCCGCGTGACGGCCCTCTTTCTGGATAGTGACAACGCAGAGAGAACCGATAATGTGCCCCATTGCCTGGGCCGTGCGGTCAGTTTGAGCGTTGGCGAGGGCTGGTCGAGCCCCTTGCTGCTTCTGTCGTTTAGTCAGGGCTTGGGCAAATTGGGTGGCGGCAGCAGCACAGGCGGCCAAGGCGTTGTCATCGGGGCTAAAGCGCACTCGCAGCGGCTCAAACCCAAAGGAGTAGTTGGCATCTTTTAACTTTTGCTCTAGCAGATCGATCGCTTCGCCGCTCCAGCCGTAGGAGCCGAACACCCCTACCAGCTTGGTTTTAGGAACATTGGCCAAAATTGAGCCCAGGGCGGTTTGAATTTGCACCGGGGCATGGCCCCCCAGGGTGGGAGAGCCAATAATAAAGCCGTCGCATTGGCTCAGGGTATCGGTTAAGGCCTGGGGATCGATCCGCTCACAGTTAATCGCCTCTACGGCAATTTGGGCGGCGTTGAGAGCTTGGCCGATCGCATCGGCCATCCGCGCCGTATTGCCGTAGGCCGACGCATAGAGCAACGCCACCCGCAGGGAGCGCTGGGCCTGCTGCTGGCACCACTGGCGATAGTCTTGCTGAAACCGGCTGAGGCTGTAGCGCACCAGGGGGCCGTGGCCAGGGGCCAGGGCTTTAAGGGGCAAAGGTTCAATCAGATCTAGGGCAGTTTCCACCTGTTTGGCCTGAAGGCTGTGCAGGCAGTCGAAGTAGTAGCGGCGATCGCCCTCCAGTTGCCGCCACTGCTCATCCCATAGGGTATCGTCACAGCGGTGAGCCCCAAACAACTTATCGCTATAGAGAATCTGGCTGGCGGGGTCGTAGGTGCACAGCCCGTCGGGCCAGCGGGGCGTGGGTACGCCCACAAAATCCAGCACATGGCCCTGGCCCAGATCCAGGGTGTCTCCAGAGCGCACCGGCTTTACCCGGTGGGCGCGATCGCCCAGAGCAATTTTGAGGGTGTTGGCCCCTGCTCTCGAACCGATCATCTGGGCCTGGGGGGCCAGGTCTAGGAGCCGAGTCAGAGTCGCCAGTCGGTTGGCGTTGACGTGACTGGTGATGATGTAATCGATCTGCGCCAGATTCACCTGGTGCTGTAGTTCCGTCAAAAAGAGGTCGGTAAAGGATTCGCCCGGGGGGTCGAGCAGAGCGATTTTATCGGCCTGAATCAGGTAGGCATTGGCGGTGGTGCCCCGCTGGCGGCTATATTCCACCTCAAACTTGAGCCGCTCCCAGGTGCGCGATCGCAGCACCAGCGACTGGGAGCCAATGGTCGCAACCTGCACATCGCGAGGCCGAAAGGTGATGGGAAGAGAGGTTGAAGAGGTAGTTAGGGTCATAGAAAAAGCCCAGGTAGGAGTTGTTGTCCAACGGTGGATGTGGCATTGGCTGGAACAGAGAGGCCGATCAGTCAAGCGGCGGCTTAACCGTCCCCATCTCGGCAATATCGTGGGCAAAGCGCAGGCGGTGGCGGCGCGACACTTCTTGTTCTGGGTCAATACCGTCGAAGGTGGGTGGAATCCAGGCCCGCACCACCAGCAACCCCCCCAGCACCACTAAGAATGAGCAACTGGCCAGCACCTGGGTCCAGGGGGTATCGAGCACGCCGCGCACAATGATTTCCCGCAGCACCGACACGATCGACACCTCGACCGCCACCCCAATCGAAACCCGATGCTCCTGCAAATAGATGATCAGCAGCCGAAACAGCTCCACCAAGATCAGCAAAAAGAGAATGTCGGCGGTCACTTCAGGAAAATTGAGCGGCGGCAGTAGCGAGAGAAACATCTCCCGCAGCTGCATCACCATGAAGCTGAACAGCCCAATGCAGAGCGAAATCACAATCAGGTCTTGAACTAGCTCCAGCAGACGCACCACGTACGTGCCGTTTAGCCAAATGACCCAGCGGGAGGAAGAGGGGTGAGTTTGCATAGGAATTGCCTCGTAGGGGGTGGGATGGTGAGGTTAGTAGTGGTTGCTGGCTTTGCGATGGTGTATCGCCGTCACCCCGTCGGGTTTAGCGACCCGTCCAGCTTCGCTGGTGCAGTAAATAATCCAGTGATCGCCTGCCTCAAGCCGATGGGTGACGGTGCATTCCAGATAGGCTAAAGACTCAGCCAAAATGAGGGCACCGTTCTGGGCCACGTAGGTCGCAACACCGTCAAAGCGATCGCTGCCGGGGGGAAACCGCCTTAGAAAGTGCTTCATCAGTCGCTGTTCGTTACCCTCTTCGAGGACATTGAGCACAATGCGATCGCCGTGGTGCAGCAATGACTCAATGGCCCGATCCTTCGCCACCGCAATGGCTAGGCCGAGGGGCTGAAAGCTAGCCTGAATCACCCAGGACGCCAGCATGGCGCTGCTGACATCACCTTTTTGTGCCGTTACTATATAGAGCCCGGTGCTGAGGCGACCCAGGGCCCGATCAAGTCCAGAATCGAGAGGTTGACTTGGCTTCAGGGGGCCATTGCGGTTCACCCACTGGCCCAGATCGGTGCCCGCCTCTTCACACGCCTTATCTGTGGCCTCAGTGGGGACAGCTTTAATCAAAATCGGCTCGAAGGCGACTTTCAAACCCAGCTCTTGAAAGCGGTTGCGCAGGGGAAAGATGGGTTCGTCTTGGCCACCGCCGGTTTCAAACAGGCCAATGGCCTGCTTCGGGTTGGCAGTGGCCAAAACAGTGCTGAGCATGGGGTTGAGGGTGGTGGTGTCTGCCTGGGGCGGCATCCCCACGACCAGCCCAGCGGCGCTGATCACCGTTTCTCGCACCCTATGACCATCGGTGTCGAGCAAGTCCACCAGCTCTACAGCGGTGCCGGTTTTAAGCAGGCCCTGGCCCAAACTCTGGACAATGCGATCGCTAAAACCATAGTCTCCGGCATAGAAGATCGCCACAAAGGGCTCGGCCTGAGCCTGGGCGCTGCTCCAGGTGCGGTAGCGTTCTCGCCAGTCGTCTAAATGATGGCGGAGTAGGGGGCCATGCCCGGTAGCAATCTGGTTGATTACCAATGGCTCAATGCGTTTGAGCGCGGCCAGCACCGATCGCGCATTCGGCCCCATGAGACAGTCGTAGTAGAGCTGAAAGTCGGCCTCCAGCAGGGCGAGTGTCTCATCGTAGAGGGTGTCGTCGCAGTAGTGCAGACCAAACACATCGCAGGTATACAGCACCTGGGTACCGCTGTCGTAGGTGAGCATGGTGTCGGGCCAGTGCAAGTTGGGGGCCGAGACAAAGTGCAGGTCGTGGCCCTGGCCCAGATCGAGGCGATCGCCGCTTTTCACCATCTGAAACGCAAAGGGGCGATGTAGCTGGTTCTGCAAAAATTGAATCGCGACCTTAGAGGCCACCACGGTAACGCGAGGGGCCAGGGCCAGCAGATCGCCAATCAGCCCGCTGTGGTCGGGCTCGGTGTGGTTAACGATTAGGTAATCGATCTGGGCCAGGTCAACCTGTGTTTGCAGTGTCTCCAGATACAGGTCTCTAAACTTGCCGTGGGAGGTATCGATCAGCGCCGTTTTCTCCCCCTGAATCAGAAACGAGTTGTAGGTGGTGCCGTTTTGCAGCTCAAATTCGATGTCGAAGCGATCGCGATCCCAATCGAGGCAGCGCAGCACTGTCGAATCAGCGGCAATATCCGCCACATGAACACTCAGCCGACCCTGACCCAGGGTTCCCGGGCGTAATTCCGTGAGAGCAACCATGAGTTATCTCTATCCTCATCAAGATTACAATCTGAATGACTCAATGGTTACTCACAGGACAAGTTTTGTAAAATGTCAATCTCAAAACTGTTGCATCAGTTTTTTGTATAGCTAAACTTCAATGCATTTATTTTGTAAATGTATTGAGTAATCTCAAGGGCATGGGGCAACGCTTGCCCTTGCTCCTATTGCGATGCAGAGGGGCGAGTTTTGCCGAATCAATGAGGCTCCCAATCTTGCCTCACAGCCGGGATGGGTTGACCGGAGGCGCTATCGAGCACCAGGGTGTTGAGCACGAGGGAGACGTAGCGTTACTGGTCGGCACTTACCACTGAGATGCAGCCATCTTGATAAACGACCATGACCTATCCAAACGATGACTGAGAGCTCAGTCATCATCAGCGGCTACTGGCTCGGCACCAGGCGGCTATCTTGCCGCCAAGAGTAAAGTGCTAGACACCGCCCTCAACTAGCGCTGTGTAGACTGGGCTTTCTCAAATTTGCTTTAAGGGACGCTCCCTCTTGCAGGTGGTGGCGCTGGTTGAAGGCGCTGTAGGGCAGCACCCGCAGAATCTCTGACATGGTGGTAAGGCCAGTGGTCACTTTGGCGATCGCCGCTTTGCGAAAGGATTCTAAGCCGCATTTGTGGAGGTAGCGGTGGAGCTGGGTCAGGGTGCCTTCGTAGATAATCTGGCGAACGGTATCGTCCACATTCAATAGCTCAACCACGGCTTCCCGCCCGGAGTAGCCAGAATCAAAACATTTCAGACAGCCTTTTCCAATCCGCCACTGGTTGGCATGGGCCTGATCGTAGGAAATACCCAGCACTTTGAGGTCTTGAACGCTGGGCTCGTGGGCCACGGCGCAGTGGGGGCAGACCTTGCGCACTAAGCGCTGAGCCACGATGCCCAGCAAGGCATCGCTGATCAGGCTGGGGTCCGGGCCAATGTCTTTGAGGCGGGGAATGGCGCTGACCGCGTCATTGGTGTGCAGGGTGGTCAACACCAGGTGGCCAGTGAGGGCTGCTCGCACAGCGGTCTCAGCAGTTTCGTGATCGCGCACTTCTCCCACCATAATAATGTCGGGGTCTTGGCGCAGAATGGCGCGCATGCCCGCCGCAAAGGTCATGCCCGCCGCCTCATGCACCTGGGTTTGGGTAATGCGGGGCAGAATGTATTCGACCGGGTCTTCCACCGTCACCACGTTGACCCGCTCAGTGGCCACCCGCTGCAGGCTAGTGTAGAGGGTGCTAGTTTTGCCTGAGCCGGTTGGCCCGGTGAAGATGATCATGCCCTGGGGTTGGCGCAGCCAATTTTCATAGATTTCGAGGGCCGGGGGGGTAAAGCCCAGCTCTTGGATGTTGGTAAACGGATTTTCCTGGGGCAGCAGGCGAATGACGGCCTTTTCGCCGTTGATGCAGGGCAGGGTGCTCACCCGCATATCCAGCTCGACATCGAGATCTGAGTTTTTGGAGTAGCGATCGCCAATGCGAGCATCTTGCGGAACGCGGCTTTCGGCAATGTTCATCTTGCACATCACCTTGAGGGCTACGATCACCCGACGGCTGATGTCGGAGGGCAGGGTGGTGATGTCGTGTAAGATGCCGTCGATGCGGTAGCGCACCAGCAACCCTTCGCGGATGGGTTCGAGGTGAATGTCACTGGCTCGGTTGCGCAGAGCCCCAGAAATAATGGTTTTGATGCGGCTGATTTGATCGACCGCTTTGGACAGAAACAGCTCGGTGATCTCGCCAATATCCTCCGATTCCATCTCCCCGGTGAGGGGGTTGATCACCTGCTCAGCGTCGATCTTGTTAGTATCGAGCTTTTGGAGGCGAAACCAGGCGTGATAGCTTTTGACGCTGATGTCAACGATGCAGATTTCGGTCGAGGTGCGATCGCTCAACTGCTCGATTTGCTCGGGCGACAGCGGCGACGGGCTGCCCAGGTAGTAGCGGTTGCGCCACAGCAGCAGCGGCATGACGGGCGGTAGCGATGAGTAATCTTGATAGGCTCGAAAAAAGCGGTCGCTGACTTCGCGATCGAGCAGCGCCAAATTAACCTGCCCCTGCCCATTGATCAGCAGCGCCAGTGCCTGGTCTAAATCGAGTTTTTTGTGTCTAAGCTGCTGCCATACCGAACCTGCTGTTGTCATGATTTAACCTCAACAAAACTGTGTGCTACCTACTCCGAAAACCAACCGGCTACCGGCTAAAGGCGGCCCTACCCGTAGCTGGGCAAGGCTTGCCATCACTGTCTAAGAAATAACAGGGCTCGGCAACTTGAACCGTTTGTTGAGGAGCCGCATCCGCAGAGCTACCGCAGAGCGATGATAGGTCACGCACCTGGCCATCGGTGGTGACCATATAGCAAAAGTGAGACACGATAGGTTCAGCCCGGCGCAGCGAGGAGGCCGGATCAGCTAGAGCGGGCGAGACGAAGGCGATCGTCAGGGGCAGAGCCATTGTCCAGCGAAAGAGGGTCGGCATAGTGTGCATCCTGTAAGCAATGGGGTCAAGGTAGTCGTTAGTTGGCATCAAATCAGCTGCAAGATCGATCGGGTCGAAATGCCGAGGCCGATGACGGTAATGCCCACCGCGCTGGCCAGCGGCAGCCACTGGAGGGCATGGAGGCGAGGCATAGGCACTTGCTTAAACACCCGTTTAGCCGAAACCAGCAGCAGGCCCAAACCCGCTAAAACGGTGGCCAACCCCAGGCTAAAGGCCACAACCAGCAGCAACCCTGAGATTGGATTACCAAAAGCAATCGCCCCCAACAGCAGCACCAACGCCGCAGGGCAGGGTACCAACCCCGCCGACAGGCCAAGCATCAGCAGACTGCGCCAGGTCACAGCGGTACCGTCAGGTGTCATAGGCAAATGGCTGTGGGAAGGCCTGCCGTGGTGGTGGTGATGGGCGTGTGCGGGTGTATGGCCATGATGGCCGTGGACATGATGGTGCTCGTGGGGCGTGTGGGCAGAATGCCCGTGGGCACGGGCATGGGCCAGTTCGCCAAAGGCATGGGTGCTGTGAGTATGGGCGTGGGACGATTCGCCAGGCGAGTGAGTCGGGACGCGAGGATGGCTAGAACGCCGCCGCTGGGTAAACAGGTTGGCACCAATGCAGACAATCATGCCTCCTGAGACCAGGCCCAGCCAGGGATAAATTTGCTCGGGCAGTACGTAGCGGGCCGCTGCCAGAGTGATCAGCCCCAGGGCAAAGACGCCGAGGGTGTGGGTCACGGTGGTCATCAACGCCAAAAACAGGGCGTGGCGGGAGGTGGCCCGTTCACCCACCAGGTAAGCTCCCACCAGAGTTTTGCCATGCCCCGGCGAGAGCGAGTGCGCTGCCCCCCAAAAAAAGGCACCCAGCAGCGTAACAAACCATGCCCTGCTGCCTAACGCAGCTGAACTGGCTGACTTCACAGTGAAGGTGGGAGCTTTGGGGGTAAAGACATGATTGGTGACCTGCCCGTCTTGGGCAATAGTGGCCAGACAGCTGGCCTCGGGTGCGTCGGCCGGGAAAAAGGTGTAGGCGATCGCCAGCCCCAACGGCGGCTCAGCCCAGGTGTATAGCAGTTGCAGCGTGGTGTGGCTCGTGGGGGCAATTCTCGCGTTGGGGGAGGCCGTGTCTACAACGGGTTGGAGGGTCAGCCGGGGCGATTGATTACGGCTGTCTCTGAGGGCGATCGCAGGTTCCATCTGCTGCGTTAGCGCCTCCCGATGCCGCATCAGCTCGTCAGTGGAGAGCCGTCCGCTGCCGTCATCGTCGGCAAAGGCGGTCAACCCGGTGGGGTAGGTCAGAGCAATGCGGGTCTCCGCCCCCTCCACCACAATTTCAGCGGTCGCCAGATCGCCCCAGTGGGCGGCGGCTGGGGGAACGATCGCCAGCCCTAGAATGAGATAACTAACGGCGGCTAATAAACCTAAAACACTGTACTGGCGTAAAGTTCGGGTCTGCATAACAACCTCTAATCCTGGGTGGTCAGTCCTAGCCGTTGCCGAGTCTGGGGGGTAAACGTGGGGTCAATCTCGTTGGCTAGGCGGAAATACTGCTCTGCTTGCTCGGGTTGATTCAACGCCGCTTTGATCTCCCCCGCTCGATAGGCTATTCCTGCGTTGCGTACCCCCTGCTCTAGGGCCTCACCAATGGCCTGCTGCGCCGCGGGCAGCTGGCCTGCTTCCACCAGCGCCCAAGCCAATAAATCGAGGGTTTTGGCATCGCGGCGCTGGGCAGCCTCAGTTTTCATCAGCGCCAAGGCCTCTTGCACATCGTCGGGGGCACCCCGTTCTAACAGCAGATGGGCCAGATCTCGCCGGTGCCCTAAAGAATTGCCCTCGACATTGCGCCGCAGCTCGGTTTCAGCCGCGGCCCAGGCGTCGCTAGCCGCCCGCCCTTGGAGAGCCTGAATGCGAGCTAGGCCGTGGAGCGCGGTTGGCCCGCCGACTTCGCGATAGTGGTATCTGGCGCTGCGGTACTGTGCTTGGACCGTGGCCAACTCGGCCAGCTGGAGATGTGCTAATGGGTAGCCAGGGGCAATGTGCAGCGCCTCCCGATAGAGGACTTGGGCTATGTCGTGGTCGCCCCGCTGAGCGAAGAACCGGCCCAGAAATACGCGGGTCTGCGCCGAGCCAGCCGGGTTGCCGGGTTCTTCGGCGGCAATCGCCCGCTGAAAATCTGCCAGGGCCTGATCATCCTTGCCCTGGGCCGTATAAGCCAGCCCTCTCAGCGTCAAGCTCCCCAGCGACGGATACTGCTCGACGAGGGCATCAGCTAGGTCAACGGCGGCTTCTACCTCCCCCAGCGCCAGCTTGGCCGTGACCACGAGGCCCAAAGCATCCGGATTGGCTATGCTTTCTGCCAGCTGAATCGCCGTTGTAAAGTCGTGTTGGGCCTCGGCAATTTGGGCTAGTGCCAATACCGCCCCATCGTTGCTGTAGGGCAAATTTGCCAGCGACTGCTGAGCCGATTTTTCGGCCAGAAGGTACCAGCTCTCAAGGCGAGTGGCGCGGGCCATCTGAATGTAGAGATTGGCCAGCGCCGCCTGGTCGAGGCCATCGGTTGGGTTTTGCTGAATCCGACCCTGGTAAAAGGAAATCGACTGCTCTAGGGTGCGCTCACTCTGGCGCTCTAGGGAGGCTGAAAACGCGTACTTATAGTCTCTCTGGGGCCAGGCTGACTGGCCCAGTGGGAGCACGCCGAGCGACAGCAACCCCAGGCCCAGAAACCCAGCGATATACGCTCGCCCCGATCGGGGCGTCACTACTTTGAAGCTCACCATGGCAATTTTTGTGCGTCCCAAACGTTCTCGACTCGGCCTACGGGTCGCCCCAGTTAACAGCAACCCGTGTTAACCGGGGCGGCCTATCTCCTAATCCAGGGCTAGTTGGCCGGGGCCAGGTAGGGGAAAGCTGGCACCAGTGGATTATGACCCTGGGCTGGGTTTCCAGGTGTGCCAAAGTAGGACACGTTGTCGGTTGCGATCGCACCCTCGGTCAACACGGCAAGGGTAATATCGACCACGTCATCTAGCAGTAGTCGCCCCCGAATCGGGCTGCCCTTAGCATTTAGAGCATTGGCGTAACCGCTAGGCCCAGTTGTATCAATGCGCATGACGTCGGGCAAAAACGCCTGGATTAAGGCATCGGCCCTAGCATCGCTATTACCAAGCGCCAGTAGCGTTTGTTTCACTTCTCCGACGATGGGGGTTGCCGCACTGGCCGCCGGTTCTCGACCAGCCAAAGCCGCCGCCTCAAAGGCGGGGTCGACGCTGTTTAGGGTGTTTAAGAAGTCGTTAGTGACCACCAAACCCTCGTTCACCGCAGGACGGGCTAGGCGCTCGACCTGGTTAAACTTTTTGCTTCCTGGGACTGTCACCGTCAGCCACACGTCAAAGGTGGTGGCGCCTTCTGTACCCTGCAACAGGTCAACGGGCAACTGTACAGCAATCGCATTGACGTTGTAGCCTTTGGCAAAATCGATGGCCTGATCGGGTTCACGAAACCCAACCGCAGGCCCCTTACCCAGCGCTCCCGCCCGTACCCGAAAGAACTGCTCTACATCAAAAAAGAACGGATCTTCGCGCAGCCCTGCGAATACCTGAACATTTGAGCCATCTACAGTGCCTACGTTGAGAATGGGGGCCTCTCGTAGTGCCGTTGTCTGACCTGTGAGCACCTCGCTGCTGCCGTCTTTGGTGATCGTCAACGTGTAGTCTTGCCGATTGTTGCCGTCTGGCGCACCAAATTCAAACACCAGGGCAATATCAGATAGCCCATCCGGGGTGGCGTCATTGTCGGTAACGCGGGCAATATTAAACTTATACTGCGCCCGGGTGCTGAAATAGTACTGCTGCCCTGCCACAGAGCGGGGGTTGGTATTCATAATCAGCACTAGATCGTCGGGCGAAGCGCTGGGGTTTTGATCGCTTTCTCTAAACACATACAAATCGGTCAGGTTGAGGTTGCGCCCTTTGATTTCTGACTCGCCGTCATCGTGGTCAGAGGCATTAACAAATACAGCGCCAACACCAACGGTGGCCGCCAGCCCAAGCAGTAATCCAGCAGCAAGCAGAGACTTTTTGAAGGTCTGTTTCGTGATCTTCATAGTAGATATGACCCTTAAATTTTGGTTGGGAACTACGGTACTGAAGTCTTGATAGCTAATCGGCTTAGCCCCAAGACTCGTCAACGGGATAACGAAACCGACAGTGCGATCGCTTAGGGCAGCTAGGTCAGCACGGTATCAATTCGTGTGTTAACGCCGTCGAGTGCTATGCGATCGCGCTGACCTCAGGAGTGAGCGTCACGATTAAGTCATTAAGGTCAAAGTCGTTAGCGTCTTCGAAGCGCCAAGTATTTCCCTCGCGCTGGATCCGCGCTTGACCGAGGGCGGCATCGCCAACTGTTGCTAGGTTGTTGATGTTGCCATCAATCAGCAGCGCGGGCGCGTAGTAAGTGCCGCCGAGCAGATCCAGCGTCACATCGATAATCTGATTGTTGTTGACCATCAAGGCAATGTCATCGAGCAGATTGGTGGCGACAGCCGCCTCATAGCCAGCCTCCCCAGGCAGCAAGCCATCTACCCGCCCCAGGGCATCGGTCTCGTAAAAGGCCAGCACGTTATTAAACGCCGCCTCACGAGAGAGCTGCTGGATGACGTTGACCGCCACGTTATTGTCAAAGCCCGTCAGATCAAACAGCTCAGGCAGTGGGTCGGGGGCAGCCACTGGGGGCGCAGCCGTCAATCCCTGGAAGTTAATCGTGCTGTCGGTGCCGATCTCACCCAGATTGGTCGCAACTCCAGATTCGAGGTTGAGGGAGTACAGCGTTGCGTTAGAAACCACAAAGGCGGCGTTGTCCTCAGTCGAAGACGCCACAATCTCAAACCCACCCAGGGTGTCGAGATCAAAGCCCAGCGCACCCACCGTTTGCAAGCCACCGTCATTAGGAGGGTTTTGCAGCAGCAGGCTATCTAGCAAACTGTCTAAGTTGAACAGCTGCGTCGCGGTGGTGCCCGCAAATGAGTTGGTATAGGCAGCCCCAGTAACGCTGGGGTTTACCCCCGCATTGAAATC
The DNA here is from genome assembly GCA_035466075.1 of Nodosilinea sp. Classification (GTDB taxonomy): domain Bacteria; phylum Cyanobacteriota; class Cyanobacteriia; order Phormidesmidales; family Phormidesmidaceae; genus Nodosilinea. The sequence continues at coordinate 7,520 of DATIVG010000276.1, read as the reverse complement.
ATCGGTGGCAAAGGTAAGGTCGCCGTCGACAATCACCTCTCCAGTATCAACATTGATACGGAAATTTTGATCGTTCTCGCCCACCAAGCGCAGGCGATCAGCCACCGGGTTAAAGTCAAAGCCCGACACGGCTCCACCTTCAAACGGCTGAGACAGCTTACTCACCAGCGTTGCCACAGCACCGTCGCTATTGAGCGTCAGGGTATAAAGCTGGTTAGCGGTGGTCAGACCATAAATCAATCCGTCGGCTGGACGCACATCGATACCGATGAGACTGCCCTCAATGCCGCTCACAGCTAGTGCCGTCGTCTCGATCGGGTTGCCGGTAGAAAAAGACACCAGCTGGTTATCGTCAGTCAACCCCAGCAGATCCACAGCCCTCGGTGGGGCAATCGGCGGAATAGTCTGAGCGCCAGTGAGGGCAATGGTGTAATTGCCGCTGCTCAGGCTCTCTCCAGCAAACCCAGCCAAGGGGCGATTGCCACCCAGCTCGGTAGGCAGCAAAATGCCGTCCAAAGAAGCATCGGCAAAGATGTTTCCGCCAGTGCTGAAGGGGTTGTAACCAAAGCCAGAAATCGCTAGAAAATAGATGCCTGGATCGAGCGAGTTCGCCATCGACGGCAAGGTGGATTGGGTTGAGCCAAATAGATCGTCGTTGCCAAAGACACCGTTGCCCATGGCATCGAACAAAAACAGCTGAGGATCCGCCAGCAGGCCAGTAGGAATCCCCAGGGTATTGTCGATTGGTAGGTCGAGCAGCGTGGCTGGACTCAGCGTTGTCGCTGAAAAGGGCTGATCGCCCGAAATAAAGATTTGAAAGAGATCGGCATCTCCATCAAGCGCTCCAGAGATGGTCGTTAGTGGTTGGACTAGGTCAGAAACAATGGGGATAGCCCCGTTGGTCTGCTCTCCAGCATCATCCACTTCGACAAATAAAAAGTCAGCAGCGGGGGCTGTGGAATCGGAAGGGGGCATGATGTAAAAACTCCTAGGCTTGGCACCTGACTCGGTCAAGTAACCAGCTGGTTAAGGTTCTCATCCCTACTACGCCTGAATTTAGAGCGTAGATTTAAATCAGCAAAAGTGCAGTAAAACTTTACAAAGCCGGCACGATGACCTGTGGGTCAGCGGCGAGACGTGGCGGTCTCAGTTCTCAAATGGAGAGGTGAGTGGTTGACGCTAACCTATTTGCTGACCGCAATCACCAACCCTGGAGCTTTCTATGGATGACTGGCTTCTTGTCGCTTCCATGGCCCTGGTAACCTTCGCAATTCGCTACTGCCGGCCTTTAGCGGGTGCATTCAGCTGTCGCCGCCCCTGGTGCGAGCCCTGGTGCGAGCCCTGGGGCTACGTGCCCCTGGTGGTGCTGACGGCGTCGTTGTCCCCGCAGTGTTCTTCCCTGACGGCGAGGCACTGTGGCTGGTGGGAGCGACCGTAGGCATTCTGCCAGCCGTTTGGTGACGGACAGTCCAAGGCGTTGAGTAGTTGCTTGCTCGCGCAACTAGCCGATCTGGTTTGCCCCGCCCCTATACCCAGAGGAGGCCCTGACGCAGCTGAGTGGTAATTGTTCAGCGCTGCGCTGGACAAAGTTATGCCTTGAAGTACTATGCCTTGAAGTACTACGCCTTGAAGTACTCTGCCGAATCGCAACTTCCCTAGTTTGAGTCCTTGTCTAGCCAGTCAGGGATCTCGAAAATGCTGTTTTTGCAGCGTTGCTCGCAGGGTGAGGTTGGCAATGGCCAGGGCGATCTGCTCGGCCACGGTGTGGGCCAACTGCTGTTTAGATGGGGGCAGCGCATCCGGGTCGGTGGTGCTGAGGAAGACCAGCCCCAGGGTTTCGCCCTGGGCAATCATGGGAATGCAGAGGGTCGCTGCAATGGTTGAGTCATCGAGCACATGACCGCACCGCAACGCTATGCGTTCGGCATTAATCGCATGGGAACTGCCCCGACGGAGGGACCAGCAGGTATGGGGGGGAAACTCAGTAGCTGAATGCTGATGCGGTCCCCAGCTAGCTCCCAGCTCTACCCGGTTGCGGGAGGCGCAAATGGTGAATACCCCGCCCGAACAGCCCGGAAACAGGTCACCCATGAGCTGGCTAATCACCTCAAAGGCCTCAGGCAGGTTTAAGGAGGCCTGCAGAAAGTCGCTCAGGCTGCTGAGCAGGTGCATTTCCTGGTTGCGCTGGTGGAGTTCTTCGAGAAGTGAGGTTTTGCCAGCGGCCAGTTCCTGCTGCACCAGTTGGGCCAGGTCTTGGATCAGCAGTCTGTCATTAACGCTAAAGTTGCGAGGCACCCGATCAATCAGGCACAGCGTGCCCACGCGATAGTGGTTGAGAATCTTTAAGGGCATGCCAGCGTAAAACCGAATGTTCGGGTCCGCCATGACCAGCGGGTTGTCTTCAAACCGGGGGTCATGGAGCGCATTCGGCACAATCAGGGGGGTATCCTCCAGAATGGCATGGCCGCAAAACGAGATGTCGCGACTGGTCTCGCAAGCGCAGAGACCCTGGCGGGACTTAAACCACTGCCGTTCGGCATCGATTAAGCTGACCAGGGCGATGGGAACTCGAAACGCTTGCTGGGCGATGCGGGTAATGAGGTCAAACCGTTCTTCGGGCTCGGTGTCGAGAATTTTGAGGGACTTCAGGGCAGCCAGACGTTCTGCCTCGTTGATGGGAATGGCGGGAATTTTCATCGGCTCACCTCAGGCTTCCCTTCCGCCGCCACCACTTGATTGCGTCCTGCTCCTTTAGCCCGATACAGAGCCGCATCCGCCGCCTGAATGACCTCTGACCCGGTGGTGCCGTGCTCTGGAAAAACGGCTACCCCAAAGGAGGCGGTGAGGTTGTCTAGGGTTTGATCACCGTAGGTCATGGTGATGCGATGGATGGCCTGACGAATTTCTTCGGCCTTGGCTAGGGCATCTAGCAGGGAGGTTTCAGGGAGTACGAGGGTCAGTTCCTCGCCGCCATAGCGGCAGGCAATGTCAGACCCACGGATGTTATCCTTCAGCACCTGGGCGATCGCCTTCAAGACCACATCCCCCGCATCGTGCCCGTGCTGGTCGTTAAACGACTTGAAGTGGTCAACATCCACCATCACCACAGCGGTTGAGTAATCATGCCGCTGGGCGCGGGCGATTTCAGATTGCAGGGCTTCTTCCAGATAGCGGCGGTTAAACAGTTCCGTGAGGCCATCGCGAATGCTCTGGCTTTGCAGCGTTTCGCGCAGGTTGAGGTTGGCGATCGCCAGCCCCACCTGCTCGGCTACGGTACGGGCCAGTCGCTGTTTGGCCTGGTTCAACCCCTCAGAATTTTGGGTACTGAGGTAGAACATCCCCAGGGTTTCCCCCTGGGCAATCATGGGGATGCACAGGGTGGTGAGGTCAGGCGGTGCTGCCATAATGTGGTTGCAGCGCAGACCTTGCTTGTGGGGAGTAATGCTGTGCCACCGGCCCCGCCGCATAGCCCAACAATCGTGGGGTTGAAAATCTTCAGCGGAGTGGAGACAACCTCCCCAGCGGGCCACGGCTTCGACCCGATTACGGAAGGCACAGGTGATGTGGAAGCTGCCCGAACAGTCTGGAAACATAGGCTGCACCAGGGTCGAGATCACCGCGCAGGCCTCATCAATGGTGCGACAGGCCTGCAAAAAGTCGCTGGTTTCGCTCAGCATCAGCATTTCGTCGTTGCGCTGGCGCAGGTCTTTTAGATTTACTTCGAGAGATTGGTTGGCCTGTTGTAGAGCCTGCTCAGAGAGCTTAACGGCAGAAATATCGCGAAATGTTACCGCAAACCCATCCCCTAAAGGAACAGCAATATTTTCAAACCAGGTGTCAATGCCGTCGTGCGGGTAATGAAACTGCCGCTGGATGGGATCTCCTGTTTCAACCACTTGAACATAAAGGTCAAATAATCCATCGGTGCGGTTGCCGGGTAAAATTTCCAGCAGCCGCTGACCGATTAACTCGTGCAGTTGTTTGTTGACGGCCTGACAGGCCGTGGGGTTACTCAACGTCCATTCAAAGTCAACAATCTGGCCCTGGTCATCACGAATGGAATGAAAGGCCATAATGCCATCGAGGGAGCTGTTCAAAATGCCGCTGAGCTGCAGTTCTGACTGTTTCAGGGCCTCCTGGGTGTCAATCAAGGCAGTGACATCTGTTAATAGCCCAATCACCCCTTGATAGGTGCCGTCGTGATCAAAGGTTGGCGTTCCCGAAATCAGAGTCCACAGTTCAGAACCGTCTTGACGGCAAAACTTGAAGGAATGCTGTTCCTGGATTCCCTCCTGACGGCGGGCGAAATATTCCTGAGCTTGGGCCTGATCGTCAGGGGTCATGAAATCTAAGAAAGACTGGTGCTGCATGGCCGTAATGTCGTAGCCCAACATCTCCGCCATACGCTGGTTCACAAAGGTGGTTTTACCTTCTGCATCCAGCATCCAGACCCCTTCCAGAGTCGTTTCGATGATATTGCGATAACGAGCTTCGCTCTGCTGTAGAGCTAGTTCCTGGCGTTTGTTGTCGGTTATGTCGAGATGGCTGCCCACCATGCGCACCACCTGGCCATCGGCATCCTTGAGGTGAATGGCGCGGGACAGAACGAAAACCGTCGAGCCATCTTTGTGGCGGAACCGTTGCACCGCTTTAAATTGGTCTACTTTGCCGCTGTTATAGTCTTCGATCAGTTGCCGGGCGGCGATACGGTCTTCTTCAAAAATCGCCGCTTCCCACATCTCGAAGGTGTTGTCGAGTTCCTGGTCGCTATAGCCAAGCATCTCTTTCCAGCGGGGGGAGAAGTAGATCTCATTGGTGGTTAAATCCCAATCCCAGAAGCCTTCGGAGGAGGCTTTGAGGACCAGTTCCAGCTGCTCTTTGAGGGATCGCAGGTCTAGCTCGGCGCGTTTGCGATCGCTAATATCCCGCACCATCACCAGCACTTCGTTCTCTGAAATTGGTGAAATGCGGGCTTCTTCGTAGTAGGTTTGGCCGTCTTCGGTGAAGAAATATTCTTGCTTTTGCAGTTGCGCGGTGGCGATCGCTACTTGCGCCAGACGAATACGTTCCTGGCTAATGTCAGCATGCATAATGTCGAGAACGCTGTGGCCCTGAATCGATTCTTCGTCTTCAAGGCTTAAGCAGTGCACACTGCCAGTGTTGATGACATCAAGCTGTATGCCATCCTGCCGCATCCGCACTAAAAAGTCGGGAATGGCTTGAATGAGAGCACGATTGGTGGCTTCGCTCTGGCGCAGAGATTCTTCGGCCTGTTTGCGTTGGGTGATGTCAATGTGGCAGCCAATCATCCGCAGGGGGTTGCCCGCGTTGTCCCACTCGATCACCTGCCCTGAGCAAAGAATCCAGACGGTGGAACCATCTTGATGGCGATAGCGCACCTCGTTGTAGTAAGGCTCTGCGCCGTGGCTCTGCACGTGGCGATCGAACTGTTCCAGTACCTTCGGTAGGTCTTCCGGGAAGATCAGATCTTGCCAGGTTTGCGGAGAATTGATCAGCTCGTGGTCTGCGTAACCCAGCATTTGCTTAAAGCCGGAGCTGTAGTATTCTACGTCGGTAGAAATGTGCCAGTCCCAGTAGCCCGCCAGCACGATGTTTAAAATTTGCTCCAGCAGGCTCAATTCTTGCTCGGTCTGTTGGGCCTGCTGCCGCTCGGCTTCAATCTGTTTGTGTTCGGTAATATCGGTGAGGGTGCCGACATAGCCCAATAGCTCACCAGCGGCGTTGTACTCGGCCACGGCCTGTCCATACACCCATGACACCGTGCCATTCGTAGACTGGAAACGGTATTCCAGTTCAAACGGTCTTCCCTGCTGGGCTGCTTGGGCCCAGGTACTAAACACGGCTTCCCGATCATCGGGGTAAAGCGCCTGAGCCCATCCTTCCCCCAGGGCCTCTTGCTGGGTCAACCCGGCAAGCTGTTCCCACCGTTGATTGGTGTAGATGCAGTGGCCATTTGCATCGGTACGGAAAATGCCCACGGGCACGGCTGCTACTAAGCTGGCGTAGCGTTGCTCACTGTCATGGAGGCGGGCAATGGCTTTGGCTTTTTCGCGCTCCAGCTGCTTTTTCTCAGTCAGGTCTTGCACGATGTAGGAGCACCGGGGGCGGTCATCGTTGCCCTGGCCCACAAAGGATACCGTTACCAGCAAATTGTGCTGGCCGGTGGGGGTAACGTGGGTGTAATCAAACTGCACCGGGCGCTGCTGCTGGTGGCTCTGGCGGTAGTGGCCCAGCCAGAGTTGAATCACCTCAGCAGGTACCCCCACCTCGCTGGTCCAATGGTTAGCCAGGGCTTCGGCGGTAAGGCCGAAGAAGGAGAGCGCTGCCGGATTGTCCGACAGATGGAGGATATCGCTGTCGGAAATTTCCACCAGCCCCATCATCAGCGGGGAAGTCTCGTAAAAAATGCGCAGGGTCTCGGCCTGGTCGCGAACCAGGGCTTCGGCCTGCTGCTGCGGGGTAATGTCAACGGCAATCCCGCCAACCGACATCACTTGCCCCTCGGCATACACCGGAAACTTCCGCACCAGAAAAGTATAGAGGGTGCCATCCCGGTGCAGGCCCTGCTCAATGGTTTCCACCACCTGACCAGACTGTAGAACCCGTTGATTGGCCTCCTGGTAAGCCTGGGCAAACTCAGGCGGAAACAGGCTCTCAAGGGGCTGCCCTAGAGCGGTAGCTTCACTCTGATCAATGAATTCGTACCAGGCCTCATTGCCATATTCCACCCGGCCCTCGCGGCTGACGACCCAGCTCAGCAGGGGGGCGTTATCCATAAAACTCTGGAAGCGTTCTTGACTGGCTCGTAGGGCGTTTTCGGCCTGCTGGCGCAGGCGTTCGTCGCGCTTTTGGGCGCTAATGTTGCGGGCGATTTTAGATGCGCCGATGACCTGGCCCTTGTCGTCGTAAATCGGGGAGATGGTGATGGCGACATCGACCAGATGCCCATCTTTGTGTCGCCGCTGGGTTTCGTAGGTTTCGACCCGCTGCCCCTGGCGAATGCGGGCCAGAATCTGGGCCGCTTCTTCCCGATGATTGGGGGGAATGATGGTGGTAATCGGCTGGCCGATCATCGCCTCGGCGGTGTAGCCAAAGGTGGCTGCGGCGGCGTGGTTCCAGCTGGTGACGATGCCATCGGGGGTTTTGCTGATGATGGCATCGTGGGAGGAGGCCACGATGGTAGCGAGCCGCTGCAGCTGGGCCTGGTCGCGTAGACGCGCGGCTTCTGCCTGTTTGTGCTCACGAATTTTCTCAACCAGCTTCTGATTGACTACCTGTAGGGTCTGGTTGGTGTCGGCCAACTGGCGGGTGCGCTCGGCAACCTCTGCTTCCAGAGCGGTTTTTGCGCGCTGGAGCTGCTCGATCAAATCGGCCTGATGAATGGCAATGCCCACCTGCATCGCCAGCAGTTGCAGCCCCTCGATCTCGACCGCCTGCCAGCGGCGGGGAGCCTGGCAGTGGTGGGCAATCAGCAGACCCCAGAGGGTATCCTCCCTAAG
>DATIVG010000275.1:0-6583 GCA_035466075.1 Nodosilinea sp. | reverse complement strand
TGTCCATTCACACCCTCAATCGACTGGCGGTGGCCACTATTTTGCTCACGGGGCTGGCGGGGCTGGCGGTCACGCTGTTTTGGCCGTAGCGGCGGCTGGGCCTGTCTCGCCTGGGCCTGTCTCGCCTTCGGTCTCCCGATTCACCGGGGCGAGTGAACCGCCCGACTGACTGCCAAAATCAATGCCCCCAGGCAATCACCCCAGTTATGGCGGTCAGGGTATCTAGCCGCCCAGATCCCCAGCTCAACGGTTGGCCCTGATCCCAGGAACACCGCCGCCTCACCCCGCCAGATGTCGGCAAGGCCCCACTGCAAGACGCTACTGCAAGAGATTCACCCCCAGCCAGCAAAATGCCACCACCCCCGCGATAAAAATGGTGAGACCGACGGCTGCCCCCAACGACCAGCGGGGGACGTAGCCGTAGGCGGGCGATCGCAGCCGCCTGATCTCGCCCTGGTGATCAAAAACAGCTAACCCCAAGGTAATGACGCCCAGCCCGATAAACACCAGGCTGAGGGCGTAGGCCCAGGCGTCGAGGTAGGGGCCATCGGGGGCAAGCGCGCTGACCACTTGGTCAAGGCTTACCCCCACGCTAATCAGCACCAGACTGCTGCGAATAAACGACAGCAGCGTGCGGTCGGCGGCCAGATGGTTGCGCTCGCGGGCCAGTTCATCCTGGGGGTTGGGTGGGTAGGGCGGGGGCATGGGGCCAGCTATGTCTTGTCGGGTTTTGAGCCGGGGGGAGCTGGCCAGGGCGAGTTTTGCCCAGCCGGGTATTGTCAGTCCCAGCATGATCTTGGCATGGACCGGACGGCATACCCCAGGGTTCAACCCATCTCATCTCTATCTTTGTGAATAGGGGTATTTCCTACCCTGTGCAGAGGAACCAGCCGTGCCTGAGCCCTACGATAAAAGAGGATTTGCGATAAGGATTTTCTTTCTATGTCTATTGAAGATCGCGCTAGGGCCACAGCCCAGAATATTGAAGGTAAGGTTCAAGCCGCAGTGGGCGAGATCACCGGCAGCCAGAAAGATAAGGCTGAGGGCGAAGCTAAGCAGGCCCAGGCCCATGTTACCCACGCCAAGGAAGATGTGAAAGACACCCTCAAGGACATCATTGACTAGGGAGGATGTCAACCTAGCCTGACCTGAGAATTTGAACCCCATAGTGACCGTTAGGGCAGCCCATGGCTGCCTTTTTTTTGCCCTGGTTCGCTGGCACTTTTTGGGGCGGTGACGGGGTTGTAAAGATACCCAAAAACCTGAATGGGCGGTGAAGTCGGCGGGTAGATTTCAGTTTAGAGGCCAAAGTGGGCTCTCTAAGGCCAAGGAACCGTTCCTGTCTGTCACTTGCTGGGGCTGCACCCAATGTTCTCGATTTTTATTTTGACCCACAACGAAGAGCGGGATATTGCCGCCTGCATTGAGTCGGCGCTGCTGTCTGACGATGTGATTGTGGTGGACTCGTGCAGCTGCGATCGCACCCGAGCTATCGCCACCCAATACCCGGTGCGCTTTGTCGAGCACCCCTTCGCCAGCCACGGCCAGCAGCGCACCTGGATGCTGGAGCATGTGCCCTACCGCCACGACTGGGCCTACATCCTCGAAGCCGACGAGCGCATGACCCCAGAGCTGTTTGCCGAATGCCTGGCGGTGATTGCCGAGGGGGATAAGGCGGGTTACTACGTGGCCGAGCGAGTCATGTTCATGGGCCGCTGGATTCGCCGCAGCACCCAGTTTCCTCGCTACCAGCTGCGGCTGCTGCGGCGGGGCAAAGTGTGGTTCGACGACTACGGCCACACCGAGCGCGAGATTGTAGATGGCCCCACCGGCTTTTTGCAGGCCACCTACCCCCACTACACCTGTAGCAAAGGGCTCAGCCGCTGGATCGAAAAGCACAACCGCTACTCCACCGACGAAGCCGCCGAAACCCTGCGCCAGCTCCAGGTAGGTCGCGTTGACTGGCGGGCCATCTGCTGGGGCCGCTCAGAGGTAGAGCGCCGCCGCGCCCTCAAAGATCTCTCCCTGCGGCTGCCCCTGCGCCCCCTCACCCGCTGGCTCTACATGATGTTTATCCTCGGCGGCTGGCGCGACGGCCAGGCCGGGCTGGCCTGGTGTACCCTCCAGGCCTTTTACGAGTACTTGATCGTGCTCAAGGCGCGAGAACTACTGCACCCCGAGTATCTGACCGGGGTAAAACCCAGCGTAGAAAAAGCCGGTGCTCTCCCCAGCTCCGAGGAGATTTCAGCCTCGGCAGGTATCGCTATGCCGCCCATGCAGTAACTCCCCCACCTTCCCCACCTCTTCATCTCTCCCTCCCCCACTCACCAAACGCTATCGTAGAAAAATGAGTGAATACAGGGTGAAACGGGTTTCGGCTCCGGGTGCCAAGGCAAAGCGGCCCTGGCGCAATCTGGGTCAGTCGCTGGCGATGTACCGCTACGGGCAGCGGGCTATCCAGCTGGTGTGGCAGACCGACTGGCGGCTGACGGTGGCGCTGGCGCTGCTGACGCTGGTGGCGGGCCTTTTGCCGGCGGCGGTGGCCTACGTCGGCAAGCTGATTGTCGATGCGGTGGTGCAGGCGGCCCAGTCAGGGCTGGCGATCGACCGCCGGGCCGCGCTGATGTACCTGGCCCTGGAGGCGCTGCTGGTGGCGGCCCTGGCCGGGGCCAGGCAGGGGCAGGGGCTCTGCCAGTCGCTGCTGCGGGTGCTGCTGGGGCAGCGGGTCAACGTGATGATTTTGGAGAAGGCCCAGACCCTGCCGCTGACCTATTTTGAAGACTCTGAATTTTACGACAAGCTGACCCAGGCCCGGCGAGAGGCGTCGTCGCGACCGCTGAGCATGGTCAACCGCACCTTTGGGGTGGTGCAGGATGTGCTGTCGCTGGTCACCTTTGGCGGGCTGCTGCTGCAATTTTCGGGCTGGGCGGTGGCGCTGCTGGCGATTGCCACCCTGCCCGCCTTCATTGCCGAGACCCAGTTTGCGGGCGAGGCCTTTCGCCTGTTTAAGTGGCGGTCGCCCGAGACCCGGCAGCAGATCTACCTGGAGGCGCTGCTGGCGCGGGAAGACTTTGCCAAGGAGGTGAAGCTGTTTGGCCTGGGGCCCCTGCTGATGCAGCGCTACCAGGATATTTTTCAGCGGCTCTACGCCGAAGACCGCAACCTGACGGTGCGCCGCAGCGGCTGGAGCTATGGCCTGGGCCTGCTGAGCACGGCGTCGTTTTATTTGGCCTACTGCTGGATTGTGCTGGAGGCGATCGCGGGCAGTATTTCCCTGGGCGAACTGACCATGTACCTGACGGTGTTTCGCCAGGGGCAGACCACCTTTGCCAGCACCCTCACCGCCATCGGCGGCATGTACGAAGACGGGCTCTACCTGGCCAACCTCTACGAGTTTTTAGAGCAGCCGGTGCCGGAGGAGGCGGGCATTGCCGTGCGGGGCATCGACCCTGGCGAGGGGCTGCGGTTTGAGCAGGTGTCGTTTAGCTATCCGGGTAGCGATCGCACCGCCCTCGACAGCGTTTCCTTTCAGCTGCGGCCCGGCGAAAAGCTGGCCATTGTGGGCGAAAACGGCTCGGGCAAGACCACCCTGATCAAACTGCTCACCCGGCTGTACACCCCCACGGCGGGCCGCATTTTGCTGGATGGCCGCGATCTGCAAGAGTGGGATGCCGACGTGCTGCAACAGCGCATTGGCGTGATCTTTCAAGACTTTGTGCGCTACCAGTTTAAGGTGGGCGAAAACATTGGCGTGGGCGATGTGGCCGACTTTGAGGATGCCCACCGCTGGCAGGCGGCGGCGGTGAAGGGCACCGCCACGGAGTTTATTGAGGCGCTGCCGGAGGGCTTTAACACCCAGCTGGGCAAATGGTTTTTTGGCGGGCAAGAGCTGTCGGGCGGCCAGTGGCAAAAGATCGCCCTCTCCCGCGCCTTTATGCGCACCGAGGCCGATATCTTGGTGCTCGATGAGCCCACCTCGGCCATGGATGCTGAGGCCGAGACCCGCCTGTTTGAGCAGTTTCGCGAAGCTACCCAAAACCAGATGGCGATTTTGATCTCCCACCGCTTTTCGACGGTGCGGCGGGCCGACAACATTATTGTGCTGGCCCAGGGAAAGCTAATCGAGCAGGGCACCCACGAGGAACTGCTGCGCCAGCAGGGCCGCTACGCCCGTCTGTTCACCATGCAGGCGGCGGGGTATCTATAGCCAGAATTTCAGATCCATCCTTTTTCCACGGTTGAGGTATTTCCTATGGCTAATTTTGAGGTCATTGAGCGCGAGGGCACCCGCATGGTGAAGGCCACCCTCGTCAACGAGATGGTGCGTACCGAGTCGGGGGCGCTGCACTACCTGCGGGGTAACCTCAACATGGAAACCCGGATGCCTTCGGCAGGGGGCTTTCTCAAATCGTTGGCAACGGGGGAAAACATCTTTCGGCCCACCTACACCGGCACGGGCGAGCTATACCTGACGCCATCCCTGTCGGGCTACTACATTCTGGAGGTGGCGGGCCGCGAGTGGATTTTAGATGGCGGGGCCTACTGGGCCAGCGAGGGCAGTGTTGAGATCTCGGTGGAGCGCAACAAACTGCTGACGGGGCTAGTGGGCGGTGAAGGGCTGTTTCAAACCAAGGTCAAAGGCGAGGGCAAGGTGGTGATGGTGGCCCAGGGGCCGGTGGAAACGGTGAAGCTCCAGGGCGATCGCCTGGTGGTGGACGGCACCTTTGCGATCGCACGTACCGGTGCCATTAACTATCGGGTCGAAAAAGCCACCAAATCGCTGGTGGGCTCCGTCACATCGGGCGAGCTGCTGGTTAATGTGTTTGAGGGCACCGGCACGGTGTTGTTAGCCCCAGTGCCCTACTGGCAGGTGCTGCTACAGCGCCAGGTGGCTGCCTCGACGAGCAGCTCGTCCCGGTAGCGATCGCACCCTCGTCGGCGGGGCCCCTTGGCTAAAGCCCCGCTGGCGTTGCCCGCAACTCTCCTGGTCAGCTCACCGCTATGGCTGGGGTGGTTACGGTCTGGCTGTAGTGCTCTACCGTGATGCCTACCGGGTGGCCCTTAGCATCCAGGTCAATAATCAGGCTGTCATTCAGCGCCTCGGATTCGGTACTGGGGTAGGCTAGGGACTGTAGTGGCAACTGCCGGGCAAAGGGGCGTAGGGGTTATGTTAACCGACTTACAGCAGCGCAAATTGACCAAGCTATTTAGCATGTACGACTCGGACTACACCGGGGTGTTGGTCAAAAAAGACTTTGAGCTGATGTTTGATAAGCTGTCTACCCTGCGCAACTGGTCGCTGCGATCGCCCCGCTGCCTGGTGCTGCAAGACAAGCTGATGCGCAAGTGGCAGGGGCTGGAGAAAAAAGCCGATACCGCCCACAACAAGCAGGTTTCCCGCGCCGAGTGGCTGGCCTACTACGATGACGGCCTAACCGATACCGAGCCCCACGCCGATGACATTGTCAGCCTGATGGAGACTATCTTTGATGTCTTCGACCAGGATGAGGATGGCAAGGTCAATGAGGCCGAATGGGGGCAGCTGCTGGCCACCTTTAATGAGTCGCCGGTCTATGCGCCGCTGGTGTTTCCGTCGCTCGATGGCGACCAGGATGGCTGGCTGACTAAGGCTGAGTTTTTGCAGCACTTTAGCGCCTTTTGCTGTAGCGATGAGGCCGACAACCCGGCCAACGGCATGTTTGGGCCGTACTAGACACGGTGCTGTGGCTCAATTGCTGGGCATAGCGTTGTAGGTTGACGACATCGTAGAACCGGCTGGCGCATTGGCATGGCAGGCGATTCCTTCGGATAGCTTCGCTAGTGCACTGCCATCACCACCTCCTGCATTGACAAGTCATGCCCCCGCTTTGGCAAAACCACACCGCGACATGAATAATCGGGCTGTGGCTATAGCGTTGTCGCTGGCTGGCTGGGCGATCACCAGACCCACCAAACTGCTGCTTTTGGTGGGTCTGGTGCTCTAAAGGTAGCGATTAAGCAATCCAGCTAAACTTGAGATACCTCTCAACAGTGCGTAGCTGCTATGACTGCAACCCTACTCAAGCCTTCCGCCATCCTGCCCGAAGGCTTGTGCATTCAACAGGTTAACAACCTCACCCTCTTCAAATTCACCGATAAACTGGGGGAGCGCCTGCAAGAACTGCTGGACAAAAAGAAGGCAGACACAATCACCGTCGAGGAAAGCCTCGAACTAGAAACCATTGGTGAGCTAGACAACATCTTCAGCTACATCAACGCTGTTATGGCCGCCCAAGCCCATGAGCCTTCCTAAGGCGCTGCGTTATCAAGTGCGTCAACGGGCTCAGTTTCGGTGTGAGTATTGCCACTATCCAGAGCTTTTAAGCTCAGCCCCGCTGTCTATCGACCATCTTCAGCCCCAATCGTTGGGCGGCACAGATAGCCCCGCTAATCTCGCTCTTGCCTGCCGCCGCTGCAACGAAAGGCGCTACAACTTCACCACAGGCATTGATCCCGAGACAGGTGGAGAGACAGCATTGTTCAACCCTCGCCAACAGCGCTGGGCCCGGGCACTTTATCTGGTCAGCAAGTGGGGTAATTCTGA
>DATIVG010000274.1:0-12409 GCA_035466075.1 Nodosilinea sp. | reverse complement strand
AGTTGCGATCGCAGCCCAAAAATACCCCCACCTCAGTTTTTACACCCTCGATGCAGAGACCCTAGACCCAGGCCAGCTGGCCCCCGAGCATCGTCAGTTTGACTACATTATTCTGTCAGGGGTGCTCGGCTACCTCGGCGACATCCAAGCCGTGCTGCAACGCCTCCAGGTCTTTTGTCAGCCCCAAACCCGCCTCATCCTCACCTTCCACAACCACCTGTGGGAACCCCTGCTGGGGCTGGCAGAGCGCATCGGCCAGCGCCGCCCCCAGCCCCCCCAAAACTGGCTGGGCACCGACGACGTTGCCAACCTGCTCACCATCACCGGCTATCGCCCCCTCAAGCGGGGCAGTCGGTTTCTGTGGCCCAAGTTTGTGCCGGGGCTGGCCGGGCTGGTCAATCGCTACCTGGGGCCCCTGCCCCTGCTCAAGCACCTGTGCCTCACCACCTTTGTGGTCGCTCGTCCCGAGCCGTCCCCGGCTGCCCCGGTCGCTGATCCCACCTGCGCCGTCATCATTCCCGCCCGCAACGAAGCCGGCAATATCGCCGCCGCCGTGGCCCGCCTGCCCCAGCTAGGGGCCCACACCGAAGTCATCTTCGTCGAAGGCCACTCCCACGACCACACCTGGGAAACCATCCAGAATCTCTTGCAAACCTACCAGGGCCCCTTCACCCTCAAAGCCTTTCAGCAAACCGGGCGAGGCAAAGCCGACGCCGTACGGCTCGGCTTTGCCCAAGCCACCGCCGACATTCTGCTCATCCTTGACGCCGATCTCACCGTCCCCCCCGAAGATTTACCCCACTTTGTTGAGGTGCTAGCGTCCGGGCGAGGCGAATTTGCCAACGGGTCACGGCTGGTCTACCCCCGCTCCAAAACCGCCATGCCCTGGCTCAACACAGTGGCCAACAAGATCTTCGCCCTGCTGTTTTCGTTCCTGCTAGAGCAGCCCCTCAAAGACACCCTCTGCGGCACCAAAGTGCTGTGGCGGCAAGACTATCAGCGCCTTGCTGCCGGGCGCAGCTACTTCGGCGACTTTGACCCCTTCGGCGACTTTGACCTGCTGTTTGGGGCTGCCAAACTCAACCTCCACATCGTCGAAGTCCCCATCCGCTACCAGCCCCGCACCTACGGCAGCTCCAACATCGCCCATGTCAAAGAAGGGCTGATCCTACTCAAAATGTGCCTCTACGCCTGCCGCAAGCTCAAGTTCTGGTAAGCCAGCCAACTGTAGGTACGCTTCAAACATCTAATGCCCCTCGCAGGGGCAAACGACTGTTTGCCCTTACCGAAGTCATGCCTCCACCAGCAACATTCCAAACCCAGCTAGAGACTGATCAAACCCCTAGCTATCCGGTAGCTGACCCAAATGACCCTGGGCCTTAGCCGCCCAGGTTGGATTGCCCATCGTGATATACAGGTTCTTGGCATACTCCAAAACGGTGCGTGCCTCCCCGTAGCGGCCTAGCTGCACAAAGGCCAGGCCAGCACTGTAGTAGGCGTCGGCATAGCCACCGTTAATTTGGGTCGCCATGCGAAACGAGTCCAGGGCAGTCTCGGTCTGCCCCTGGTTAAACCGAGCAATACCGAGGTTGTAGTGGGCCTGGGCATAGCCAGGGTCAATCGCCAGAGCCCGCTGCAAAACGGCTTCAGCCTCAGTATTTTGGCCCGTCTGCAAATAAATAATGCCCCGCTGCAAGTAGGCCTCAGGGGCACTGGGAGTGTGCTGGCTGGCCCGCTCAAAGGCCGTCAAAGCCTCCGGGAAACGCCCCTGCGATTGGTACACCAGGCCCAGGTTATAGTGGGCATTGCCCAAACTAGGCTCAATGACAATGGCGCGCTGCAGGTAGGCCTCCGCCTGATCCAAGTTGTTGCCCTCAATCAGCGCGCCGCCCAGGTTGGCGTAGGCCAGTGCAAACTGCGGATCAGCTCGCACCGCCTGCCAAAACGCCGACGCCGCATCCTGGAGCTGTCCCCGCTGGCGCAGAGCCAGACCGGCATTGTAATGAGCTGCCGCCAGATTGGCATCCAGGGCGGCCGCCCGCTGAAACTCAGCCAGAGCACCGTCTAAATCTCCCTGCTGAATCAAAGCTAGCCCCTGGTTGAGGGCAGCCTCCGCTGCCGCACTATTGGCGGCAGGCGTCACCGCAGTCGTCTCCTGGGCCATCCCCGGTGGTGGGCACCCCAGCAAAGACACCCCCGGCAGAGCGATCGCTGCCGCTACCAGCCCACTCCTCAAACCTCGTAACCAACCTTTGTTTACCGGTGTCATACCTGGCTGCCAAGGCCCCTGGCCTGATAGAACGCCCATAACGATATAGACAAGGGCCAATTTTTTCAACTCCCTCGAGGTCCTGCCCAGCCGCTCAACCCCCTCATATCCCTGCCAGATGGGGAACACACCACAAAACACCCGCAGAAATGTCATTGAATTGACATAAGAAATTGCCAAACTTTCCAGAACTGCACTTTATCTATGTGAAGAAACTGTCAGTGCGAGGTTCCCCAGGGCTCCGGCTGGCCACCACGGCCTTGCCAAAAGCCCGGACCCCGTAGCCAGTTAGAAAACTGGCTCACCCGTGCGGAGATCTCTATCGCGAGACTGAGGTTCTCTTCATCAAAGCTTCAAACGTTGTGTTTCCGGATGACTCCCCCAACTCTGTTGTGTCTTAAACCAGGAAGCCCCATGGTCACTATGAGTTCATCCACCACTCTCCCTCCCAAGACGTTAATTGCCCCCCCTTCGGCCCAGGAAAACGCCGACCTACCCCTGCTCAGTGCCGTACTCGAGGGCTTCGTTGACGGCATCCTCGTCCTCGCCGAAGACGGCACCTGCGTCCACAGCAACCAAAAGGGCAGAGCCCTCTGCCGTGACCTCGGTGATGGTTCACAACTCGCCCAGGCCAGCTACGCCATCACCCTACCCGACTGCCTCCAACTCATGGGTAAGCACCTCCTGGAGAGCCGTGACCTCTATCCTGAGACCCTACTTGTGTTGACCCAGGAGTTCACCTCCCAGGCCGGCCACCAAATTCGGGCCCGAGCCCAGTGGCTCGATCTACCGGCCACCCCCAACCCCTACCTGCTGATCTCCCTGGAGAATAAAACCCGCTCCGCCCAATCCTCCGCTCTGCTAGAGGCCATTCAGTACAATCTCACCCCCCGGGAGCGGGCGGTGTGGGTACTGCGCCGGGCCAACCGCACCTACGAGGAAATCGCCAAGGAGCTATACATCACCGTCAATACGGTGAAACGGCACCTCAAGAGCATCTACGCCAAGCGCAAGGAGGTCACCGAAGCTATGGTCAACTGATATTCCCTCTACTACCCCATAGAACCTAATGCTTAATGGCCATAGGTCGGGGCAGCTCTCCCCCGGGCGGTAGACCATTCCACCGGGTAAGGTAGAGTTAAAGACCGCTGGCTTGGGCTGGTTAGACCCAGCTCGATCCAGCGGTCTAATGTTCTTGCCCCTGCCGCCCTCGCCCATGCTGCCCAAGGAAGACCTGCTGAAATCCGTTGAAAATCGCGATTGTCTGGCCCGTATTTTGGACCAGGCTGACCAAGCGATTAAAACCTGGGATATCGTCGTCACCGATTTTCTATCTCCCCCCGAGCAAGCTGAAGCCGGGGCGATGCTCCAGCGGTTGACGGATGTTCATAGCCTGGCCTGGGGAGGGTATCCCCAGGCTGAGCGCCAGCGCCTGGCCATTGCCCGGGTTGATATTCCCCTCGACCCCAGCCAGATTCCCCTGGCACTACTGACCCTGGGGGGCAACTTCATGTTTGACCCCGCCACCCACCGCGACTTTTTGGGAGCGCTGTTGGGCACCGGGCTACACCGAGGCAAAGTGGGCGATATCATCGTTCTCGGTGAACGCGGGGCCCAGGCTATTGCCGTCCCCGAACTAGTCGAATTTTTGACCCAATCGCTCACTCAAGTGCGCTCTGTCCCCGTCAAGACCCAGCTCCTGGAGTGGGATCAGCTGCGGGTGCGCCCGCCCCAGAAAAAAGAGCTGACCACCGTAGAGGCCTCCCTACGGCTAGATGCCGTGGCCTCCGCCGGGTTTGGCATGTCGCGCAGTAAGATGGCTGATCTGATCAGCAGCGGCGATGTTCGGGTTAACTGGAAGCCCATTACCCAACCCAGCTACACGCTGTCTGCCGGAGATTTAGTGGCTATTCGCAGCAAAGGTCGGCTTGAAGTTGGCGACATAGTCGTCACCAAAAAAGAACGGTACCGAATCAATCTGACTCGGTACCTATAGTTTTGGCCAAGCAATGGGAGGCGTGCTAAGGCTGACTACTTTTGGAGTCAGCCTAAAGCCTATAGACCGATACCCTCATAGCGGGTAAAGGCTTTCTTATCGAGCATACGGCGGCCATCGATCACCAACGGTGGGTTGGCGACCCCTTGCAGCAGCTCCGGCAGCGCCTTGAAATCATTCCAGCGGGTGAGCAGCAGCACCACATCGACATCCTGAACGGTTTCAGCCAGGGTGTCACAGTACTGAATGGGCTGGTTTTCAAAGATCTTCTGAGCTTCATGGGTGGCCACCGGGTCAAAGGCTTTCACCTTGGCAGACCCCGCCAGCAACTCCTGCACAATGGGAATGGCTGGGGACTCACGCATGTCGTCGGTACCGGGCTTGAAGGCCAGGCCCAAAACGGCTACCCGCACTGCATCCAGGTTGGGGTAGTGCTTAGCGAGGCGAGTCATTACCTGCTTGTACTGCACGGCGTTGACGTCGATGACAGCGTTCAGCAGCTGCATCGGCATGCCTTTCTTGGCCCCGTAGGCGTTGAGCGCCTTGACATCCTTAGGAAAGCAGCTGCCGCCAAAGCCACAGCCCGCCTCAATATAGGTAGTAAAGGTGGGAATGATGCGCTCGCCACTGGGCAAAATTGGGGTCAGGCGCTTGTCGAGGTGGACCCCCTTCGTGACTTCCATCACGTCTACGCCGCCAACGGCGGCACAGAGGTTGCCGATCTCGTTGGCGAAGGAGATCATGGTGGCCAACAGGGAGTTGGCCGTGTACTTGATCATCTCAGCGGTCTTACAGTTGGTTTCGAGCTGGTCAACCCCCTCGAAGACGCTGTACATCTCTCGCAGGACGGCTAGGCTGCGATCGTCAATGCCGCCTAGAACGATTCGATCGGGATACATAAAGTCGGGAATTGCCTCGCCTTCCTTAAGGAATTCGGGGTTCATGCCAACGCCAAAGTCAGCACCGGCTTTCTTGCCAGAGGCCTCTTCCAGAATTGAGAGCACGACTTCATCGGTGGTGCCGGGGACAACGGTGCTCTTGACGACGACCACGTGGTAAGCATCTTTATCCTTCAGCACTTCGCCAATCTGGCGGGCCACGGTCTCAATAAATCTCAGGTCGATTTCATCGCCCCGGAAAGGGGTGCCGACGGCAATCAGGGAGATCTGAGATTCCATCACTGCGGTACGCAGATCGGTGGTGGCCCGCAGCCGGGTGCCCACATTGGCCTTGAGCATGTCCTCTAGGCCGGCTTCATAGATGGGCGGCAGGCCCTGGTTGATTTGATCGACCTTGGCCTGGTCAATGTCTACACAAACCACGTCGTGACCTTTTTCGGCCAGACAGGTACCCGATACTAGGCCAACGTAGCCCGTTCCAACAACAGATACTTTCATTTATGCGTCCTCTGCTTCACGATTGCCGGAGTACCAAACCATAGTGCGCTTGAGCCCGTCATCAATGGTGATGCCAGGGTCATAGCCCAGATGTTCGCGGGCCTTGTCGATGATGGGGCAGCGACGGTTGGGGTTGTCGACCAGGTAGTCTTGGTCGGCGCTGGTTTGGCGCACCACCTGACCGCCGTAGCCAAACAGGTCGCGGCCCAGGCCAACGACGCGATCGGCCAGATTGGCCATGGAGATCTCGGGGGTCTCAACCCCAATGTTGTAGGCTTCACCGGGGTGGCCTTTGACCAGGATTTTGTAGTAACCGACGATGGCGTCGGCAATGTAGCAGAAGGTGCGGGTAGGGGCACCATCGGAGAGCATGACGATGTCGCGGCCGTTGAAGATATCCCGAGCGAAGTCGGGGAGGACGCGGCGATCGGTGATCTTGAGGCCGGGTCCATAGTTGTTGAAGGGGCGGGCAGTTTTGATCGGTAGATCGTGCTGCATGGCGAAGTTGACGCACAGGGTTTCGCCGTAGCGCTTTGATTCGTCGTAGCAGGCGCGGGGCCCGGTGCAGGAGACGTTACCCCGATAGGTTTCGGGGGTGGGGATGTTCTCGGGGCTGGGGTCACCGTAGATTTCGCTGGTGGAATAGAACAGAAAGCCTTCTACGGGCGTGCCCTTGGCCTTCTGCTGGAGGCAGTACTCCAGCAGATAGCGCAGACCATTGACGTTCGCATCCATGGTTTCGATCGGATACTTGCGATAGAAGGTGGGCGAAGCAATGGAGGCGGCGTGAATGATGAACTGGAAATCGCCGATGTTCTCGGGCAGGGGGTTGGTGATGTCGTGTTTGACCAGCTCTAGGTGGGGATTGCCCGATAGGTTGGTGAGCCATTCGGGAATGCCCCGAATGTAGTTGTCGTAAATCGTCAGGTGAATGGGCTGAGCGGTGGAATTGACTTGGTTCCAGTGCAGCACGGCCTGCACCAGGTAATAGCCCAGGAAGCCAGCACCGCCGGTGATCAGCAGATTTTTGCCGGACAGGGTGGCAAATTCTTCGGATAGGTGTTTGCAAATGTAGTTTAAATCGGCCTGAACTACGTCGTCCGCCGTATTTAGGGAAGCTAGACTCGGTGCTTGAACCATTACGTTTTCCTTATATCAGTTAAAGGTTTGGGCAGTTAGAGATTTGAGTTGTCAGCGATGGACTGGGAGAGCGCCCAGTTGGGCGCTCTGGCCCAGCCGCCTAAGTAGATGACCATGGGCCATGCCTCCAGGGGTGGAAAGGGTATTTACACCGCCGCCGCCACCTTGGATGTGGCGAAGTAGGCGTTTTGCTCGGCCCGCAGGCGGTGAGCAACGCTATCGGCAGGCAGTTCTACATCGTCGTAGGTGAGAACCTGATCCTTGGGTACCGGCCGCTTGAGGCGACAGCCTTCGGCTAGGCCCATGGGCAGCAGGTTGTCGCGGTTGACGATGTCGGCGTTTTCGCACTGACCGTAGGTGTGGTAGCCCCCCAGCCCATCGAGGGTCTGGCCCACTTCCAGATCGATTTTGGCGGTGGTGATGACATCGACCACGGGCGCGCCCAGGGGAGCAATGATTACGTCGTTGAACAGGGCAACCCGGGCGGCTGACAGGGGTACCTCAAACACCGTCAGGTGGTAGGGGACGTAGAAGCTGTAGAGCGGGCCTTCGCCGAGTTTGCCGTAGTTGAGGTAGTGGGCCTGGGTGGGTTCATTGCAGGTGGCGTAGATAAACACGCCGGGGCTGGGCTTGGGCCCTACCACGTAGTCAACGATGCCGCCCAGGGACTTGAGCTGCTCGATATCGTAGAGGTCGAGCATGTCGTCAACGTGGCCCTTGGAGTGGTAGCCCAGCATGCCTCGCTGGGCCACTTTCATGCCGGTGGCGTTGGCGACGATGGCCTGCTCAAAGGAGATTTTGCTGCCGTCGGCGAAGCTGGTCACCATGTGGGCGGTTTGCCCCCACTGCTTGGCAAAGCTCTCCTGGGTGGTGGGGTTGCGGTAGCGGTCTTGCAGACCTTTGATGTTGCCGCAGAGTAGGGGGTTGAGGCCGATGCTCTCCACAAAGCGGTAGAGGTTGAGCTGAACGCCGGGCTGGTCGCCGTCGCAGCCGGTGATGATGACCCCGGCGCGGTCGGCGTAGACCTTGAGGATGGGGCCTACGGTGCCGTCGAGCTCGGCATTCATGAGGACCATGGACTTTTTGTGCTCGATGGCGGCGAGGGTGACCCGAGCGCCGTACTCCACATGGCCGGTGGCCTCAATCAGCACGTCGATGCTCTCGGACTGGCAGAGCAGCAGGGGATCGTCGGTGACGGCGCACTGACCCTGGGCAATGGTGTCTTCTAGGTCACCGAGGGTGGAGACGACTTTGACATTGTCGGCACCGACTTGGGTGTAGGCCTCAACGGCGGAGGCTACGGTGCGGTTTGCGATCGCAACTAGCACCATGCCTGGGGTGTAGTTGACGATTTGATTGATCACGCCGCGCCCCATGAACCCTGCACCCAGCAGGCCAACGCGAACCGGATTGCCTGCCTCGTGGCGGGCCTTAAGTGCTGTATCGACAATAATCATCGAGAAACCTCTGCTTGGGGGGTGGATAGGCCAGGCAGCTGGGGCCAGGCCAGGTCTTTGTCGGAAATGGTGCTGATAGGCAAGGGCCACTGAATACCCAGGGCCGGGTCGTCGTAGCGCAGCCCTCGCTCACAGCCGGGAGTGTAGTACTCACTCACCATGTAAAAGGCCTCTGAGCCGTCGGTGAGGGCCTGGTAGCCGTGGGCAAACAGCTCGGGAATATAGAGGCCCAACCGATTGTCGGCCGATAGCTCAACGCCAAAATGCTCCAGGTAGGTGGGGGAGCCGGGGCGCATATCCACAATGACGTGGAAGTTTGCCCCGCGAATACACCGAAAGAACTTGGCCTCGGCGGCGGGGGGCACTTGGTAGTGCAGCCCCCGTAGGGTGCCCTGGCGCACATTCGACGCCATGTTGCACTGCACGCCAACGGGCTTCAGGCCGTGGGCTTCAAACTCTTGGGCGCAGTAGGCGCGGGCAAAGAAGCCCCGGTCATCGCCCCGCTGGTCTAGGGAAATCAGGAAGGCTCCCTTGAGAGGAAGGGCCTCAAAAATCATGGTAGTTCTCCAGGTATGGGCGCAGTTCACGGTTCAGGCGGTGGGCCTTAGGCCCTGACCACCAGCACCGTTACCAGACTTTCCAGGGTGCCTGATTGTCCGCCCACAGCTCTTCCAGTTTGTTGCGATCGCGCAGGGTGTCCATCGGCTGCCAAAAACCGGCGTGCTTGTAGGCCGACAGCTGACCCAGCTGGGCCAGTTTGGTCAGGGGCTCTTGCTCCCATACCGTGCTGTCGTCCTCGACAAAGTCGATCACCTCGGGCTCGACGACAAAATAACCGCCGTTGATCCAGGCGCCGTCGCCCTCGGGCTTTTCCTGGAAAGACTCAATTTTGGTCTGGCCTTCGTGGAGGGCAATGGCACCAAATCGACCGGGGGGCTGTACCGCTGTGAGGGTAGCCAGGGTGTCTTGGCTCTGGTGAAATTTGATCAGTTCGGTGATGTTGACATCGCACACCCCGTCGCCGTAGGTGAGGCAGAACGTTTCAGAGCCAATGTGCTCGCGCACGCGCTTGAGTCGCCCGCCGGTCATGGTGGTTTCGCCGGTGTCAATCAGGGTGACTTTCCAGGGCTCGGCGTTGCCAGAATGCACATTCATCTGGTTGTAGCGCAGGTCAAAGGTGACATCTGACATGTGCAAAAAATAGTTGGCAAAATATTCTTTGATCACATAGCCCTTGTAGCCACAGCAAATAATAAAATCGTTGATGCCGTGGGCCGAATAAATTTTCATGATGTGCCACAGAATCGGCCGGTTGCCCACTTCTACCATGGGCTTGGGACGAATACTGGTTTCTTCACTCAATCGGGTTCCTAGACCACCGGCAAATATGACTGCTTTCATAAAACCTCAATTAAGTCTTAGATGTACAACTGGGGTAAATCAGGCATGCTTTAGGAATAACGCCCTGGGCTAAAGTACCCGTTTGCTGAGTTGAAATGGCTACTGACGTCTAATTGGGGCAAGTCTGGCCAAAGGGTACTGGCTAAATGGTTTGCTTACCCCTTTTTTTGACTGGGTCACTATAGCGTTTGCCTGCCGCGTGAGGTACGGCTCAGGGGTTGAAAAACCAGAATTTCACGGTGAGCCGTGGTTCTGACTAGCTGCAAAAACACTGTAAGTTGAGCGGTCTAGACATCAGGCTTGAACTCTACAGGGCTATGCCTAAGCTTATGCCAGGGGTGGGGGATAGATTGTGATCGACTAGTGAAGTCACCGAGTCAGCGTGTGAAAAGCCTGTGAACAGAAAAATTTTGGCAGATAACTCCGGGAAAACAAGGCGGTTACAGCCTTTCTTGGCGGCCTGAGGCGAAATTTGGTGCCTGGCTTGGTGGAGGGCGCTGAGGTCGATACTTGGCTGGCTAAACTGGCTGTCACCGATGATTGGCGTGGGGGGAGCCCGAGGGGGTTGGCTACAGCAGCGGCTGTACCCGACGGGGCGGCCAGTAGATTTTGTAGGCGTTGCCTACGAGGTGGGGCCGGGGCAAAAAGCCCCACACGTGGGAATCGCGGCTGCGGTTGCGGTTGTCGCCCAGCACAAACAGGTGCCCCTCGGGCACTGTCTGGGGGCCCCACTGGTAGCGGATGGGTTCTTCTAAAAACGGCTCGTCCAGGGGACGGTTGTCGATCCAGACCTGGCCGTCGCGAACTTCTACCCGCTGGCCGGGCAGGGCGACGACGCGCTTGACCATGAGGTTGTAGAGGGAACCCGCCTCGGCGAGGGGGGTACGCTCGGGGTTGGAGAAGACGATGATTTCACCGACTCGGGGGACAAAGTCGGCGGGCTGGGGGCGCACAAAGATGCGATCGCGCACCTCCAGGGTGGGCAGCATTGACTCGCTGGGCACGATGCACTGCACCACCTGCTGGTACACCACAAACGGAATTGAGCTCAGGGCCAGGCGGGTGACCATCACCGCCACCAGCAGCCCCGTCAGCAGACTCCACTGCCGCCGCCGGGTGGGGGCAGCCCGGTAGGCCAGCCCGCAGCCCACTGCCCAAATGACCGGCGGAATGGGCAGCAGGGCGGGGTTGAAGTTGGCCAGGTAGGCGGTGAGAATGCCGATCAGGAGCAGCGCGCCCCCGAGGGCTGCTTTTTGTAAAAATAGATGGCCCAGCCCGGGCAGCACCTGGGAGAGAAACACCGGATACCAGGGGTCTTTAGACTGGTAGCGCAGGGGGCTAAACTCGTCGAGGGTCACGCCCTGTTTGGCGGCGTGGTGGCTGTCCCAGAGGCTAAATATATAGAGGCTCAGCAGCGGAATCAGGGTGAGCAGCCCCCGCAGGGTGTTGCCGCCGGGGGCGTAGATCGACCAGAAAATAAACCCGATCAGCCCCCAGTGGGCGACGGCGATGGTGAAGCCCCGTGCGATCGCACCATCGTAGATCTGCCCCATACCGGGCAGCACCGCCGACAGGTTGACCGCCAGCCAGGGGCTTTTGGGCGTCTTCTGCCCCACCAGTACCTTAGGGGTTGCCTTGATCATGCCGGGGTATTCACCTCGTATTCCACCTCAAAGGCTGACAACAATCATGGCCTGCGCTGCCCTCAACCCAGCGCCGCCCCCGACCCAGCGGGCAGCCACTCCCATCTACCAACCTGGCCAAAATCACCTGGCCAAAATCACTGGCCCTACCCACCGTAGCGCTGCACCACAGAGTTGTGGGCGGCCCATTCTTCGGTGTCGGCCAGGGCGGGCAGGGTGGTATCTGGGTGCTGGCGGCGCAGGGCCAGGCCGATCAGGTAGTCGGCAAAGTGGGGATTTTTGGGCAGCAGCGAGCCGTGCATGTAGCTGCCAAACACATGCTTGTAGCGCGCCCCCTCGTACTCGGCGCTGGCGTTGTTGCCAAACCCGACCAGGGTTTTGGCCAGGGGCTCCACGCCCTCGCCCAGGTAGGTCTGGCCCGAGTGATTTTCAAACCCCACCAGGGTGCGGGGAATGGCGCGCGGGGTGGCGTACAGCGTCTGCATGGCGGCGTAGGTATCCGGGTTGATTTCGACAATCAGGTTGCCAATGCACCGCTGCTTGACCTCGGTGCCCGGCGCGCGGGTATTGACGTTGATAATGCCCAGCCCGCGGGTTTCTTCACCATTGCCCATTAAAAAGGTGTTGCCCATTAGCTGGTAGCCGCCGCAGACCCCCAAAAAGGGCACTCCCCCCTCCGTATCGGCCCGAATGGCCGCCTGCTTGAGCTGGTGAAAGTCTTCCACCACCGCCACCTGGTCGGTGTCTTGCCCGCCGCCCATAAAGTAGAGATCGGTCTGGCCGCTGTGGGCCATCTCCCCCATGGTGAGCGATTTCACCGTGCAGTCAATGCCCATCCACTGGCAGCGGCGGCGCAGCACGATCAGATTGCCGGTGTCGCCGTAGAGGTTGAGGTAGTCGGGGTAGAGGTGGGTGAGGGTGAGGGCGTAGGGCATGGGGGTGGTAGGGGTGGGCGGGTAGGTGGGTGGATGGGTAGGTGGGGGGATGGATAGGCGGGAATGTGGATGTCTCAGGCTTCTGGTCTGGGGCTAGTTGAATTGTGAGTTTTGTAGGGTGGGCAATGCCAGCCCTGTCAAGGTGGCCAAGCTATTCCCGAAACGCCTATA
>DATIVG010000273.1:0-4080 GCA_035466075.1 Nodosilinea sp. | reverse complement strand
GGAGGTGGGGTGATGGGGGAGGTGGGGGAGGTGGGGGAGGTGGGGGAGGTGGGGGAGGTGGGGGAGGTGGGGGAGGTGGGGGAGATGGGGGGAATTTTGAGTTTTGGGTTCTGCAAGTTTCTTGAGCTTTAGAATTCAAACCCTGGGCTGGGTGGGTTTAGTCTTGGGGTTCTGTTTGGCGGAGGGCGACTAGGGGCACCAGGGCCATGAGCCAGAGGGCGAGGGCCTGGTCGTAGGGCAGGGTGAGGTAGAGCCAGAGCCAGAGGCTGACGCCCAGACCGAGGGGGCTGGTGAGCAGGTCGATGAGCTTGAGCAGTTCTAAAACACCTTGAAGCAGTTGCAATGCGCCGTGGGTCATGGCTACACCTTGCCTTTGAGAAAGCCAACTAGGTTTTGCAAAAACGATTGACTGACCGGAGCAGCACCCGCTGAAGCAGCCTCCGGTGCGCCTGCTCTGGAGCCCGAGGCGGCCAGGGGAACGGGGTCGTCGAGGAGATCGGGGTCGGACAGGGGGTGGTGTTGGGGCGGGGCGGCGAGCAGGGGCATTTCTTCGGCCAGGCCGGTGACGATCAGGCGAAAGGCAATTTGCTGGGCCTTGGCCACGGGCAGGTTGAGCTGCTGGGCGATGTCGCTGAGGGCCATGGTGCCGTTGGTAAATTCCCAGACCTGCCATTCGTTGGGGTTGAGACGCAGGTTGGGTTTGCCTTCGACGACGCTGACCAGGGCCGAGGAGGGGTCGGGCAGTTTTTCGTCGAGGGCGGCCCAGTCTTTGAGGGCGCGCAGGCCCGCCAGGGTGACGTCGGTGGCGGTGGCGATCAGGCCGGTCATTTCGGAGACGGGCAGGGGGGCTTTGGGGTCAAACTGAAACCAGCCGTCGGGGAGGGAAAACAGGGCGCATACCTGGCGCATGACCTGGGTGTAAAAGAGCAGTTTGAGCTGCTCGGCGGTGAGCACCCCCTGGTTTTTGAGGCAGAGCCCGAGGGGGGTGTGGATTTGGCAGGTTTGGGCCAGCCGCGAGACGGCGCGATCGCCCATCCAGCCGCGTTGGGCAATCAGCCGCATCAGCCCCTGCTGGTCGAGGCTGTTGCCAGCGGCGACAATTTGCCCCTGGCTAAACCAGATGTGGTGGTTGTGGCGCTCGACAACGGTGGTGTCGGCGAGGGTGCAAATGGTGAGCAGGCCGGTTTTGTTGCCCTGTTCTAGTAGCTGAAATAGTTCAGCTAGGGAGAAATCGGCGAGGTATCCGGTAACAGTCATGGGGGTTATCCCTTTCTGTGGGCGAGTGGGTGGATGGGGAGTGGGGGAGGTGGGGAAGTGGGGAGGTGAGGGAGGTAGGGGAGGTGAGGGAGATAGGGGAGGTGGGGAGAGTTTTGAGTTTTGAATTGGGGAGGGGTTGGTTTTGGTAGCTTCAACGCTGCTTGCGTAAATCCCGCAGGTTGTTGATCAAAATTTCAGGGGCACAACTTCAAGGGCAAACTTCAAGATCAGCTGGCTAGGTTGTGGGGGCTAGACTACCGGCCCAGGTGTACTGCACCAGGGAAATGACGGCCTGGGCTACGGAGGCGGTTTCGTTGGCGTTGACGGCGACGACGGGGGGGCGGCGGGCGGGGTTGGGGTAGCCCAGGGCGAGGGCGACGTTGGCGGCATCCCAGGCGCCGGGGCAGTCGGTGTGGGTGAGGCCGATGATCATGGGCACCTGCGATCGCTGCTTCATAAACATCACAATGCGCCGGGCCTCGCGAAACTCGTGGGGTCGATGGGCCGCCACCAGCAAAATGTAGGCGTGGGCCTTTTGAATCAAGATGTCCCACATAAAGTCGAAGCGAGACTGGCCGGGGGTGCCGTAGAGGTGCAGGGCCATGTCGGGGCCAAACTGCAAACGGCCAAAGTCAAAGGCAACCGTGGTGCGCTTTTTGAGCAGGAGGGCGTCGTCGGTGGCGCGGCGGTCGGTATCGACCACCTCAATTTCGCTCACCGACCGAATGAAGGTCGACTTGCCGGCCCCCACAGGGCCGGTGACCACTAAACGCATGATTTCCATGGATGGCAGCGGCAATGAAGAACAAGGGCAACGGGCTAGCAGACAACGGCGGGCTGGCCCACCAGCTCTCGGATGGGGGTCAACGCCTCAGGGGCAAGCGCCTCCCAGCCCTCCACATGCAGCGCTTGCAGCACATCCTGGCCCTTGGCATCGGTGGCCATGGTGGTGAGCAACGTTTCTAGCGCCGCCCGGTGGGGCACCGCCCGAGGCGACACCACCAGGCTGTGGAACGCCAGCCGCTCCTCAGAGACCGCCACCAGCTGGGTCATGGCCTTCGTGGACCGGGCCATTTCGTCGTAGGTGTCTTTGTAGACAATGCCGTAGGCGGGCTCCCCCTTGGCGACGGCGGCCATCACGCTGAGCCAGGTGGGCCGATCGACAATCCGGGCTGGGGTAATACCCTGGCGGTGCAGCAGTTGCAGGGCCACCTGGGTGGCCAGCATCGAGCCCACGGCGGCAACATCGTGACCATCCAGCAGATTGAGGCTGGGGCTTGGCACCGAGGGATGGGCCACAAACACCACCTCATCGGACTGGTTGACCACCTTGGCCAGCAGCGAAAAATGATTTTGGTTCACCAGGGCCAGGGTGTCGCTGGGGTTGGCGTACACCAGGTCGGCCTGCACCATGCGCTGGTGAAATTCATCGAAATCTAGGGCCACCGAAAAGTGGACGGGAACACCCAAATGCTGGCTCAGGTATTGGGCAAAGTGAAACCAGCGGTCGGGGTCTTTGGCGGTGTCGTGGGGACACACCATGTATTCCAGGGAGATCATGATAGTTACTTGCCGTAGAGGGGGCAGCAGAGCAGGCAAGGGCTAGGGGCGGACCCACTCTGCCTAGATCAAAGCGCTACGTCAAAATGGCCTTGAGGTCGCCCAGGGTGCGCTTAATTTCGAGCAGCAGCAGACCCTGCTTAGCCGCCTTGTCGGCCAGCACCAAAAACACCGCATCTTCACCACAGCTGGTGAGAATGCCGTAGCCTTTGTCGCCCTCCACATAGATGCGATCGATGCCGCCGCGGGCCAGCTCGCTACCGATGCGATCGCCCAGGGAAAGCATGGCCGCCGACATTGCCGAAACCCGTTCTTCATCCATGCCGCCGGGCAGGCTAGCGGCCAGGGGCAGACCGTCGGGGGTGACCACCGCCGCCCCTTGAATATCGGTGGTAGAAGTGACAAAGCTCTGGAGCACGTGGGTGAGTTTTTCGGTGTTAATAGCCATGGTAAATCTCTCGTTTGGTTAGAAAAAATGGGTGAATAAACTGCAAACAGCAGGCTCAAAAAGGAGTGCCAGGGTGGCTGGCTACATGCTGCCTGCGCCTGTGGCAATCAACCGACGAAACAGGCCTTCAGACCAGCCGGTTTCCTTCAGCACCGCCGCCGCTGAAACCTCGATGTAGGCCTGCTCAATAAAGGCCAGATCGACCATGCAGATCTTGCTCAGGGCGTCGCACAGCTGCTGACTTTTGCCGTCGGCCAGGGCCCGCTTGCCCGCCTCGTGCACCACCACGGCCATGGCGGGCACCACGTGCTGGGGGCCAATGCCGATGCGCACGTGAATGAGGCCAATGCGCCAGCGCCGCTCGGCGTAGGCGTCGCCCCAGTTGTCCATGCCGGTAAACATTTCGTGGAACCAGGCCACAAAGGTTTCGCGCAGGCGGTGAATGCGACCTTCCGACTCATTGAGAATAGTATTCATCTCAGTGTCGCGGCCCAGGTACTCATAGAAATAGTCGGCCATTTCCGGGGCGATTTCTAAGCCCCAATCCGCCGTAGACTGAAGCACATTTCTGTCGGCAGCGCTGAAGTCAATGCGCGACACCATCTTAGACATGAATTCTTTGGGCTCAAGGCTCATTTCGCTTATCCTCAAAAGTTGTCTTCCAGTCAACATCCTTGTTTTAACGCCTCAGCACCTGGGGCTGATACGGCGTGAATACCTAAGATTTCAAAATCCGGATAGTTATCAGGTATTTAATTGAGCCTGTAAAAAAGAATTTCATTCTTATACTTTGGTAACTATTTTGGCGGGTATTT
>DATIVG010000272.1:0-5589 GCA_035466075.1 Nodosilinea sp. | reverse complement strand
GCCCGGCAACACCCTGGTGGTCGATGACCCCGACCAGGCCCGCCTGCTGGTGAAGCTAATGGACGCCCTGGAGGATCTCGACGACGTGCAGTCGGTCACCGCCAACTTCGACATGGCCGAGGAGCTGATGGCTGCGATCGCAGCTTAAACCGCAGCTATAGCCAGTCTTCTCGAAACGGTTGAACGTTCAACCGTTCAACGTCCAATCTGTTAGCAGGTCTACTCCACCGCCAGGGAAACCCGATTGCCGCCGATGGCCCGCAGATCGGTGAGCAGGCTGGAGACCTCGCTGTAGGTCAACTCACGGTCAGCCTTGAGCACCAGCTTGCCGTTGGGGTTTTGGGCAAAGTAGGCGCGCACCCGCTGGCTGAGCTGGTTAAAGGTAATCGGTTCGTTGTCGAGCACCAGACTGCCATCGCGGTCGAGCCCCACCACCAGGGCGTCAATCTGAGCCACCTGGGTTTCTTCCACGGCCCCGTCGCCGGGCACCGACTTGGGCAGACGCACGTTGAGCAACTGCTGCCCGGTCAGACTCATCGAAATAATGATGAAAAAGGTCAGCACCGTCATCAGCACGTCCATCATCGGGACGAGGTTGACCTCGGGAATTTGAGCATTGATCTGGCGGCGGCGGCGAGAACGCATGGCAAATGCAGAAGAAAAGGGGGCTGAGACCGGTTAAAAAAGCCGTCGTCCGACTGTGAATAATGCCATTAGTATAGGGTGCTAAACCTGGGGTGGAAAGGTTTGGGCTGGCACTCTTGGTGCCGGTGGCTCCCTTTTTGCCCTCCTACGCCCGGTCAGGAGCTGGCTTGCCCATGGTGCCTGAAAATATTGCCAAAGATTTATACAAATGGGCCGTTCGCCAGGGGCATTGGGGTGCCCGCCAGGGGCGTCGTCTGCGGGGCCTGCTCTGGCTCTGGCTAGGGCTCTGGGCGGTGCCGCTGCTGTGGTTCCACAGCCCCCAGCAAAGCCTGATGGCTCCCGAGGAAGCTCTCTACGCCCAGCAGGGCTGGGATATGCTCTTCCACAACGACTGGATTACTCTCGGCTGGTGGGGCAGCCCCCAGTTTGATCGAACCCCCGGCCTGCCGTGGCTGATTGCCCTCAGCTACCACTGGTTTGGCCGCAGCGAATGGGCGGCGCGGCTGCCCAGCCTGGTGGCCTCCGTGGCGGCCCTGGGGCTGACCTGGCGGCTGGGGCGGCGGCTGGGGCCCGCCGCAACGGGGCTGTGGGCGGCGGCGATTTTGGCGGTGATGCCGCTGTGGGCGCAGGCCAGCCGACTGGCGGTGCCCGACCTGCTGTGGGTAAGCCTGACGCTGCTGGCAATCTGGGCACTGCTGCACAGCGAAGACCACCCCCAGCAGCGGCTGGGCTGGGGTATGGTGGCGGGCACGGCGCTGAGTCTAGGCTTTTTGGCCCAGGGGGCCATGGTGCTGCTGCCGATGGTGGCGCTGCTGCCCTACCTGGTGTGGGGCCACCGCACCCACCGCCATCTGACCAATCTTGGTCTGTACTATGGGCTGGCATTGGGGGCGGTGCCCGCGGTGATTTGGCTGGGGCGCAGCGCGGCTCGCTATGGCCCGGTGCCCCTGCACCAGCTGGGGGCCAGCTGGGCAACCCGCTGGGGTATGGGAGCGGGCGGGGCCCTGCCCCTGGGTCTACAGTCGCCCTGGGCGGGGGCGTACCATTTGTGGCACCTGCCCGCCACCACGCTGCCCTGGCTGGGGTTTGCCCTGGTGGGGGCGGCCCTGGTGGGGCGTCACCGCTGGCTGGGCCGTCGAACGCTGTGGCTGGGTTACCCGCTGGTGCTGTGGGGCCTGCTGACCCTGACCCACGCCCGCAGTAGCCAGGCCGATCTGCCGCTGTATCCGTTTATGGCGCTGCTGGCGGCGGTGGGGCTCAACCACCTGGGGCGGCTGTTTCGCTCGGCGGCTGCGGGGCGCTACCGGGTGGCGGTGGGCCTCAGCTGGGTCGCCGGAGTGGCGGGCATTTTGCTGCTGTCGGCGGGGGCGGCGGTGGTGATTACCCCAGGGGAGCTGATTGCGGCGGCGCTGCGCCCCTACGGCTGGCTGGGGGTGGCGGGCGGCCTTGGCCTGCTGCTGCCCTGGCTGCTGGCGGTCTATCGCTGGCCGCGGGTGAGCCGCCAGCAGCAGATGCTCTGGCAGTGGAGCTGGCTGCTGGGGCCCTGGCTGGCGGTGGCCGCCGCTGGCACCACCGGCATTTTTGGCGACTACAGCCCGGCGGTGAAGCAGGCGCTGCAAAGCTCACCCGTGGCCCAAATTTTGGCGGACAACCCGGTGCACATGGTGCAGCCAAGGGGCGATCGTCTGAGTGTGTTGCTGACGGTTTATACGCCGCAGTTGGGCAAACCCCTGGGCAACTGGAGCCAGATACCGGCGGAGGGCTACGCCTGGGGCGACCCGGAGCGGGTGCCAGGGGGAGAGGGCTATGAGGTGATCGCCACGGTGGAGGGGTGGCAGCTGGTGCGGGCCCCGGTGATGCCGGGGCAGGTGCCGAGGGGGTAGCGAGTGGGGAGATCAGGGAGGCAGGGGAGAGTGGGGAGGTAAGGGAGATTAGAGGGTGGGAATGAGCTGTTTTTTCACCCAGATATCCTGGCGAGCGTGGAGGTAGAGGGGGTCGGGCTGGAGTGCGATCGCACGGTCATAGGACTCCACCGCGTTGCCGTAGGCCCCGATATCGCCCAGCAGCTTGCCCCGGTTAAACCAGGCCTGGTGGTACTGGGGGTTGAGGGCCACGGCGCGGTCGTAGGCGGCCAGGGCCTCGGCCTGGCGATTGAGGCCACAGAGGGCGTTGGCCCGGTTGTTCCAGGCGGTGCAGTAGGCGTAGTCGAGGGCGAGGGCCTGGTCAAAGACCGCCAGGGCCTGGGAAAATTTGGCCTGTTCGCAGAGGGTGCAGCCCTGGGTGTTGAGGGCTTGAATCTGACTGGCTTGAGCCTTCGGGGCGTTGGGCTGGGGCATGGGACGATCTCCTGAAACTGGGCAGCGGCAGGCTGCGGGGAACAGCTTCCATTGTGGGGCGGCGGCAGGGGATCGCTGAAGGGGGGGTGTTACCCGCTTTGGGTACGGGAGCCCGCCGAGCCCGGCGGCGGTGACCGGGGCCGCCCGGTTGATCCCCCCGCGCCATCGTGCCACAGTGCAATCTATGGCCCTGTAATCTAGGGCCCTGTAATCTCTGACCCTGCAATCTATGCCTCATGTCTCTCTCCCAGAGCTGATGGCGGCGGTGCGGTCGGGGGAGCTGATCAGCTTTCCGACCGATACGGTGCCAGCCCTGGCGGCCCAGCCCGCAGCGGGCGATCGCATCTATGGGGCCAAGGCCCGCCCCGCCAACAAACCGCTGATTTTGATGGGGGCCCGGTGGGATGATCTGCGCCCCTATGTGACCGGCAGCCCGGCGGAGCTGACCCGGTGGGGTGCGATCGTAGCCCGCCACTGGCCCGGTGCCCTCACCCTGGTGCTGCCCGCCAGCCCGCTGTTGCCCCCCGCCATCAACCCCCAAAATACCGGCACCATTGGGCTGCGGGTGCCCGATCACCCCCTGGCTCGGCACCTGCTGGCGCACACCGGGCCGCTGGCCACCACCAGCGCCAACCGCTCGGGCCAGCCCCCCCTGGAGACCATGGCAGCCATCGAGGCCAGCTTCCCCGAGGTGTTTACCCTGGCCCCGGCGGCCCTGGCCGCCCTGTACCAGGAGTGGGGTACCCCTGCCCCCGCCCCAGACCAGGTGCAGGGTTCGGGCCTGCCCTCGACGGTGGTGGGCTGGCAGGGTTCGGGCTGGCAGGTGCTGCGGGCCGGGGCCATTTCCCTGGCTGCTCTAGAAGGCGCTTAATAAATAAAGACGTTTAAATCTGCTCAGGCAGCTCCCGATAGTTGTCCGTCAAGAACCCAGGCTCTCGCTGCCCGGCCCGGCCAAAACCTCGGGGCTACCAGACGCGCCGCCCGGCCCCTGGGGTAGGCTATAGCAGGCATCGGCTTGATGGGGAGGCTGGCAAGCCCAGCAGAGACCCAGAATGCCGCCAGCTCCCCCGTGATGGTTCACCGCAATTCTTTATGGCAATGGATTTCATGGCAATGGATCCTCCCCAGGGCAAAGACTTCACCGACCTGGCCACCCTTCAGCTGGCCTACGACCGCCTGCTGCACCAGGCCCAGCACCAGGCGGGCTTTTTGGGCACCGCCTCCCACGAGCTGCGATCGCCCATCAACCAGGTAATTAGCCTGCACCAGCTGATTCTCGAAGACCTGTGCGAGAGCCCCGCCGAGGAGCGCGAGTTTTTGGCCCAGGCCAACCAATCGATCCAAACGGTGCTCAAAAACCTCGATCTGTTGATCACCCTGTCGAAGTTTGCCATTGGCACCCAGCACCCCCAGCCCCAGCCCGTTTTGCTGGGGTCGCTGCTGGGGCGGGTGCAGCGCCTGGTCGAAATGCAGTGCATCAACCGCCACTGCCGCTTTGCCCTGGGGCCGGTGGCCGACACCCTGGCGGTCGAGACCGACCCCGCCTGGCTAGAGCAGACCCTAATCATGCTGATCGAAGCCCCGCTGACCCAGGGCAGCCCCCAGATTAGCCTCACCGTCGCCGATGACTCCACCCGCCCGGAGGTGGCCCTGCACCTGGGAGCCAACCCGGCAGACACCCCTGTCACCGCCGTTGTGGGCCTCTCGCCCGCCTTTCGCTACCAGCTGGCCGCTCGCCTCGTCCACCACCTGGGGGGCCGCCTGGAGGGGGTAGAGGCCGCTTCGGCCTTTAGCCCCCAGCTCTGCCTGTGGCTGCCCCGAGCTACCGACGGGTGAAAGGTGGTTTTAGAAACCTATAGCTATCGCTAACAGATAACCATAGAAAATGTTCTAACCCTGATGGTGATGGTATACACCAAGTCGCTGCTCAGCTTTGCGGTTGGTGGTTAAACGGTTGTAAGCAACCTGGCTAAAGTTATAGTTTGAGCGTTCCATTTCCAAATCTTTCGATATAGTTTGGGCAACTCATTTCCGGAATTGAGCGCTGCATTTTTGTAGCTGCTTATGTGCCTGCTAGCGTTCTAAAAGATGCCTGGGTAGCACGCCGGATCGGATCCCTGAAACTACGTCACAGCAACAGTCTATGGAACTGCCCATCATTCTTATTGCAGTCTTCATTTTGTGGACCAACGAGACCCTATTTCCGAAAGCGCCAAAGAAGAAAAGCGTCGATGAAAAACTCGCTGAAGCGCTCAAAGACTACATCGAAGCTGGCTTCAAAATTCGGACAGAGGAGAAGAAATAAAGGCCCACATTTAGGCGTACTATCGTTCTAACGAGTTAAGTGGGTGGGTGTCATTAAACGTAGGATGGGTAAAACATCGCGTGCCCATCGCTCTGATGATGGGCACGGGCTTTGCCCTTTGCCAATCCTACGCAGGTTCTATACTCAGTTGAGCCTCCCTATTTCTCGTTTTAACGGCCTGACGTTTTTTAGTTACCACCCATGACCCCAGACCCCGCCGCTTCCCCCCAGCCCCCAGTTGCTCCGGCCTCCGCCGAGCCCGCCCCGGCCTTTGGCTGGACGCGCTACGCCGAGCGCATCAAC
>DATIVG010000271.1:0-7186 GCA_035466075.1 Nodosilinea sp. | reverse complement strand
AACCCCAAAGAAGTCGAAGGTGACCTGGTAGCCCACCTGGTAGAACTGACCGGCGGCGGAGCCGACTACAGCTTTGAGTGCGTCGGCAATGTCAACCTCATGCGCCAGGCCCTGGAGTGCTGCCACAAGGGCTGGGGGGTCAGCGTCATTGTGGGCGTAGCCGCCGCGGGCGAAGAAATTAGCACCCGCCCCTTTCAGCTAGTGACCGGGCGCGAGTGGAAAGGCACGGCCTTTGGAGGGGCCAGGGGCCGCACCGACGTACCCAAAATTGTCGATTGGTACATGGACGGCAAGATCAATATCGACGACCTGATTACCCACGTCATGCCCCTCGATGAGATCAACACCGCCTTCGATCTCATGCACCGCGGCGAAAGCATCCGCAGCGTCGTCACCTTCTAGACACAGGCTAATCTCTACCTTTTCTCGCTCCCACATGCCCCGGCCCTACGGTAAGCCGCTCCACGTCTACACTCCCACACCCTCCCCATCTCCCCCACTCCATCACTCCCCTACTTCTCCATCCAAAATTTCTCCTCCGGAGACGCTACGCGAACAAAACCCAAAACTCAAAACTCCCCCCCAATCCCCATGCCCTCCCCCACCCTCCACAACCAGCACGCCAGCTTCGGCGGCACCGTCGGCTACTACAGCCACCGCTCTGAGGCTTGCCAATGCACCATGCGGTTTGCGGTGTTTGTGCCGCCCCAGGCGGCGGCGGGGCCGGTGCCGGTACTCTACTACCTCTCGGGGCTGACCTGCACCGAAGACAATTTCACCAGCAAGGCGGGAGCCCAGCGCTACGCCGCCGAGCACGGCATCATGCTGGTGGCCCCCGACACCAGCCCCCGGGGCGAGGGGGTTCCTGACCAGGCCGAGGCCTGGGACTTTGGCATGGGGGCGGGGTTTTACGTAGATGCCACCGTGGCCCCCTGGAGCACCCACTACCGCATGTACAGCTACGTGGTGGACGAACTGCCAGCGCTGATCGCCCGGGAGTTTTCCATTCGCCCCGACCGCCAGGGTATTTTTGGGCACTCCATGGGGGGGCACGGGGCGCTGGTGTGCGGCCTGCGCAACCCCGATCGGTTTAAGTCGATTTCGGCGTTTGCGCCGATTGCGGCACCGTCGCAATGTCCCTGGGGCCAGAAGGCGTTTTCTGGCTACCTGGGAGCTGACCCGGAAAGCTGGAAAGCCTACGACGCCACGGAGTTGGTGAAGGAATGGGGGAGACGCGATGGTCAAAGACCGGCTCAGGGGAGCCAACGCACCATCTTGATCGACCAGGGCACCGCCGACAGCTTTTTGGCCCAACACCAGCTGTTGCCCGAGGTGTTTGAGGCGGCATGCCAGGCCGCCGGACAGCCGCTAATTTTACGCATGCAGCCCGAGTACGATCACGGCTACTTTTTTATTGCCTCCTTTATGGCCGACCATCTGCGCCACCATGCCGATGTGTTAACAAAGGACTAGGCTAGACGAGGCGGTCTCAGCCGAGATCCTTAAAGCTGTCTGAAAACTGTCTGAGCCGACATAACTACCGTGAAATCAGGAGACTCCGCTATGGTGAAATACTGTGTTGCCGCGCTACTCGCCACCCTGGCCTGGCTGATGCCCGCCGCCGCCTGGGCCACGCCCCCGCTGCTGGCCCAGACCACCGCCGCCGAGGTGGCCAAGGCGCCCCTCAGCGCTGACGAGCTGAGCACCTTTGCCCAGGTCTACCAGGAGGTGCAAACCCTGCGCATTGGCGCCGAGCGGGAGATGGCCAAAGCCGTAGAAGACACCGGGCTGACTATCGATCGATTTAATGCGATCGCAGAAACCCAGCTCAGCGCCAGCACTGACGACCCCGACAGCCCCGACGCCATCGCCAGAATCGCCAAAAAAGCCAAAATTTCTAAACAGGAAAACAAGCAGTTTGAGGCAGCGGTAGAGCGGATTATCGCCATTCGCCAGAGCACCGAAGGGGAGATGGAAACCGTCATCGAAGCCCAGGGCATGTCCATCGACAGCTTCAACAGCATTCTGGAGCAGTCGGCCAGCGACACCGCCCTCCAGCGCCAGATCAGCGACGAAATTGTGAAGCAAACCCTGGCTACCGCAGAGTCAGCCTCCTAGTGCTGGCCCAGCCGTTGACTCCCTCACCAGCTTCCCCCTGAGAATCCGCCCGAGAAGCCGCCCGAGAAATAACCTAAGCAGCCATAGGAGTAGTTATCTCAGGTTTTATGAGGTTATGTGAACCGCCACCCTGGGCTTTTGGTTTATAGAGGCACAATGGGCGACAGGAGCCGCTTCCTGCCTACCGCTTGAGGGTTTTGTCATGGTGCCTTTCTTTAAAACCGCCCCGGCGGAAGTCGATACAGAAACCAAAATCTTAAAGGCAGCGCTCAAGCTGTTTGCCAAACATGGGTACGGGGGCACCACCACCCGCGAGCTGGCCCAGGCGGCGGGGGTGGCCGAGGGCACCCTGTTTCGCCACTTTGAAAACAAAAAAGCGATTTTGGTGGCGGTGGCCAGCCAGGGCTGGGTTGAAATTCTCACCGACCTGCTGACCGAGCTGAGCGAAATGGCCAGCTACAAAGCCATTGGCCAGGTGATGCAGCGGCGCATGCTCAACCTGCAAAAAAATTCGGCCCTGATGCGCGTGTGCTTCATGGAGGCCCAGTTTCACCCCGAGCTGCGGGAGCAGATTCAGACCGAGGTGATCGGCAAAATGATCGACGTGGCCGAAGCATTCTTTCAAACCGCGATGGATCGCGGCGTCTACCGACCCATGAATGCCCGCATGGTGGCGCGGGTGTTTTTGGGCATGTTTACCGTCGCGGGGTTTAGCCAAGACACCCTCGGCGACGAGGCCGCCTCGCCCCAGTCGATGAAAGACCTGGCAGAATGCCTGACGGACATCTTTTTGAATGGGGTACTGGCCTAGGAAACTGGGAAAGTTTTGAGTTTTGAATGGTGAGTTTTAAGTTGACAGTCCAAATTCAACATTCAAAACTTAAAATTCAAAACTTTCCCCACCTCCCTCTACCGTCGCCCCTGGCCAAATAAAATTGCCTTGGCCTCGTCGCTCATGGTGGACTCGGTGCGGAGGGCATCGGCAATTGCGTAGGCCTGCTCCACCGCTGGCCGCGCTTTGATGGCCTCAAACCAGCGCTTCAGGTTGGGGAAATCGGCCAGGTTTTGCTGCTGGGCCTCGTAGGGCACAATCCAGGGGTAGCAGGCCATGTCGGCGATGGAGTAGTCGCCTGCAATGAAGTCTCTGCCGTTGAGCTGATGGTCGAGTACGCCGTAGAGGCGCTCGGTTTCTTTGACGTAGCGGTTGATGGCGTAGGGAATTTTTTCGGGGGCGTAGATGCCGAAGTGGTGATTTTGGCCCAGCATGGGGCCGAGGCCGCCCATCTGCCAAAACAGCCACTGCATGACGTTGGCGCGATCGCGGCTGTCGGTGGGCAAAAACTGCCCGGTTTTCTCAGCCAGGTACTGCAAAATTGCCCCCGACTCAAACAGGCTCAGGGGCTCACCGCCGTCGGCGGGCTCGTGGTCAACGATGGCGGGGATGCGGTTGTTGGGGGCAATGGCGAGAAAGTCGGGGGCAAACTGGTCGCCCTGGCCAATGTTGATCGGCTTGAGGGTGTAATCGACATCGGCCTCTTCAAGGAAAATGGTGACCTTGTGGCCGTTGGGGGTAGTCCAGTAGTACAGATCAATCATGACAGAGCATCCTTGACGCAACGGCTGGGGCGACGGGCTGGGTAGACCAAAATAGCCTAACCAAGTCTGCGGCACTTGTGGAGCAGGTAAATCGCATATAGATCATATGTACTATAATTGAAGCTTGGATTAAATCTTGGCGACCGGCCCTCCCTGACCTGGAGGCGCAGCATTTCTTTCGATTTTGTTCCTGTGGAAGTTGCCATCTGGCTTTAGAATCAAGCGATAATTTCTGCTTTGCGCCCCACCGTTTGCACCGCTAGTCAACGGTTGCCCCCAATGGTCAACCCTCGCCCCACAGGATGACGCCCTATGGCCATTATTGCCCTCAAAGCCTGGTACCTCGAAGCCTACGAGCCCATGCGAGAGCTAGAAAAGCGCCCCCACGACCTGCGGCTGAGCAAAAACAGCCTGCTGAAGTCGGCGCTGCGGGCCGACTTTTTAGACGACAGTGCCGAGGTTAAGGAGTCGGCCTGGTTTCAGCGGTATCTCGATGGCGAAACCGTGGAGTTTTACATCGAGGGCAGCGGCGGATATGCGATCGCAAATATCGACCTGATCAGCCACGAGATCTACTTCACCAAGCTAGAGGTGATGGCCCACCTGGAGCCGATCATCTACTTCTGCTACCAGCCCGAGTACAGCCCTTCGGGGGATGCCCTGCACCAGGCACTCACCGATGCGGTGGCCCGCCTCAACCAAAAATCTCGCGTGCCCCTCACCCTGGAGGTGTCGCACCGGCTCAGCGACGGCCCCGCCCGGCTCAACAGCGCCCTCACCCGCAAGATTCGCAAGTCGCTGCTGTTTGTGGCCGATGGCACCCCAATTGTGGCGGTGGAGGGCAGCACCACCCTGCTGGTGCCCAGCCCCCACGTGTGCGTGGAGATGGGCTACGCCCTCCAGGCCAAGCCCGCCGAGCAAATTTTGCTGGCCCAGATGGATCGGCCTGACATCGTTGGCCAGTACCCCTTTGACCTGCCCGCCCAAAACCGGCTCACCTTTGCCACCCCAGCCGAGGTAGCCAAGCAGCTGCCCAAGGCCCTGGAGCAACATTTATCTCGGTTTAATCTTTGGGTTTAGCACCCTGGTTAGGCTAAGTTGATGGGCCGGGTTGTTAAGCCGATCACGGCACGGTTTGGCGCGATACCTTACCCTAGGGTTAGGATTTTTCCGAACCTTTTCTGCCCCTGCTCTGCCCCCAGGAATTCATCATGCTAGACACCCCCGACCTGCTCCGGCTGCTCCACCCGTTTATGGCCGTCACCTTTGTGATGCCGCTGATTGGGGTAGCGGTGTACTTTGCAGCGCAAACCCGCCAGCGCCGGTTAGCGGTGGCCAACAAAGCCAAGACCGCCATTAGCCCCGTGGTGGGCAAAGAGCATGTGCGGGTGGGTCAGTGGCTATCGGGGTCGGTGGTGGCGCTGGTGCTGCTGGGCCTGGCCCACCCCATTTTCAAAACCATTGTTCGCGAAAACGCCTGGGCAGAAGACCGCCTGCGGGTGGTCTTTGTGGTGGCGATGTACGGGCTTACCATTGCGGCCCTGGTGTTTTTGTACCGCTCTAGAACGCCCCTGTGGCGCGGCATCATGGCCACCCTCACCGGCAGCGGGCTGTGGCTGTTGGGCATGCAGCCGGGGGTGTTTCGCCGTGGCTACGAGTGGCAGGTGTCGCACTTTTATTTGGGCATGGCCGCCGCCATGCTGATGATTTTTGCCCTCGCCACCCTGCCTGAAATTTACAAGTCAAAGCGCTGGCGGCTCACCCACGCGGCCCTCAACACCGTGGCGGTGCTGCTGTTTATCAGCCAGGGCATCACCGGCGTGCGCGACCTGCTCGAAATTCCGCTGCACTGGCAGGAGCCCTTTATCTACCAGTGCGACTTTCAGAACAAGAGCTGTTGAGGGAACGTAGGGCAATCGCCTCCGAGACATACTGTGCTTAAGCACTTCACATCCCGCCCAGTCTTACCGCTGGACGCAGATGCTGACTACTGATTTCAACAGAATAGGTTTAGTCAAAATAACCCTTGGTACGTCCTCCCAATCGGAGAGGACGTACCAAGGGTTCTGCCAGATTGCATTCTTCCTGTCGATGGCAGAATGAGCCAGAGGTGCAGCCCACAGGAGGTTGCTCAATCGAGGGTTGAGGCTCTCTGGGGAAGCTTTTTGGATCCGAAGCCGACAAACAATCACTGTTTCATATGTTACACAGCAGCGCGACAGTGACTATGGGTAATCTACTCAAAATAAACCCACTTTTGGTTAAGAGGGATTAGGTCTTTTTTAACTGTTTTTTTACCCAGACCACTCCCTTTTGGTGAAAGAATACTGGCGACGAGAAAAAAGCTTTTTTGAGAAAAGCCTTCCACGATGGCGTTTAGACCATTCTTCTATTTTGGCAAAATAACAAGAAGCTTGCTGGTTTCAGTGGCACTTACAACCACTATTGAATTTATGTCTGCCAGTCATTCGGCTCAGGCAAACTCGGATCCTTTGATGCTGGTGTTAGACATTTACGGCACACCTACACGGAGTTCTTTGGGTAGACAGGCCGAATCTGCAGCAATCGATGAAATCACAAGAGCCTTTACTGAAAACGCACAGTTAAACTCAGTTCAAGTCAACGTTTTAGGGCAGATTAACGGACAGGTGGTGCCAATTTTAAGCCTCAGTGTTTCTCGAGAGCAGTGGTTGAGCAATCGCCAAAGTGCTCTCCAAACTGCTCAATACTATTATTCTTCTTACAGATTGCTTGGGCTAGATTCAACCGATGGAGGCCTAGCGTCACAACCTGTTGCTCAGGCGCCATCAGTATCCTTGGTGAGCCGCGATCCTGCTGTCCAAGCGGGCGAGGCATTTCGTCAAGGTCGTTTAAGCCCTGAGGAGTATGACCAGCTAATCGATGCTCTCGATTAACCATTGCTAGATAAGTTGGCCCTACATTTGAATTAGCCCACCCGCTTACCTGCGATGTAAGTTTTATTTTGCGCGCTCGATCGCCAGTGCTCTAAAAAGGGTAGTGCTGGACATTTAAACAAGCGAGCGTCAAGAGAACTGGAAACTTACTACAAAGATATTGAAAAAATCAGCATGGTATTCAATCGTTTAATCCAACAAAAATTTTTGATTAACCAAATTTTAACTGTAATTCAGTTGCAATGAACACTTTGTTGAGTCAGTATTACTTTGCCAGCAGGAAAACTCACTCAAGATGACCATTAATTAGAGTGGTTGTCTTGTTATGTTCAGATTTATCTCACCTATCGAAAAAGGTGAAATTAACCTGTAGTCAAAGGAGCTTTTTGGTCAGCCTTAGGGGTGACTCTGAGGCGTCTTTTGGTTGCCTTTAATCCTGCACAGTCTGTGAAACTAAGGTCTAGAGAGGAGAAGGAGTACGATGTCTAATTTCTCGCGTCGTCAGTTTGTCATGCTGATGACAGCAGCGGCTGCAGGTACAGCAGTGGCCCCCATGG
>DATIVG010000270.1:0-1799 GCA_035466075.1 Nodosilinea sp. | reverse complement strand
CCAGGCGGTAGCGCTGACAGGCCGCCACCAGCGCCTGGGCCACCGCAGGGCAGCCGCCCCAGTGCAGGTGCAGGTAGGAGGCA
The DNA here is from genome assembly GCA_035466075.1 of Nodosilinea sp. Lineage (GTDB taxonomy): Bacteria > Cyanobacteriota > Cyanobacteriia > Phormidesmidales > Phormidesmidaceae > Nodosilinea. The sequence continues at coordinate 1,716 of DATIVG010000270.1, read as the reverse complement.
TGCACCCGATGCAGGCTCCAGCCCTCGGTGGCGTGGGGCTGGGTCGCCCCGTAGCGCTGGAGCTGGTAGAGCGGTGGGCTGGGCAAACCGTCGGTGTCGGAACGGTGGAACTCGTGGCCCCAGACCTGCTGCCCTGGGGAGAGCACCGCGCTGGCCTGCTGCGCCGTGGCCAGGCGGTAGCCCAGGGTGAGCCGCTTTGCCATGCGCACGGTGGTGGGCAGTAGCCCCACCATGGGCCAGGGTTTGTCCTCCAGATCGACCAGCGTTTCAGCCAGGTACATCAGCCCGCCGCACTCGGCGTAGGCGGGCAGGCCCTGGGCGAGCAGGGTTTTGAGCCGGTCTCGCAGGCCCACGTTTGCTGCCAGCTGGGCGGCAAACATTTCGGGAAAGCCGCCACCAAAGTAGACCCCATCGACATCGGCAGGGGGCTGTTCGTCGTTCAGCGGGCTCCAGGGGACTAACTCGACGCCGAGGTCGGTGAGGATATCGAGGTTGTCGGGGTAGTAGAAGCTGAAGGCGGCGTCCTGGGCGAGGGCGAGGCGGGGGGCGGGGGGGTGGGGGAGTAGGGGAGTGGGGGGGTGGGGGAGTTTTGAGTTTGGGATGAGGGATGGGGGAGTGGGGAGGTGAGGGGGTGGGGTAAGGGTGAGCAGGGGGGTGAGGGCTGGCCAGTCGAAGCTGGTGTGGCCGAGGTGGGCGAGGCGGGTGAGAATGTCGGGGAGCTGGGGCAGTTCGGCGGTGGGCACCAGGCCCAGGTGGCGGTCGGGAAGTGCGATCGCAGCCTGCCGTCTGAGCACTCCGAGAATGGGCACATCCAGGCTGGCCAGGGCGTCGGTGAGCAGTTCCAGGTGGCGATCGCTGCCGACCCGGTTGAGCACCACCCCGGCCAGGCGCACCCGCGGATCGAGGCTGCGGTAACCGTGGACAATGGCCAGCACCGATCGCGACAGGCGACCGCAATCGACCACCAGCAGCACCGGCAGGTTGAGCAGCCGGGCAATGTGGGCGGTGCTGGCCACATCTGAGCGCCCCGAGGCCCCGTCAAACAGGCCCATCACCCCCTCCACCAGGGCAAACTCGGCCCCCTGGCAGCGGCGGGCAAAGCAATCCTGCACGTAGGTTTCCGAGGTGAGAATGGGGTCGAGGTTGTAGCAGGGGCGGCCCGTGGCCTGGCGGTGAAACATCGGGTCGATGTAGTCGGGCCCCACCTTAAACGACTGCACCCGCGCCGACCGCTGGGCCAGGGCCGCCAGCAGCGCCAGGGTGACGGTGGTTTTGCCCACGCCGCTGCGCTCGCCCGCAATTACCAGGCCACCGGGAGAAGCCGTTGTATTCAAGAGCGCTGACCTCATTAAGGCTGTGCAAACCATCTTATCGAGAGCGGGGCAGCCAGGGGCCGATTGGGTAGTCTGGGGAATAGAACTGGGCCCAGAACGTCATGACTACGCCTTCACTACAGGAGCGAGCTAGGGATGGGGATGGGGGTGCGATCGCAGCCCTCCTAGCCCATGCCCTCCAGCCCAAGGGCATTGCCGTGCGGGGCGAGCGCGAGGGCTACTGTCTGTCGCTGTGGTTTACCGCCCGCTCTGCCCCGCCCCAGGCGGCCACCGTGGCCTACGTGCGCCGCGCCATGGCAAAGTTGCAGGTCTCCAGCCTCGGCATTGTGCAACTCTACGGCCAGCAGACCGACGCCGCCCAGCCCGCCTGGCGCGACGAAAT
>DATIVG010000269.1:0-9251 GCA_035466075.1 Nodosilinea sp. | reverse complement strand
ACCACCCCGCCTCCCCACTCCCCCGACTGCGCAGGTACTGGCTAAACTGGCTCACGCTCAGCGGGCGGGCAAACAGGTGCCCCTGGCCAAATTCACAGCCCAGGCGATGGAGCGCTTGCAGCTGCGGAAACTGCTCAATGCCCTCGGCAATCACCTGAATATTGAGATGGGCCGCCAGCTGAATGATCGCCTCCACAATGCCGTACTGCTGCGGGCTGCTATGAATATTGGCAATAAAGCTGCGGTCAATTTTGAGAATATCGACGGGCAGCTGTTGCAGATAGCCCAGGGAAGAATAGCCGGTGCCAAAGTCGTCAATGCTGAGGCGAATGCCGCGATCGCGCAGGGCCTGAATCACCTGTACCGCCTGGTCGGGGTTGCCCATCACCACGGTTTCGGTGATTTCAAGTTTGAGATTGGTGGCGGGCAGCCCGCTGGCGGCCAGCACGGCGTCGATGTGGCCCACCAGGCCAGGCTGCAAAAACTGCGTCGTTGACAGGTTGACGCTCACCATCGCCTCGGCTGGAATCAGGCTGCGCCGCCGCCAGCGCTGCATTTGGGTGCAGGCCTCCTGTAGCACCCAGCCGCCGATCGCCACCATCAGACCGGTCTCCTCGGCAATGGTGAGAAACTCGCTGGGCAGCAGTAGCCCCCGGTCGGGGTGACGCCAGCGCAGCAGGGCCTCGCAGCCCATAATCTGCTGGGCATCGAGGCTTAAAATCGGCTGGTAGTGGAGCTGAAATTCCTGCCGTTCGAGGGCCAGGCGCAGGGCGGTTTCGAGCTGGAGCGAGCGCCGCACATCCAGGTGCATACCCGACTCAAACAGGGCATAGCCCAGGCCGTTGGCCTTCGCCTGGTACATGGCGGTGTCGGCATCGCGCAGCAGCTCGTCGGGGTGGTGGTAGTGGGGCCCACCGATGACAATGCCAATGCTGGTGTTGGTAAACACCTGGTGTGCTTGAATGTGCAGCGCCTCGACAAAGCGCTGGCGAATGCGCTGGGCCACGATGACGGCATCGCCGACCTGCTCCAGGGTGGTGAGCAAAATGGTGAACTCGTCGCCGCCAAAGCGAGCTACCACGTCGGTGGGCCGCACGCAGTCTTGCACCACGGCGGCCACCCGCTTCAGCAGTTCGTCGCCGACCCAGTGGCCAAAGGAATCGTTGATCAGCTTAAAGCGATCGCAGTCGAGAAACAGCACCGCGTAGAGCTCGGGCTCGGGCTGGTTAAACTGGCCCTCTAAGTGGTTGAGAAACTGGCGGCGGTTGGGCAGCCCGGTGAGCGAGTCGTGCAGCGCCTCGTAGGCCAGCTGGTTTTGGGCCTGCTGGCGCTCGGCAATTTGCTCTTGCAGCGAGCGGTTGAGCTGGGAGAGCTGCCGGGTGCGCACCTGCACTTGGGCTTCGAGGTCGGTGTTGAGGCGGCGCAGTTCGGCCTCGATGTGCTGGCGGTAGGTGATGTCTTCGATCAGCACGATGTGGCCACGGGGCCAGTCGGCAGGGCGGTGGGCGTCGGCCAGAATGGGCTCCAGGCGCAGCTCGTACCAGCGTTCGCCCCGCTGCCGCACCTGGGTGGGTACTGGCCGCCCCTGGGCCACCAGCGGCCACAGCTGGGCCCAGGTTGCGGCCTCAAACCAGGTGGGCAGCGCGCTGGTCAGCAGGGAGTCGCCGGGGGCCAGGGCCAGCCACTCGGCGGCCAGGGGGTTGACAAACCACACGGTGCCGTCGGCACCGGCGGCCACCAGCCCCAGGGGCAGACTGCGGGCAATGGCCGCCTGGGTGGCCTGCGATCGCGCCAGCTGCTGGGTCAGCTCCACCAGCTCCGCTACTCCTGCACTGGCCCCTGAGCCGACCCCTAAATTCTCCTGGGGCAAGCTCTCTAGCTCGGCCCTGGTCGCCTGACTCGCCGGGCCGCCCACCCAGGGCATTAGAGCCGAGCCGTGGCGACGCTGGAGGGCCGCGGTCACCTGCCGCAGCCAGCGGTTTTGCCGCAGCTGCTGCTGCCCCAGCCCCAGCCCCCCAACGGTGCTGACCAGCAGCCCCGGCCCCACCACCGGCAGCCACACATTGGTGGCCAGCAGCCCCAGCGCCACCCCCCACCAGGTGACCACCAGCCCGCCCACCAGGGCACCCTGGTGCAGGCTGGGGCGATCGGCCCAGCGCCGCTGCACTATCCGCAGGCCCAGCACCACCCCCAGTGCCCCCGCCCAGCCCCCTCGCAGGGGCCGCAGCCAGCGCCGCTGGAGCAGGTTGTCAACCAGGGCGCTGTGCAGGTACACGCCGCTGGCCGGGGGGTCGGCATTGAATGGAGTACTCCAGTCGTCGAGGCCGAGGGCGGTGGCCCCAATCAGCACGACTTTGCCCTCAAAGGCCTGGGGTGGCACCCGGCCCTCCAGCACATCGACGAAGGAGTAGGTGGTCATGGCCTCGGTGGCCCCCGGCCAGTTGACCCACAGGGGCCGGTCGAGGGGGGGCAGGGGCACCCGCTGCTGGGTCAGACCCAGGGCCTCGGCGGTGACCACCGCCAGGGCGGGCTGACCGCCCACCATAGGCTCCACGCTGTGGATGTGGCCCCCCTGGTGCCGCTGGGCAATGTGGCCGCTGGCCAGGGCGGCCTGGGCCAGGGTGGCATTGGGCTCCAGGGGCCGCCCTTGGCGATCCCAGGCGGAGGCCAAAATTACGACGGGGTGAGCTGCGATCGCAGCCGCCAGCTGCCCGTCGTCGGGGCTGCGATCGCTAAACAGCAGATCAAACACAATCGCCCGGGGCGGCTCCGACTGCAACTCCTGCAACAGCTCTGCGTAGCGCCGCCGCGGCCAGGGAAACGCCCCCAGCGCCTGCACGCTGCGCTCGTCGATGGCGATCAGCACCACCTGGTCGGCCCAGGGGCGCTCCCCCCGCAGGCGAAAACGCAGCCCATACTCCGCCTGGGCCAGGGGCTGTAGCAGACCCAGCTGGCTCAACCCCGCCACCAGCACACTGGCAACGCCCACCGGCAGCAGTAGGTCTAGCCCCCGCCGAACCCGGCTAGAGAAGGTAGATCTCATGAATTTCCTGGCGGCCAAGGGGAGTGACGACAAGCACTTCGACCCGCAGGCGAGCGGTCGCCACCCGCGTCAGGCGAAACTCGCCCTGGCGATCGACGACCTGGGGTGCTCCATCCACAAACACCGTGTTGACCGGGTCAACCCGGCCCACCAGGGTGACAAACCGCGTGTTGTTGGCTAAAAAAACGTCGCGCTCGTAGGCCAGCCCAGGGTCATCCCGCAGGGGCACCGGCGCAGTGGGGGGCTCTCCGGGCCGCATCAGGTTTTGAAAGCCCGCTGGCACCGCCACCGACTCGCCCTCAGCGGTGGTTTCCACGGCCCCGCTGAGGGTGGCCAGGCCGGTTTTGCCGTCGGCCTGCACCGCCACGCCAAACTCGGTGCCGCGCACGCCGCTAATGCCCGCCGGGGTCTCAATTTCAAACTGCGAGCCGGGGTGGGTAAAGCGCCGCAGCCGCATGCGCACCTGCCCCTGGGGCACGCTCAGGTGGGTGATGCGGCCGCCGTCGCCCGCCATCTCCAGGGCGCGAATGCGCAGCTCGGTGCGCTCTGAAACATCTAAAAACCCCACGTCGGTATCGACCTCCAGCACCGCCGTCGAGCGACTGCCCGTACGCAGCCCGTCGCCCACCGCCGACAGCCGAGCGCCCGAGCTGGCCGGGGCCGCACCCCGCGATCGCAGCACCGTTACCTCCCCCTGGGTCTGGCGCACCGAGAGCCCGCGCTCCACCCGCACCGGCAGCGCCCCAGCATAATGCGACACCGACAGCACCGTAAGAACACTGAGAACACCCAGCGCCCCCAGCTGCCGCCGCCGCTGCCCCACCCGCAGGCGGTGCAGTACCCGGTCGAGGAGAGGTTTGATCATGAGTAGGTTTTACCACGATCAGGCGGCGGGTCAATTGACTTATGTAGCATTTCTTGAGGCTTGAGATCAATTTTTTCGGGGTCTGCTGGGCCGCTATCCCAGGTATTCCGGCCCTAGGCGCACCATAGCCGCCACAATGGCCCAACTACGGCATAATCTCGCCATCTGCCCCAAGATTTTCCGCCAGCAGCGCCATTGCCCCCTGGGCTCCGGGCGTTGCCCACCGCGCTGGTTTTTACACAGTCATGGCCCTCCTACCGAAGCTCTACCGCTACAGGGCTTACCGCCGAAGGGGCTACCCCTCCAGGGCCGGGGCGAGCTACTGAAGCAGCGACACCGTCTGGGCGGAGGCCACCACCTGGTCGTACCAGGCATTGGCCAGCTTTTCGGTAAACTGAGCCGACTGCACCCAGTGCATCACCAGCTGATCGCGCAGCTGCTCAAATAGATGGGGGTAGTTGGCCTCAATCCACTCGGTTTTAAAGGCCATCCAGTTCATCACAATTTCGGGCGTCACCTCGGGGTGAAACTGGAGCCCGTAGATGTTGGTGCCCAACCGAAAGGCCTGGTTGCGGCAGACCCCGTTGGTGAGCAGCAGCCTGGCCTCGGTCGGCAGGTCAAAGGTGTCGAAGTGCCACTGCATCATCGGCATGCCCGCCGGGTAGTCGTGCAGCCAGGGTTCATCGGCCTCCGAGGTGGGAAACAGCGGAGTAAACCCCAGCTCGGGGATGTCGTTTTGGTAGACCTTGCTGCCAAAGGCGCGGGCAATTAGCTGCGCCCCCAGGCAAATGCCCAGCACCGGCTTGCCCTCCCGGCGAAACTGCCTGATCAACTCCACCACCCGCGCCAGGTGCGGAAAATTTCTGTCTTCGCAGGCATTCATCGGCCCGCCGAGTATGATCAGCCCGTCGTAGCTGCCCTGGGGCGGGGTGGGGCACTGGGGCACTAGCCAGGTGTGCAGCCAGGCACCCTTGACCTCCAGATAGCGACCCAAAATACCGACCGGATCGGCCTCAACATGTTGAATAACCAGAATATCCATGGTTCAGCCCAGCTTTCAGATACAGGCGCGGGAGCAATCTCATGCAGCCGTGACGGGCGAGCCTGGGTGGGGCTCTAGAACACCCCATCGCCAAGGCTGCCGGTCAAACTTGTTATATCAAGTTATCCCAGACTTTTTCGAGAATGGCAAATAATTCTCTGAAGATATGCGTCTGCCCTAAAATTCTTGCCCGACAGCATGGAGCTTTCTAAATGCAATACAGAGTCGCGACCGAACAGGATGTAGAGACCCTAGCCGAAATGCGATGGAATTTTCAGATGGAAGATAGCGATCGCCCCGCCGTCGTCGGCCAGGCGGAATTCATTGAATTTTGTAGCGATTATCTCCGAGGGGGGCTCCAGCAGCAAACCTGGGTGTATTGGCTGGCGGAACAAGAGGGGGAAATTGTTGCCCACATCTTTGTGCAGCGGGTCAGAGGTGTGCCCCGGCCCAGCTGGCTGACCAACGCCTACGGCTATGTGTCGAACGTGTATACCAAGCCCTCCCACCGTGGACAAGGGATTGGCACGGAGCTCATGCGGCACACCATCGCCTGGGCGCGACAGCAAGAAATCGACGTTCTGATCGTCAGCATCAGTGAAAAAAGCCTCAATTTCTATGCGCGGGCGGGGTTTACCGCCCAGAACGAGTGGATGGAATGCGTGCTCAAGTGAGCGATGTGAAGACCATTAAGACAGGGTTGCGAGACAGGGTTCAGCGTCTCACTGAGTCTTCCCATCGGGCCTGAACCAGCCGTATCTCTAGCTACAAAAGTGACGGCATCAGCCTGTTTTACTAGGCTGAAACTTCCGGAGTCGTTAGTTATGGTCGGTACCCTTGCCCAAACCGAGAGCCTGGTGGAAAAGGCCAAGGCCCTTGGCATCAAGTTTTTTCTGGTTTCCTATACCGATCTGCTGGGGGGCACGCGGGCCAAGCTGGTGCCCGCGGCGCAGATGGCCCCGGTGGAAAAAAACGGCGCGTTTTTCTGCTCCTTTGCCTCCAACCTGGGGCTGGGGCCCGAGGCCGCCGAGATTGCCGTGGTGCCCGACCCCCACTCGCTGATTCAGCTGCCCTGGGAGCCGACGGTGGGCTGGGTGGCCAGCGATGTGTACTTTGAGGGTCAGCCCTTTGCGGCGGCCCCGCGGATGATGCTCAACCGGGTGATTGACCAGGCCACGGCCCTGGGCTACACCCACAAAACCGGCGTCGAGGCGGAGTTTTTTTTGCTGCGCCAGACCGAGGGTGGATATGCGATCGCAGATACCAAAGACACCGCCGAGCGCCCCTGCTACGACCAGCTCAACCTGATGCGCCAGTTTGACCTGATCTCCACCCTGGTCACCTACATGGAAGACCTGGGCTGGGAGCCCTACCAGTGCGACCACGAAGACGCCAACGGCCAGTTTGAGCTCAACTGGACCTACAGCGACGCCCGCACCACCTGCGATCGCCACGTCTTCTTCAAATACATGGTCAAAACCCTGGCCGAGCAGCGCGGGTTTGTGGCCACCTTTATGCCCAAACCCTTTAGCCACATCACCGGCAACGGCGGCCACATTCACAACAGCCTCTGGCAGGGCAGCACCAACGCCTTCGCCGCCGGAGCCGACGAGGGCGGCCTGTCGCCCGTGGGCTACCACTTTTTGGGCGGCGTACTGGCCCACGGCAAAGGCCTCACCGCCCTCTGCGCCCCCACCTGCAACTCCTACCGCCGCCTCGGGGCCAGCACCACCGCCTCCGGCAGCACCTGGAGCCCCCGCTACATCTCCTACGGCGGCAACAACCGCTCCCACCTGATCCGCATTCCCGACACCGGCCGCTTTGAGTGCCGCATGGTCGATGGGGCCGCCAACCTCTACCTGGCCACCGCCGGTATTCTCGCCGCCGGCCTCGACGGCATCCAAAACCAGCTCGACCCCGGCCAGCGCATCGACGAAAACCTGTTCGCCCGCGCCGACGAATTCCCCGACCTGCAAACCCTGCCCGCCAACCTCTACGAAGCCACCGAAGCCCTCAAGCAGGACAGCCTGCTAATGGCCATGATGGGCGAACTCGGCGCCAAAACCTTCCTGGAAATGAAAGCCAAGGAATGGAACGCCTTCAACGCCCAAGTCACCGCCTGGGAAATGGAGCAGTACGTGAATATTTAGCGCTGCCCCAGGGGCGAACAGGTGTTTGCCCTGGGAAGGGTTTGCAATCGAGATATTCGGTGGATAGCCGAGGTGAATGGTGGGCAGTGCCCACCCTACGACTGCTTAGGCCAATTGCAGAGCAGGACAGGTCACTTTGCAGAACCAAGGTTTAAACCGATGATCGAGCGCTCCTTTCCGTTGGGTCCAGGGCGGCGGAACGGCCCTGGCCGTAGGCCGAAGGACGTGCGGAGCCGGGGTCTGGGGGCAATCGGAACGCCCCCAGCGGCAAGTTTGGCTTGTTACTCCCCAACCCTCTCAACAAACAGTTAATTGAATCATCCCCAAACCACGTGCATCGCTGCACGGCTGCACCCCACGGTTCTACCTTTAAGGGCATAACTCCACCATGTCTTCCACCCTACACACCTACAACTTCCCCACCCGCATTCGCTTCGGCCCCGGCGCCCGCCACACCCTCGCCGCCGAACTCACCACCCTGGGCATCCACCGCGTGCTCATCGTCACCGATAAAGATGTCGCCCAACTCCCCTGGTTCCCCGAGCTGGAAGCCTCCCTCGCGGCCTTTAATGCCGCCACCTTTAGCGGCGTCTGGGGCAACCCCGTGGTTTCCCAGGTCAACGCCGGGATTGACGCCTGGCAAGCCCACGGAGCCGACGGCATTGTCGCCATCGGCGGCGGCGCACCCATGGACGTCGCCAAGGCGATCGCCCTGATGGCCCACCACCCCGGCCACCTCTTCGACTACGAAGACGGCAACAGCACCCGACCCATCGATCAGCCCATTCCCCCCATTGTCGCGCTGCCCACCACGGCGGGCACCGGCAGCGAAGTGGGCCGCAGCACCGTGATCTCCGACGACGACACCCACGCCAAAAAGATCATGTTTGACCCACAGCTCTTGCCCCAGGTGGTGCTGGCCGACCCCGAGCTGCTGCTGGGGCTACCGGCCTCGATCACCGCCGCCACCGGCATGGACGCGCTCACTCATCTCATTGAGGCATTTTTGGCAAAAGGCTTTAACCCGCTCTGCGACGGCATTGCCCTGGAGGGCATTCACCTGGTGGCGGAGAATTTGAAGGCCTGCGTGGACTTTGCCCGGCGGCAGCGGGCTGGAGAGCAGTTTGACGAGGCCACTGCGGCGGCGCACCTGGCGGCCAGAGGCGGCATGCTGAATGCGTCGATGATGGGTGCGATCGCATTTCAAAAGGGGCTCGGCGTTACCCATTCCTGCGCCCACGCGCTCTCGACGGTGTACGACACCCACCACGGGCTGGCCAATGGCATCATGCTGCCGGCGGCGATGCGGTTTAACCTGGCGGCGGCCCCGGAGCGGTTTTTGCGCATGGCGCGGGTGGTGCAGCCGGGGGCGACCGATGGGCAGGCGTTTGTCGATTGGGTGGTGGGGCTGTCTGAGTCCATCGGCATCCCGGCATCGCTGGGGGATCTGGGGGTGGCGGCCGATGGGCTAGAACCGCTGGTGGCGGTGGCGATCAAGGATGGCTGTCATCCGCTGAATCCTAAGCCTGTGACGGAGAAGGATTTCTATGCCATCTATCAAGACGCCTTCTGAGTTCCCTGGGCGGGTTGGATCCAGATGCAGGGTGCATCCGCGCAGCGATGCACCATTGCTAAGCGACTGACCGCCTGTTGAGAGAGTGGGGGGGGTAAAAGCCAAACTTGCCGCTGGGGCCATTTCGTTGGCCCCAGACCCCCGCGACCAGGGCCGTTCCGCCGCCCTGGACCCAACGGAAAGGAGGTGCCGCTTATCGGTTTAAACCTCTGTGCTGCAAAGTGGCCTGTGTGTCTCTGCAATTGGCCAAAACAACCGTAGGGTGGGCACTGCCCACCATCCACCTCAGGCTAAAAAAGTCAGATTCCAGGTATTTTCCGCCCCATCCCGCTCTATCAACCTACTTCACTTTCCTCCTCCCTATGGCCGACCTGCTCTCGATCATCAACCCCGCTACCGAGGCCTTGATCAAAGACATTCCGGTAGACGACAGCGCCGCCGTGGCCGAAAAATATGCCAGGGCGCGGGCGGCTCAGCCGGAGTGGGCGGCGCTGCCCCTGGCCGAGCGCATCGCGCCGATTCTGCGTTTTCGAGATTTGCTGGTGGAGCGGGTCGATGCCCTGGCGGCGCTGCTCACC
>DATIVG010000268.1:0-2565 GCA_035466075.1 Nodosilinea sp. | reverse complement strand
CCGGTCAGCCCCGACAGGGTGATGCCCACCAGGCACAGCGCCGCCCAGCTACAGCCCACCACCACGGTGCGTTTTTTGCCCAGGCGGGGCACCACCAGCCAGCCGGTGGCGATAATGCTCAGCAGGGTGCCCATGCCAAAGGCGGCATTGAGCTGGGTGGTTTCGGCGAAGGTCATGCCAAAAACTTCGCCGCCTTCGGGCTCCAGCACCGCATCCTGCATGAACAGGCTGAGGCTGAGCACCAGCAAAAAGGTAAAAAATAGCCCCGTCTGGCGGCTGGCGGTGAGAATCTTGAGGGCCCGCCCCAGGGTGAGGCTGTCTTCGCGCTGGCCCGCCTGGTCCTCCCGCCGCCCATTCCGCAGCGAGGAGCGCTGGGTGAGCCGCGAATACTTGCGCTCAATGCCGTAGGTGCTCAGCACCGCCAGCACGCACACCACCGCCGGGGCAATAATAAACAGCCGATTTACCGCGCTGCGCACCTGCTCGAAGGGGGCATTTAGCTCAATCGGCTTCAGCACAATGGAGGTGATGATCACCCCGGTGATAATGCCCACCATCAGCATGGCCCAGCCGATGCCCACCAGGCGCGATCGCGACTCTTCATCCGACACATCCACCAGCAGGGCCGTAAACGGGGTCGAGGTAGCACTCAGGGCCAGGCCGTAGATCGCAAACAGCAGCCCCAGCAGCCCCACCCAGGGGTACACCGCCGGGCCCCAGCCGGTCTCGGCAATGCGGCTGCCAATCTGCCACACCACCTGCAGGGCACAAAACGCCGTCACCGCCACCGACCCAATGCCAATCCAGATATAGCCGCTGCGGTGGTGACCAAAAATTGGCCTGGAGTCAGACATCTGGCCAAACCACACCCGCGCCGGAGCCATAAACTGGTGTACCGCAATCGCTCCCGCCGCCACCAGCGCCGGCACCCGCAGCTCTTCAATCATCACCCGGTTGAGCACCCCCAGGGTGAGCAGCGACATAATGCCGAGGCCCATGTTAAAGACCCCCAGGCGCAGCATGGTCAAAATGCCGAGATTGGGCTTGGCGGCGGTTACTGAGCTGGGCGGCGAGGGCGAGAAATCGGGGCTAGTCATAGGGCTTGAACGGAGAAGATTTAGGGCGCACGATTGGGGAATAGTACTACCTTAGACCCTAACGGGTAGGCCGTGACCCCAACGCCGCTAGCCCCGCCTAGCCCCGCCCAAAAAAAGCCCAGGCATGGCCCGGGCGGTCGAGTGTAAGTCTAAAACGCTCCTGCCAGCGGCCCTAGCCGAAGCGGCCCGACACGTAGTCGCGGGTAAACTGCTCGCGGGGGTTGTTGAAAATCACCTCGGTGTTGTCGTACTCCACCAGGTAACCCACCTTGCCGCCCTTGTCGGTGGGCTCGGCGTTGTAGAAGGCGGTGCGGTCGGAGACCCGCGAGGCCTGCTGCATATTGTGGGTGACGATGATGATGGTGTAATCCTCTTTGAGCTGCATCATGGTCTCTTCGACCTTGATGGTTGAGATCGGGTCGAGGGCCGAGCAGGGCTCATCCATCAAAATGATGTCGGGCTGAATAGCGATGGTGCGGGCAATGCACAGGCGCTGCTGCTGACCGCCCGACAGGGAGAGGCCGCTCTGCTTCAGTTTGTCTTTGACTTCGTCCCAAACCGCCGCCTTGCGGAGGGAAGTTTCCACCAGCTCGTCCATGTCACCCTGGTAGCCGTTGATGCGGGCCCCCCAGGCAATGTTTTCGTAGATGGACTTGGGGAAGGGGTTGGGCTTTTGAAACACCATGCCAATTTTGCGGCGCAGCTCAACGGCATCGACGTTATTGGCGTAGATGTCGCTGCCGTGGAACGTCACCTTACCCTCGACTCGGCAGGAGGCAATCAGGTCGTTCATGCGGTTAAAGCAGCGGAGAACGGTGCTTTTACCACAGCCCGAGGGGCCAATAAAGGCCACAATTTCGTTGCGGGGAACCTCTAGATCAACGTTTCGTACAGCCAGGCTAGAGCCGTAGTAGACGTGGAGATTTTCAGTTCTCAGGGCAACGTCTGCGGTGGGCGGGGCGTAGGTGTTTGACATTTGGGCAACCAGAATCGCGCTACAGTCCGAGCAAAAACTCACACCTTAATATCGCAGGCCCGCGCCTGTTTTGGGGTTAAGGCAAGACTAAGGGCCCTGGGCTGGGCCTTGGAATCTGAGCCGGGTGGTGCTGTCCAGGGTTACTGTGTCGGCGCATGAGGTGGAGTGAGGCCGAGCGGCTGTTTGCCCTACGGGAGACATTCCATGTCTAAATTCATACCGACTTCAGCCACCCCTGTTTGCCTGTTTGGCGGGCAGGGGGCGGCGCTAGATGATCGCCAAGGCTGTCTCCCCAAGAGTTTCAGACCTTTATACCCGGAGATTTAGTAGAGCAAGGGAAAATCTGGCCGCGCTGCTTTAAATCACCGGGGTTGCCTCCTGCGAGTGTGGCCGCAGGCTGCTTGAGATCACGGCCGAGCCGACCGCCAGGGCCTAGGATGGGCCTGTAAGCAAAGCCGCTAACCATGTGGCACAGCAGGGGTTTCAGCGCTC
>DATIVG010000267.1:0-5096 GCA_035466075.1 Nodosilinea sp. | reverse complement strand
CCTCAGAATCTGGCTGGAACAGCGCCACTACCGCAATCCTCGCCCCCCTGATCTAGATTGGATGCACCAACGCCAGCGCTGGCTGCGATAGCCAAAACCTTGCTGAACCAGCCGTAGGGTGGGCAGTACCCACCCTTTAACCCATTGCCATTCACCCCGGTTTTCCTACCTCGTAGTACTGAATCAATTGAATGAAACCCGTTTTTTACGAAATTTTGGCCAACTCCCTGGTGGCCACCCTCACCAACACCCTGGTCTGGTTTGGGGTCACCTTTTGGGTTTATCTGCAAACCCAGTCGGTGCTGGCGACCTCTGTGATGGCTGGCATCTATCTGGTCACCGTCGCTGTCTCAGGTTTTTTCCTCGGTTCGCTGGTCGATCGCTACCGCAAAAAAACCGCCCTGCTGCTCTCTAGCTTCTGCTCGCTGGGGCTATACGGGGTCGCCTACTTGATCTATGTCTTGACCCCGGCGGCGGTTTTTGCCAACGCCTCTAGCCCCATGCTCTGGAGCTTGATCATTGTGGCGCTGTTGGGGGCGATTGCCGGCAACCTGCGCACCATCGCCCTGCCCACCCTGGTGACGGTGCTGATTGCTGACACCGAGCGCGACAAGGCCAACGGCCTGGTGGGCACCGTCAACGGCGTCGCGTTTTTGGGGGCGTCGATTTTGAGCGGGTTGGCGATTGGCTTTCTGGGCATGTACTGGATGCTGGTGATTGCGATCGTCCTTACCGTTGTGACCATTCTCCATTTGTGGACAATCGCTATTCCTGAACAGCGAATTATCTCTACCGAGGCGAAACCCAACCACATTGATATTCGAGGCACCATTCAGGTAATTCGTCTGGTGCCGGGGCTGTTTGCGCTGATTTTTTTCAACTGCTTCAACAATTTTTTGGGCGGCGTCTTTATCTCGCTGATGGATGCCTACGGGCTTTCCCTGGTGTCGGTGCAGGTTTGGGGCATTGTCTGGGGGGTTTTGAGTTTGGGGTTTATCGTCGGCGGGTTGGCGATCGCCCGCTTTGGCTTGGGTAAAAGCCCGCTGCAAACCATGTTTCTGGCCAACATTGTGATGTGGATCGTGGCGATGTTTTTCACCATTCAGCCGTCGATTATTTTGCTGGCGGTGGGCCTATTTGTGTACCTCTGCCTGATTCCTGTGGTCGAAGCTGCGGAGCAGCTAATCTTGCAAACGATGATTCCGCTGGAGCGTCAGGGGCGGGTATTTGGCTTTGCCCAAAGTATTGAGCAGGCGGCCTCACCGCTCACCGCCTTTATGATTGGCCCGATCGCCCATTTTCTGTTTATTCCCTTTATGACCACCGGGGCCGGGGTCGATTTGATTGGTTCCTGGTTTGGTACCGGCACCGATCGCGGCATTGCTCTGTTGTTTACCCTGACGGGCCTGGTGGGGCTGGTGATCACGGGGCTGGCGATGCGATCGCGCGCCTACCGCAGCCTATTTGTGAACTATCAACGGCGCT
Source organism: Nodosilinea sp. (assembly GCA_035466075.1). GTDB lineage: Bacteria > Cyanobacteriota > Cyanobacteriia > Phormidesmidales > Phormidesmidaceae > Nodosilinea. The sequence goes on along the minus strand of DATIVG010000267.1, from coordinate 3,611 downwards.
ACGCCAATAATCTCCGCCTTGAGGCGGCCAAGCCACTATGAGGCGCTCGAAGCGTGATCTAGGTGGGAGTATTGCATTGGGTCAGATCAATCAATCTAGTATTGTGCAGTGGACATGATCAAAAATATAAAATCTCGGCAAGAGGTGCTGGAACTAGCCCATCAGGAAGGGTTGAACATCGAGGAAAGCTCTCTTCAATTCAACGAATCGGGTCTTGACTTTCAAGTAGTATTAGCGACCGACATCGATGGAGCGCGCTGGGTCTTACGTCTGCCTCGGCGGCAGGATGTTTTACCGTCGGTAGACCAGGAAAAACAAACGCTGGAGCTGATTGCTCCGCTACTCAGCGTAGAGGTGCCCCGCTGGGAAATTTGCACCGATGAACTGATTGCCTATCGAGCTTTAACTGGTGTGCCCGCTGGCACAATCGACCCTGATGCCAAAGCCTATGAGTGGGAGCTTGACCTGGCCAACATACCAGATCATTTTCATGAATCGTTGGCGCAGGGAATGGTTTCTCTGCATCGCGTTAGCGTTGAGAAAGCAGGGGCAGCGGGTCTTTCTGTAAAAACTGCTGAAGCGGTGCGCGCTGAAATGCAGCATCGAATGAATGCCATCAAACAGAAATTTGGTGTGGGTAGGGCCCTGTGGGAACGCTGGCAGTCCTGGCTTCAGAACGACGAGATTTGGATGCAAGAAACGGTGTTAACCCATGGTGATTTACATGCTGGTCACATTTTAATTGATGCCCAAGCGCAAGTGACCGGATTGATCGACTGGACGGAGGCCTCTGTGGCTGACCCGGCCCGAGATTTTGTGGCTCATTACCGCACCTTTGGTCAAGATGCCTTGCATAAGCTGATCGCGGCCTATGGGGAGGCAGGGGGGCGCACATGGCCGAAGATGGCAGAACATGTGATCGAACTCAACGCTACGTTTGCTGTAGACATTGCGGAATTTGCCCTCAAGTCGGGTTTAGATGAGTACAGACAAATGGCTATGCAGTCGCTCTGCCTTGACCAGTCAGCGGAATAAGTCTGGGCCTGGTGCGTCATGCCGGGCGATGACTCACTTTACGATAATTGAGGCATTCTACTTAGATGCGTTTCACCTAAAAATATATAGAAATCGACCACGGGGTTGAGGACATGATCGACTCGTTCTTTGGATGCTTGGCAAAGGCGGCGGCACTAAAGGAACTATCTTTAGAGAGGTTTTCGTCATGTTTTTGGCCATCGGACTAGTCATTGTCACTCATTTGGTGGTGCCAGTTTTCTTTTTAGTTTGGCTGTGGCGAGGCGGAGAAAAAAGCAAGCTGGAATGGCTGTTGACTACGTTGACTGTGCTGTTCTATAGCGTTCATATTTTTCTGGTGGGACGATGGGATTTTTTTGGATATTTCCTTCGGTTTGTGCTGGGGGGTGCATTTCTTGTTGTCACTTTTAGATCTCTAAAAAAGCTCAAGCCTTTGCCGGTGTATCCAGCCAGAAATCTAGGCAGCTACGTTTCTCTGGGAATTAGCAGTTTGATTGCTCTCCTGTTTTTGGGGGCGTTGGTTGCCTACATTCCCAATGGTTATGTATTGAGGGGTGAGTCTGTGGAGCTGTTCTTTCCCCTAGGAAATGGCACTTATTACGTTGGGCATGGCGGCAGCAGTCCGGTGCTCAATCACCACCATGTCAATGCGGCTCAGCGGTATGCGCTAGACATTGTAAAGCTCAATCGTTTTGGCACCAGAGCTACTGGCCTTTACCCATCGTCGCTGCCTAGCTATACCATTTTTGCAGAGCCGCTCTATAGCCCCTGTGATGGCACGGTGACTGAGGCGGTCGGTGACTTGTCTGATTTGACGCCGCCAGAGAGCGATGGCGAAAACCTGGCAGGCAACCATGTTTTGATGCAGTGCCCGGGCGCAGATGTGGTGTTGGCCCACTTGCAGCGGGGCAGTCTGCTGGTGCAACCGGGGGATAACGTGCGGGCGGGAGATGCGATCGCACGTATTGGCAACTCCGGCAACATCACTGAACCCCACCTGCACATCCATGCCCGTAAACCAAACCCAGGCGCGACTTTGCTTGAGGGCGAAGGTCTGCTAATCACCTTTGACGGCAGATTTTTGGTGAGAAACAGTCTGTTCTTTGGCCAAGACAATGATTAGTTCAAATGCTCAAGCGTTCTCTAGTTTGCCAAGCGAGGAATTTGTCTATGACTATAGAACTTGATCACACCATTATTCCCTGTCGCGATCAGGTGGAGTCGGCCCAGCGCCTGGCCGAGCTGCTGGGGGTGCCCTGGGCAGCGCAGGCCCTGGGCCCCTTTTCGCCCGTTTACGTCAACAGTGGGTTGACCCTCGACTTCCAATCAACCGATGAGGATTTCCCCATCTATCACGTTTGCTTTCGGGTTACAGAGGCAGAGTTTGACGCCATTCTCGAACGCCTTGAGGCCAGCGGCATTGACTACCGCAGCAGCCTGCGGGGCCGCATAGACCGCCAAATTAGCACGCAGTTTGGCGGGCGGATGATCTACTGGAACGAGCCCGACGGCCACCAGTGGGAACTCTTAACCGTCAGCTATGCTCGACCCAACGTATGCCCTTGAGCTGCGGGGCGGTTTTGAGCAACACCCTGGGCGCTTACAGGCCTAATATGACGGCTGTAAATGCTGCCGAAAAAAGGCTATCAAGGTTTGCCAGGCGTGGGCGGCGGCGGCGGCATGGTAAGACTCGCGCTCGTGGCAGAAAAATCCGTGGTTGGCCTCTGGATACACCTGCACGGTGTAGTCTTTGCCGAGCTGCTGAAAGCGAGCCTCGATTTGCTGGATGCGATCGCACCCAATAAACGGGTCCTGGCCGCCAAAAAACAGCAGCATCGGCACGGCAATGTCTTCCACCGCGTCGATCCATTCGTCTAGCACCATGCCGTAAAACGGCGCGGCGGCGGCAATCTCAGCAGAGAAGCGGCAGGCGGTCAGAAAGCTCAGCCCGCCGCCGAGGCAAAACCCGGTGACGCCAATGCGGGTAGTGTCGGGGCGCGCCTGGAGATAGGCGATCGCCGCCTTGAGGTCGGCCTCCATCGGCGGGCCAAAGTCGAGCTGCCCCATCTGGGCCATGGCGGCGGCGACCTGGTCGTAGCCAAAGGTGCGATCGCGCGACTCGCGGTAGTACAGGTCGGGGGCCAGCACCACATAGCCCTCCCGCGCCAGACGGGTCGCCACATCGCGAATGTGGGCGGTTAGGCCAAAGGCCTCCATCAGCAGCAAAACGGCGGGGAAGCGGCCCGCCTGGGCGGGTTTGCACAGAAAAGCGGGCATGGGGCCAGCGGGGGTGACCACGGTGACCTGGGCCTGTTCGATAGATTGTTCGACCAACATGGGGTTCTCTAGAAAGCGCTAGGGCCAGCGTAGGCAATGGGCTGGGCCGGGCTCTAGAACAAAGCGGTGAACCTTTAGGACATTCCTGCGATCACCCCTGGCGAAACTGGGTGGGGGTAGCCCCGGTCACTCGTTTGAACCATCGGGTCAGGTGGCTTTGATCGCAAAAGCCAGCTCGGGCGGCAATCTCGGCGGTGCCCAGGGGGCTGTGCCGGAGCAAAAACCGGGCCCGCTCCACC